>JAISSB010000063.1 GCA_031273325.1 Treponema sp. | reverse complement strand
TGAGATTGAACCCGATATTGCAGACACAGATAAAACACCTTCCGTTTGGTATGGTATTTTAATTGTCCCGCTTGAACATCATTGGTATGAAGTATGTGATACCGGTTTATGAACCACTGGGGAATGTCATGCAAGACTCGTATTCTTCCTCCGACCGATGAGAAGGTAGTGAGATTTCCCCGCCGAGAAAGGCAGAGTTTATTGAGAGAGAGCTGTTGTGCTTTTTTAGAGCCTTTGAATTGCCATTGCTGTGTTTTATGATTGGAGTTCCACGATTTCACACAAGCGAGGGCTTGTTGTGCCGTCGATTGCAGGAGCGCTGTTGGGAGGTCTGGACTGAGCGTTTTTGCGAGAGTATAGCCAAACTTGTGGAGATGGGTATAGGAAGTTGAGTGGTGTTCGTTTGCAAGCTGCACAAACAGTGCAAACACTTGTGCTGCTTGCTTCATCGTGTCGAGAACGAAGGTTTTCTGTTCTTCAGAGAGGAGAAGTAGTGCTTTTATTGTTCTCACGTGAAAGGCAACTTCCATAGGAATATGCTACCACATCATGAAACTCTTTACAAGGAATTGCATCCCACAGGACGAGCCTATGGGTTTTCTTTTTTCCATAAAAAAGGTCAAATCTGCTGGTATACTCTTGTAATTCTTTACTTTTTTGTTGCATACTATACACGGAGAGATAGCTTGTGATTGGGTGGTTTATATGAATGATGATTATCAGAACAAACTTGCTGCTGCGCTCAATGCGCGGCAGGTGTGGCTTGAAAGTTCTCAATTAGAGATAATGAAGAATGACTTACATTCATTAAAGACATCGTTTTCAGCATTGTACAGCTTGTACCTTAAAAAGGGACTTATTACCGAAGATCCGTATAAAGGGGAAGCAAAACTGACTGATATTAAAATTCCGGATACAGAGCAGTTTCCTGAAACTGAACGGCGGGAAATTATGAGTGTACGGCTTTCAAATTATGACGATCAGCTTGATTTTATTGTGAATTTTTATCAATTTACTGTTGACTTCCTTACTATTAATAGAATAAAGAACATGGTCGCCTTAATAAAATACATAGAATGGAATAGTTTGCATGCAAAGTCGACAAATCCGAATACCCGTGCTGTTGCTGCAATAACGAATGCAATACGCACCGGCAGTGATAATATCAGTACTACATCGATTAATCGGGCAATTTCAACCCTTAGTCAGGTAACGACATCAATTATCAATACGCTGAAGATGATATCTGATTTCAATAGGGAAACGTACAAACTGCACATGCGGCAAACGGTTACCAATGAGTATACTACAACGCCCACGCTTGCACAGATTAAGAAAAAATACAATGAACTTCTGCCCGGAAAGCCCTTTTATAAAGAATGGGTTGAAGAACTCATCCGTGAAGATTACGGTCAAAGCGCTGCAACGCTTCAATCAAAAGTATTGCAAACACTTGCGGTTCCTGACGAAAAAAAGCCTCAAGAAGTAGTCAAAGCTGTTGTTCCTTACAAGACCTATCTTGTGGACGGTGTGATTGCTATCGCTTCAACCGTTTCATCATTCGTTGATATTGCTTCAAAGCTGGACGACAATGAAACGCTATTGGAGCAAAAAAAGGTAAGTCTGCTCACCAAAATTAAACGTATTATAAAACAGATGCTCAACCAAGATTTGGGCTTAACGATCTACGACCTTGTGTATGCTGACAATGAAACGGGAAATATCATCCGCGAACAGTTTGATTTTACGGTATTCAGGACGGATTTAAATAAAAAAATAAGGAATTTATCGGCAATCAGCAGCCGTCAAGATGCTGCCGCACGGTTAGAAACGATGTCAGACGAACAGCTTATCAGCTTTTTAGAAAAAAGTATTAAAGATATTAAAGCATTTCACCGTAAACTAACCGTATTGGATGATTATTTCAAGAAAAATGTTGATGAAGCAGATAGAAGTAAGATAAAAGGCATCAAGCCAGAACTTACCGCAATAGAAAACGCTTTTATGCGTGCAAATGATAAATATCATGATTATACTTCTCAAAAAGAAGAACAAGAACAATTTAAGAGACTCGGCATTCAAATAGAGTAGCTTGATTAAGGAGAGATACATAATGAAAAAGATGCTTATTATAGCAGGACTTTTGTTTACAGCAAAACTTTTTGCTCAGGAAGTTCCAGATTATGCAGAAACACGGCCGCGTGCGCAGATTCGGGATCAACTGACGGTTGTTTTTTCGACAGATAATGTCGAATTAGATGTCAGAAAATCATTCCTTGCAAGCGAAGCGCAAATATTTACCGCACTCTATGAAGGATTGTACACATATCAGCCGGTCACTATGTCGCCGGTGCGCGCATTGGCTCAACGGTCGGATCTTTCCCGTGATAAAAAAGTATGGACGTTTACCTTGCGTGAAGATGCTAAATATTGGAATGGAGACCCGGTTCAAGCGGAAGATTTTCGTTCTGCATGGCTTTCGCTGCTCGATCCTTCCCGAAATTCTCCCTATTCGTCATTGTTTGATATTATTGAAGGAGCGCGGGAATTCCGTACCGGACAGCTTAAAGACCCGTCAAAAGTAGGGATCAGTGCCGACGGTAAAATATTAACTGTACGGTTGGTTTCTCCTGCTGCTTTTTTCCCCAGTATGCTGTGTCACCATTCATTTTCTCCTATCCACCCTTCTATGCTTAATAATCCTGATTGGTCTCGGCAATCTCCGCTCTCCAATGGACCGTTTTATATTCGGGAACAAACCGAAGATACCTTTGTTTTAGTTAAAAATCCGTATTACTGGGATTTAGCCAATGTTGCCCTCAATACCTTAATGTTTAAATTTACCGATGATGCAATGCTTTCTTCTGCAATGTGGAATACGGGAGAGGCGCGCTGGATTGCAGGAGATGTTGCTATTGATGCTTTGACCGACCGTTCAGGTATCACAGTCAACACCCTTTTTGCAACATACTATTATTTTATCCGGTCTGCCGCACCGCCGTGGAACGATTACCGGGTTCGCCGGGCATTGGCGCTTGCCGTTCCATGGAAAGAAATTCGCAGTATTTATATGCAGCCGGCCAAAACGCTGATCTATCCTTTTTCAGGATATCCGTCTATTAACGGTTTGGACACGACCGACAGTGAAGAGGCAACACGGTTGCTTGCCGAAGCAGGCTTTCCTCAAGGGTTTGGGCTGCCCGAACTGGTAATAAAAATTACTCCTTCTCAGGATGCACAACGAATAGTGGGTTTAATGGTTTCAGAATGGGCAGAGCTTGGAGTTCCCGTCCGCGTTACCGTGATTCCCTACAATCAGTATTTTGATTCTCTCAAAAAAGATGATTACACTATTGGAGCAACGAGCTGGATTGGAGATTTTGCCGACCCGTATACGTTTTTGCAGATGTGGCGGCATGATTCAAATCTCAACGATGCAAAGCATAATGATTCTGATTATGAAACACTGCTAGAACAGTCAATGGTATTGGAAGGAGAGCAACGACTCAAAGTACTGTCTGAAGCTGAACAGCTGTTGCTTGACCGTGGATCAGTACTCCCTATTTACCATAATCCGGCACTCAACATCATTGATACGAGCGAATTGGACGGTTGGTTTCCTAATGTTTTAGATATTCACCCCTTCAAATATATCAACTTCAAAAAATTGAAACCGCTTCCGGGTGTTGTTCTGTTTCAAAACAATGTCCGGTAATTGTTTTGGAACATTGTTCCGGGTATTAACGTTTGGAGAGTCACACGGTCCTGCGTGTGGTTGTGTTATTGACGGCTGTCCCGCGGGACTGCCGGTCACAAACGAAGCTATTGCCCGTGAATTAAACCGCCGGAGACCAGGTCACACAGTAGGTTCGACACAGCGTAATGAAGCAGACGAAGCAGAGATTCTTTCCGGTATATTTGAAGGAATAACGTTAGGCAGCCCGCTTGCACTATTAATCCGGAATACCGATCACCACAGTACCGATTATGAACAAATCAAAGATTGTTACCGTCCTGGGCATGCTGATTGGACATGGGAAGCTAAATTTGGGGTGCGCGATTACCGGGGAGGAGGGCGGAGTTCAGGTCGTGAAACAGTGAGCCGCGTCGCTGCCGGAGCAGTTGCAAAAGTTTTGTTAAGCGCGCACGGAATAACAGTGCGCGCATGGGCTTCTGCTATCGCGGGAATAGCTATTCCTCCTGACTCAGCATTAGATTTTACGGAAGCAGAAAAAAACGGTTTAGCGATGCCCCACGCTTTAACGGCAAAGCAAGTGTCCGAAACCTTAAAACAAATTAAAGACCGCGGAGACAGTGCGGGCGGTATTGTTCAATGTTCTGTAGCCGGTGTGCCTCCGGGACTTGGAGATCCTGTGTTTGATAAATTAGATGCCCGTCTCGCCGCAGCAATACTTTCAATAGGAGCTGCAAAAGCTATTGAGTTTGGGAGTGGTTTTGAAAGTGCTGCTCACTACGGTTCAACAGAAAATGACTGTCCCATTAACGATCAAAACAGTATTCCATTGCACCCTGGTGTTCCCTCGCTTCGTTATCAAACAAATAATGCAGGAGGTATACTTGGCGGAATTAGTACTGGTAGTCCGCTGGAATTTCGTGTTGCTTTCAAACCTGTTCCGTCTATA
Source organism: Treponema sp. (assembly GCA_031273325.1). Taxonomy (GTDB): domain Bacteria; phylum Spirochaetota; class Spirochaetia; order Treponematales; family Breznakiellaceae; genus BOBG01. The sequence goes on along the minus strand of JAISSB010000063.1, from coordinate 7,540 downwards.
GCGCAAACACAACAAACGGTTGATCGCTTCGGTGCCCGTATAAATCTTGACATTGGTGGTCGTCATGATATATGCCTCGTAGCCCGCGCCGTGCCGGTCGTTGAAGCGATGACCGCTCTTGTTCTTGCAGATGCGCTCCTTCTTCACCGTTCTGCAATATTTTGAGTAAGCAAAAAATAGAAAATAACTTCAGCAGCTCGACATTAAATAAAATTCACCGTCAATCCAATTAGGTTTATAATACACAGTATCTCTTTAATTGTGAGGAGGAGAATTTGAAAAGTGAATTTATTACAATTCAGGGCGGTAAATTCTTAATGGGAAGTAATGCCACGGAAAAATTTAGAAAGAGGGACGAGATACAACATACCGTAACCGTACATAGTTTTCTCATGGCATCGTGCGAAGTAACGCAAGAAGAATATGAAGCGCTTATGCAGGTCAACCCAAGTGGTTTTCAAGGGGAAAATCTCCCAGTTGAAACGGTTAGTTGGTATGATACGATCAACTATTGTAACAAACGGAGTATTCAAGAAGGATTAAACCCTGCCTATATCATTGAAGGTACGTATGTTCAGTGGGATAAAAAATCAAACGGTTACCGTTTACCAACAGAAGCAGAATGGGAATATGCGTGCCGCGCCGGAACAAAATTCCCCTATTATACCGGGTACATACTTAATACGAATCAGGCGAATTTTGACCGAAAAATCAGAAAAACAACACCGGTTGGAAGCTATCCGCCGAATCCATGGGGACTGTATGATATCTACGGTAACGTATGGGATTGGTGTTGGGATTGGTATGGAGTATACAGTACAACCACACAAACGGATCCAAGCGGCGCTTCAGAAGGTTCTCAACGGTGTTGGCGCGGGGGAAGTTGGGGAAGCACCAGTCAGGTGATGCGTTCTGCTTTCCGTGGATACAGTCTTCCAAATTTAAAGTTTAATTATCTTGGGTTTCGCGTAGTTCGTTCTAGTTTTTCGTAACTGTTCTCTTAGCTTGACACAAATGAAAAAATTTGGTTATATGTAAAGAAAGCATAAAAGTTTAACTTAAAAAAAAAGCTAATTATGCCGAAATTTAGTACAAGCTGGGTATAAAACTTGTGGTGTGCTTTTAACCTATCCCTTAACTGTTTAAGGAAGGTAAAGCGGAATACCAAGGGAGTGGAATTCAGCTATAAAACTGAAACGTTGTTTTAGTTTAAATTATCCAAGGAGGAGAAAAAAAACTAATGATTATTAATCACAACTTGAGTGCGATGTTTGCAGAGCGGTCGTTGAAAGTTACTCAGAGCAAAATCAACCAGAATATTGAGAAACTGTCCAGTGGTTTGCGTATTAACAAGGCTGGTGACGATGCTTCCGGACTTGCCGTTTCCGAAAAATTGCGCAGTCAGATTCGTGGGCTTAACCAAGCGTCCGCTAACGCACAGAATGGTATCTCCTTTATTCAGACTACCGAAGGATATCTGCAAGAATCTCAAGATATTTTGCAGCGGCTCCGTGAACTGGCAGTTCAATCTGCAAACGGTATTTATACCGCCGAAGATCGGACATACATTCAAATTGAGGTATCTGCATTAATTGACGAAATTGATCGTATCGCTTCTCATGCTCAATTTAACGGTATGAACTTGATCACCGGTCGTTTTGGACGTGTAGAAGGCGAAAATGTCGTTACAGCCTCTTTGTGGCTGCACATTGGTGCAAATATGGATCAGCGAGAACGGGTATACATTGGTACCATAACTGCTACAGGTTTAGGCATCCGTGACATCGGTGATAATACTATTCTTTCTTTGTCCGAGGTTGACAGTGCAAACCGTGCTATCGGTACCCTTGACGAAGCTCTTAGAAAAGTAAGCAAACAGCGATCGGATCTTGGAGCGTACCAGAATCGGCTTGAGCATGCAATTCGTGGTATTGATATCGGAGCAGAAAATCTGCAAGCTTCTGAGTCCAGAATTCGTGATACTAATATGGCAAATGAGATGGTCGATTATACCAAGAATCAAATTCTCAGCCAGGCTGGAACTGCACTGTTGGCACAGGCAAATCAATCAACACAGTCAGTATTGCAACTTCTTCAATAGTTAATATTAAAGCTTTAAAAAAGCCCGGTTAACCGGGCATTTTTAATTTAAAAGGCTTGAATAGTTCAACCGTTTGATTTAGAATAGCATTCTATGGAAAGTGAAAACAGTGTAGAAAGATTGGGAAGAAATATATTCTTTTTATATCCATCAAATGTAATTCAAACTGAAATTATTGATAAATTGGCGCAGCAGGAATTCGAGGTATACAGTATTCGGAACCATAAGCATTTTATTAATGTTCTTGAAAAATTTCCATATTCAATAATCTTAGCAGATATTGATGAGCCATTACCAGGTGGACAGTGGGAAAATTTTATTAGGGATATTCTTGCTGGTCCCGTTACTAAAACGCTTGATATTGGTATACTTTCAACGAGTAATAATGTAGAGTTACGTAAAAAATATCTCTATACCTTGAAAGTTTCCTGTGGATTTATTGTGATTCACTCTGATCTTAAACAAACACTTGCTCAAGTAATAGATATTCTCAAAGCTGCTGACGCTAAAGGGAAACGACGGTATGTTCGTGCAAGACCAGATAGTGAAACAATGGCTTCGCTTAACATTCCATGCAACGGACGTTTTATCTATGGAACCATTAAGGATCTGAGTATTGTTGGTTTTTCATGTACGTTTGACGTTGATCCACTCTTTGAACCTGATGCTCATATTGATAATATTCAAATGAAATTGCATGGAATACTTCTTAAGGCAGACGGTATTCTGTTTGGTTCGCGGATGGAATCTAATGTTAAGATATACGTAATTCTTTTTACCAACCGGACAAGTCCAAGCGAGCTGATTAAAGTACGGAGATATATACAGGTTAGTCTTCAAGCAGCTATGGATAAGCTGTTGAAATAATCTTATGTATTTGCTACAGTACCATCCATGCTTGATTACACTTTTATCGTCGAACATCTTGAGGAAGTCAAGAAAAATATTAAAAACCGGTTTATGCAAGCGGACGCGGACACGGTCGTACAACTATATCATGCACGCAGTGAAGCACGCACTACATTGCAAGCACTACAACAGCAACGTAATGTAAATGCTGCATGCATGAAAGGAAGTTTGGACGTCGTGGAACGTTCTAAACTTATTGAAGAAGGTAAGAATCTCAAAGAACGCATTACTGAAGCTGAAGCAGCGTTAACACATATTGAAACCGCATTAGAAAAAGAAGCACGCTGTATTCCTAATATGGCGCATAATGATGTTCCTATTGGAAAAGAAGATAAAGATAATCTTGAAGTAAAACGCGTTGGAGAGCCGATACTTTTTGATTTTGAACCAAAAGATCATATACAACTTGGGCAAGCACTGGACATTGTCGATTTTGATCGCGGAACCGCTGTTGCAGGTACGAAATTTTATTATCTAAAAAATGAGGGAGTGTTTCTTGAGCTGGCGCTTATTCGTTATGCATTGGACACTCTTAAAAAACATACTTTTACTCCATTTATTACTCCTGATATTGCAAAAGAATCTATCTTAGAAGGAATTGGTTTTAACCCGCGCGGCACTGAGTCAAATGTGTATACTATTGAAGATGAGAAAACGTGTCTCGTTGGAACAGCAGAAATTACCCTTGGAGGGTATTATGCTGATACTATTCTAGCAAAGAACCTTTTGCCGATTCGTATGGCGGGGTTATCGCACTGTTTTCGGCGTGAAGCAGGGGCAGCTGGACAATTTTCAAAAGGTTTGTACCGTGTTCATCAATTTACCAAAGTAGAAATGTTTGTTTGCTGTTTGCCCGATCAAGCTGAAGAAATTCACAGAGAATTACGAGACATCGAAGAAGAACTTTTTTCTACATTGGATATTCCTTTCCGGGTCGTTGACACGTGTACCGGTGATCTTGGCGCTCCTGCGTACCGAAAATGGGATTTAGAAGCTTGGATGCCCGGTCGAAACGGTGGTGAATGGGGAGAAATAACTTCAACTTCAAATTGTACTGATTATCAGTCACGGCGGCTCAACGTCCGATACAAAGATGAAGACGGTAAAAACCGTTTTGTTTTTATGCTTAACGGCACAGCAATAGCAGTTTCACGCGCTTTAATTGCTATTTTGGAGAATTTTCAGAAAATAGACGGCAGTGTTCGTATTCCAGACGCATTGATTCCATACTGTGGATTTTCTGTTATTAAACCTCGAGTCAGCGCTTAAGTTTTAAGCTCAACTTTCTGTGAAATATCATTGAATGAGAAGAACATACAGAGTATATTGGTATTGTGCGTATAACTGTTAACACTTTGACCATCGTTATGTTCCTTGCAACAGCCGGCGCTGCATGGGTTTTATCACAAATGCCACGCGTACCTTCAAAATCAGATCAACAAACAGTACTCAGTACTGATAGTCCAGCCGTACTTTCGGCCGGAGATTTCAACACCGAAGCAACGCTCAATACATTCAAATGGGCTCAGAACGACACCGAAAAATATATCGTTGCATATCGGCGCACTACTGATTTGCAAACGTATGAAGCTCCTGTGTACATAGACTATTGTGATTTTGACGAAGAAACAAAGCAATTAATATGTCTATGGACAGCGGTAACTGAGGCAACGCGTCCACCAGTACAGATTGAAATGCTTGATATCTTAGGAACTCATCAACCGTCCATTCTAGTACGCGGTATGAAAGGCAGCCAACAAACATTAACTGTTTTTTATGGAGCGGCAGAGCAACTCACTCCATGGAAAAAAATTGCCAATCTTGCCATTGAAGGGACTATTAGCATTGAAAAAACCGAGCGCAGGCCGGCGTATCATAATGGAACTGCTCCGGGGCAAAGTTTTTCTATCGTTGCGCGTGGATATGATCCAGAAGGAACAACGACGCTTGATTCCATGGAAACACGGTATCAATATAATCCAGAGCTTGAACAGTACGAACAACGAGCATCTGTCAAAATTGCCGGAACTGCTATTGAACAACAAAAATTACAAGAGGTCCGGAATGGGGGCAGGAAAGCCGGGGAACGATTTATTGACGGATTATGGTCTATGGTTAATCAGCAAGGAGTAAAACAATATATTTTTTTTGATTCCAAAGAACAAGAAATTATTTTCTATGACGGAGATATTGAACAACTTTTTAATTGGGTTAATGGTACCGTACAAGCAAATGGCATAAATATTGCAACAAGTAATAATCGAATAACAACCCTCAAACGGAATATCTTTATTGAATTTGAATCTCTTAATCGTATACGAATGCGGGTAGCAGAGGACGTACAACTTAAAATGGGAATAGGTACCTCATGGGACGGTTCTTACCAACGCTCCGAACGAGAAACAGAACAGAGCGTGCCTACCGTCAATGCTTCAACTATACAAGCACAGTATCAAGGAACTATAGGAAAATTAACTTTTTCTCTTGACGGTTCATACTTTTTAGTTTCCGGTACAACGACTCAAAAGGGAAAGTATAGCTTTTATAGGTTGAATAATCAGCAGGTATTAGAGTTACGCCCCGATTCAAAACCCCGCGAGCTATACACAGTAGAATCAACCGAGGAAAAAAATTTAATACTTTATCCTATAAAATTAGGATCGCAAGGGATCCAAACTCAACGGGGTGGTTCATTTACGTTGGTTCTTCAACCGTAGTTTTTTCAAAAAAGAATAAAGCGTAATCAATAGAATCAATGAGTGCAGCTCGGCTTGCATCGATAATGTCTTCAGAAACACCTACCGTGGTCCACGAATTAATGGGACTGAATGATTCAATCAACACCCGTACCCGTGCGGCTGTCGCTTCGGTACCGTCAATGACTCGTACTTTAAAATCAGATAACCGGACTTGTTCGAGTTGAGGATAAAAGCGCATAAGCGCTTTCCGGAGCGCCCCATCAAGCGCATGTACCGGACCGTATCCTTCAGCTGCAGCAATTTCTGCAATGCCGTCAACTTGAACTTTTACCCATGCGTGCGAACAAGCAAGCGCTTCTGCCGGCGGATGTTCACTTGAAACACGGTACGCTAACAGATTAAAGAAAGGACATTTAAAAAGGCCACGTTCGCGGCGGATCAGCAACTCAAAACTTGCATCAGCTCCTTCAAACTGCCAGCCCTCAGCTTCAAGAGCTTTGATTCGGCTTATCAATGACGCAATAAAAGGGCTGTCTCGCGTGACGGTAGGGTCAATTGCTTTGACCCGTTCTGCAATAATGGAACGTCCGCTTACCTCGCTAATCAAAAAGTGCCGGTTATTACCGATTTGGTGAGGGGCAATATGCTCAAAAGAGCGCGGGTTTTTCAATATTCCGTCTGCATGCATACCTGCTTTATGGGAAAACGCATGTTTTCCTATGTATGGCATAGTGTTCGGTATACTAATATTGGCAATTTCTGCAATGCGCCGCGAAAGCTCCGTCAAATGTTCCAATTTTCCCGGATCTATACATGGGTAGTTAAGTTTTAATGCAAGATTAGGGATAACGACAGCAAGCGGAGCGTTTCCGCACCGTTCTCCAAAACCAAGGAGTGTTCCCTGCACATGGGTACAGCCTGCTTGAACCGCCATAATTGAATTTGCACATGCCATTCCCGTATCATTATGTGCATGAATACCCAGACACTGGCGCATATACGGTGCCTCTTCTAAAACGGTATTGATAATGGCAGATAGTTCATTGGGAAAAGTCCCTCCATTGGTATCGCACAGTACAATTCGTACTGCTCCTGCTTCGAATGCTGTTTGAATGCTTGATAGTGCATACGTTTGATTATCTTTCCACGCATCAAAGAAATGTTCCGCATCAAAAATAACGTTCCGTCCATGTTCACAAAGAAATGTAATTGTTTCATAGATCAGAGACAGATTTTCTGAAAGGCTTACTTTCAATACATTTCGTACATGAAAGTCCCACGCTTTTCCAAAAATAACAACGGTATCAGTTTCTGCTTTCAGTAATTGCTGAAGAGCAGTGTCTTCGGCGGCTGTGATTCCCTTTTTCCGCGTGGCACCAAATGCACAAACCGTTGAAGCAGTTAAATGCACTGTCTTTAGTTTCTGAAAGAATGTTCTATCGGTGTGGGTACTTCCTGGGTTACCTGCTTCGATCAAAGCGATTCCTAATTCATCAAGCGCACGAACAATAGCAATTTTATCGTCAATCGAAAAGGAAATACCCTCTCCCTGTACTCCGTCACGGAGCGTTGTATCCAAAATTTCAATATTCACAGTAGATATAATACACCATAGAGCAACAGAAGTCACGGGGACAGACCTCTGAATCAACAGATAGATTCAATGAGGACAGACCTTTATGGAACCGAAACCAGTTACTCATTGAAGCGGGTACCGGTTGCTCATTGGAACCGAAACCGGTTGCTCATTGGAACCGAAACCGGTTGCTCATTGGAACCGAAACCGGTTGCTCATTGGAACCGAAACCGGTTGCTCATTGGAACCGAAACC
>JAISSB010000059.1 GCA_031273325.1 Treponema sp. | reverse complement strand
CTCAGAATTAGCTAAGAATGACTCAGAATTAGCTAAGAATGACTCAGAATTAGCTAAGAATGACTCAGAATTAGCTAAGAATGACTCAGAATTAGCTAAGAATGACTCAGAATTAGCTGCGAGCGACTCAGAATTAGCTGCGAGCGACTCAGAATTAGCTGCGAGCGAGTCAAAATTAGCTGCGAGCGACTCAGAATTAGCTGCGAGCGGAGGTTATGGGGACAGACCTTGCCCCTTGCAGACGAAAAAGCTTTCTTGGGGATAGACCTTGAAGTCTGATTATTAAAAAAGTTAAAAATAAATTGAAAGATAATCTTGACGAAACATGAATTACACAGTATAGTACTTTACAGATAACAAAAAGTAACGTTATTTATATTTCTGCGTGTCTTTTAAAGAGGACCGTAGCCAGATACAGTTCCCAAACCAAGCTGACTACGGTAAATCGTACACGTAGTACATTGACAAACATAGTATAAAAATACCAAAACAGTCAACGTATTACGTGTTCTCCTCTTTATCATAAATATCCAACGTTGTTGGATAATATCTTCTTGAGGAGGACTCTATGAAGAAAAAGAGTCTTTTTATCATTGCGCTGATTGCGCTCACCGGACTGTTGGTTACCGCCTGCAAAGACGACGATCCAGAACAACCAGCATCCACTACCTTTACCGTCACCTTTGACAGCGACGGTGGAACCGCAGCAGATCCAGCAACCAAAACGGTCGCTTCGGGAACAGCCGTTGGCGCATTGCCAACTGTCAGTAAAACCGGTTATCTGTTCGGCGGCTGGTATACTCAGAAAAACGGTGGCGGTACAGCATTCACAGTTGAAACCAAAGTAACAGCAAACATCACGGTATATGCCAAGTGGACAGCAAATTCCGGCGCTACTACCTACACCGTCACCTTTGACAGCAACGGTGGAACCGCAGCAGATCCAGCAACCAAAGCGGTCGTTTCGGGAACAGCCGTTGGCGAATTGCCAACTGTCAGTAGAGAGGGTTACGGTTTCGTAGCGTGGAATACTTTAGCAACCGGTGAGGGTACAGCATTCACAACTGCAACCATTGTAGATGCGTCTATCACGGTATACGCACAGTGGATACAAAACCACATCGTCACCTTTAACAGCAACGGTGGAACCGCAGCAGATCCAGCAACCAAAACGGTCGCTTCGGGAACAGCCGTTGGCGAATTGGCAACTGCCACTAGAACCGGTTACGATCTCGTAGGGTGGAATACTTTAGCAAGCGGTGAGGGTACAGCATTCACAGCTGCAACCCCCGTAACGGCAAACATCACGGTATATGCCCAGTGGGAGGAAGCGTTTGATGATGTTAATGACTACAATCTTCCCGCAACAGAAGAAGGCAAGGTCGTTAATCCTTCAGGATTAAGCATTGAATCTGCCAAGAAGAGCCAATTGACCGGTGTTACCACCATTGTTTTGAGCAGTGAAGGTCCTCTTGCAACAGGGATTCCGGCAGGCTTGACAAGCTTTTTTAATGTTGCACAGTTTAGTGCAGCAGGGATACCGACAAAGTATTCCGCGATCTCGATTCAAGGGCTGTTCGGAACCAATGGCACCACCATTAAGCAAACAAACCCATCCTTACTCCTGTACAAGGGTGCAGCCGGATATAATAACCCGGACTTTACAGGCGAAAGCGGTGCTATTCTTATAGCGAATGACGGTACCCACTCAAAAGAGAGAAGCTACGTGGGCGATCTTACCGGTGAAACTTTAAGCATACTCATTGCGGGCGATGTCATAACTGAGAAAAAAGCTACGCTGGAAATAACGCATGGTAGCGAAGACCCATACACAGTTATTATTGACTGGAGCGATGTAACATTTGCTAATGACTAATATACGCATGCGCGTATGAAGGAGCGGCTCGGCAGAGCCGCTTTTTTTTGTTAAGGGGACAGACCCTAAGAGGACAACCACAAAAGAGACAAACCCCAACGGGGACAGATCTTTGAATAAAAGCAGCAGCCATACAGCGAGTTTTCTTCTTTATTAGTAAGGATAGGGAGTACTCCTGCTTAACTAGACTTTTTTTCATGAAAACTTGTATGCTCTTTCTATTGGAGAGAAGTATGGAAAGATTTTTTCGGCGGCTTATGAGCAGACCGGTAGTTATTGTGTGTGTCATTGGGGCTATCACCCTTTTTTTTGCAGCGCAGTTTCCGCGCGCTCAATTGGATAATAATAATTTACGGTTTGTACCCGTCGATGAACCGGCACGGGTGATCTCTGCAGAAATAGATGAAACATTCGGCAGTTCGCTGTTTATTTTAGTGGGACTTGAACGTCCGTACGGTACGATATTTGACCCGGCATTTTTGCAATTAATCCGTGAATACAGGGTAAAAATTGAAGATGAAATTGAAATTGTCGGTACTATTAATTCTATTGTCAATGCTGATTATTTAACGGTCAGTCCGGACGGCGCCATTGTGGCAGAAGAACTGATCAGTCCTGATTTTGCCGGCACGGACGAAGAAATTGCTGAGTTACGCCGCCGTATTTTGTCATGGGATCTCTATAAACGAACACTGATTTCCGACGATTGGACCGCAACACAATTCATCATCCCCCTTGATATCGATGCGGACGATGCAGGAAATAAAGAAGTTGTTGAAAGTTTTTTACGCATTCGGGATATTGCCCGTGACATGTTTAAAGGCAGTGCCGACGTGTATGTAGCCGGTATGCCGGTATTGAGCGCCACTATTAATGAAGCGGTAAATGCCGATTTAATACTCCTCGTTCCCCTCGTTATCATCGTGGTACTCACCGTGCTTTTCTTTTCATTCCGGCGTTTAACCGCCGTCTGTTTACCGCTTTTAACCGTGGTCATTGCGACCGTGTGGGCAGTGGGAGCAATGCCGCTTTTTCATATCAAATTAACTATTTTATCAACGGTATTACCGGTTATTCTCGTTGCTGTCGGAAGCGCCTACGGCATTCACGTGGTAACGCACTATTTAAAGGATCGCGGAAAAGCTTCCTTAGATAACAAAGCACACATTGATTTAATTATCACATTATTAATGAAAATAGGAAAACCTATTTTTCTTGCCGCATTAACCACGTTTGTCGGCTTCGTTTCGTTTTGTTTTACCCGCGTTGTTCCTATTCGGGAATTCGGTATTTTTGCAAGTTTCGGCGTTGTTACTTCGTTTGTTATTGCGGTTACCCTTATCCCCGCGTTGTTTATCCTCCGCGGTCCGCGTCTTATGCCGGAACTCGTTCAGAAAAAACAACAACGCAGCGAGTCGCATATACTGAGTAACGCTTTAACTGCTCTTGCCAACAAGAAAATAACAGTACTCGTAGGTACCGGCATTATTTTAATAATTGCGCTGTACGGCTTATCGCACCTGATTATTGATAATGTTATGGTTGAATATTTTAGAGATTCTACTGACGTGAGCCGTTCTGATAAATTTATCCGTGAAAAATTCGGCGGTTCCAAAGTTGTGTCTATTGTTGTGGAAGCCGACAGTGCAGAGATACTGTTAGGTCCGGATTCCCTTCGCGCTATTGATGCTTTAAATACCTACTTAATGACCCGCGTTAAAAACGTGGGAAAAACGATGGGGTTTACCGATTTAATTAAACGCATCAACCAGATTTTTAATACCGGCGAAGACCCGTCCGGACTTGCTCCTCTTGTCTCTAACGCTTCTGACGATAGCGGGTCAAGCGACGGTTTCGGCTTTGGTGATTTCGGATTCGATGATGCCGAAAATGACTTCGGCTTTGGTGATTTTGGATTTGATAATGCTGAAAGTAGTTTCGGCTTTGACGGTATTGCATTTGATGATTCTGAAGGTGCTGACATTGAAAGCACCGATCAAACAACCTATATGCTGCCGCGCTCGTATACAGCCGATGAATTAATTGCGCTTTTTGACCGTGCAGCGTATACGGTGCCATTAAATGGCAACGATTTAGTTCACGAATTAAGAAAACTCATTAACTATGAAGGGGCAGCGTACTATGAAATTCCTTATCCGCCGCAACGCTACGGCAAACAAACAAACGAAGAATTACAACAGTTAGTATCGAATTATTTAGTACTCCTTTCAGGAAGTATTGCTGAGTATGCAAACGATCCGTTACAGCCGACGGCAATAAAAACAACGGTACAAATGCAAACGGTTGGACAAATAGACACCGATATTATTATCAAAGAAATTCATGATTATATTGCGGTTAATTTTCCCAAGAATCTGCGGGTAACGGTGGGAGGAACTGCTCTTGTTGAGAATTCAATTAACGAATTAATTGTTCAATCACAACTGGTATCCGTTATAACATCATTGATGATGGTATTTCTCATTATTAGTGTTTCTAATACCTCTATTATTGCAGGATTTATTGGCATTATTCCGCTTTCACTTTCAATTTTGATCAATTTTGCTGTTATGGGATTTTTTAAAATAAAATTAGATATTGGAACATCTATGATTGCCGCAATTTCGGTTGGTGTCGGGATTGATTATACGATCCATTATATCGAATCCTATAAGCGTGAATATCAAGCCGGAGGAGAAAATTTTTTGTGGAGAACGTTTAATACTGCAGGAAACGCCATTATTATCAACGCTATTTCAGTGGGCGCAGGTTTTGCTGTGCTGATATTATCGCGGTTTGTGATGCTTGGAAACTTTGGCTTACTCGTTGCGCTTACGATGTTCACGAGTGCATTTATCAGCCTCACGGTAATTCCGGTACTTTTAACGGTGTTAAAGCCGAAATTCCTTGAAAAAAAATAAAAAAAATGATCACGTATTTACTTAAACCGGGTGAGTTAACCTTAAAAGGGGAAAACCGGCGGGAATTTGAGCATATTTTGAAACGTAACATCAAGACTATGCTCAAAGCCGTTAACATGCTCTTGGTTTTTAGACCGGGGCGGATTTTTCTTTCTTGTGAAGAAGAATCGCACGTACAGGTTGAATCAATATTGAATCATGTATTTGGTATCAGCGGGTGGGCACAAGTTCAGAGTTGTGAAAAAACCTTAGAAGCAATGTGTCATGCTGCCGTTATGGAAGGGCACCGTATTCTTGCACAAGGACTGCGGAGTTTTAAAATTGAAGCTCGGCGGACCGACAAAAGTTTCCCGGTCAATTCATACGGTATTTGCTGTAAGTGCGGTGACGCTGTTCAAGACACTGTTCCGGGTTTAACTATTAACGTACAAAAGCCTGATGCGGTCATTAACATTGAAGTTCGCGAATCGGTATTTGTATACGGGAAAAGCGTACGAGGGTTGCGGGGACTTCCTGTTGGAACGGCGGGGCGCGGGTTGCTGCTCCTTTCCGGTGGTATTGATTCTCCGGTTGCAGGCTTTATGATGGCGGGACGGGGCATGGGTATTGATGCAGTACACTTTCACAGCTATCCGTACACATCAGTCGAATCACGCCAAAAAGTTATTGACCTTGCCCATATTGTTGGGCGCTATACCCTTGGAATGCATGTATGGCTTGTCAACTTCGCTGCGATACAGCAACGAATTAAGGAAAAAGCGCCGCTTGAATGGAACACGATCCTCCTCAGAATGGCAATGATGCACTGTGCAGAACAAATTGCCTTAAAAAGGGGCCTTAAATGTCTTATCACCGGTGAAAGTCTCTCTCAAGTTGCAAGCCAAACAGTAGAAAATATCACATGTACTGAGAGTACATTAAAGATGCCGATATTTCGCCCATTAATTGGTATGGACAAAGAAAGTATCAGCGCCCTTGCGGTACGAATAGGTACTTACCCGATTTCAATTTTACCATATCCTGATTGTTGTGTACTGTTTAGTCCTCAGCACCCCGTATTGAGAGGAAATGTTACCGTGGCAACGAATTACTATGAGATGCTTGATCTTGAAGAAATGATTAAAAATGCTATATACCAAAGTTCCATTGAAAAATGCGGATTTTATGATTGAAGTCGTCAAGTGATGGTTGGTTGATTAATTGCCAAGGAATACACTATACTGATAAGAAATTATGTTGTAATTTTTTTGATCTTCAGAGCGTGTTTGTTTTTTAAATACCTTTGAGTTCTTAAAAAAAGGAGTTTTTGATAGATGACTGTTAATGAATTGAAGCATACCGGTTTAAAAAAATGGATCGAAGAGGCATGTACTCTTATGAGCCCTGATACCGTTGAAGTGTGTAATGGCACTCAAGAAGAGTATGATCGCATGATTCAAATCACCGTTGATACTGGGCTTGCAACCCCCCTGAATCCGTGGCTTTTGCCGGGATGTGTGTTATTCCGGTCAGACCCGTCAGATGTTGCTCGGGTTGAAGCACGCACCTATATTGCCTCTCAATCGCAACAAGACGCTGGTCCTACCAATAATTGGGTTGATCCAGATACATTAAAGAAGACAATGTCTGAATTATACCGTGGGAGTATGAAGGGACGTACTATGTACGTTATTCCGTTTTCAATGGGACCAATTGGGTCAAACATTGCAAAAATTGGAGTACAAATTACTGATTCTCCGTACGTTGTAGCAAATATGCACATTATGGCGCGCGTTGGAACAAAAGTTTTAGACGTTTTAGGTGCAGACGGGTTTTATATTCCTTGTTTCCATTCTGTTGGAAAGCCGCTTGGTCCCGGCGAACAAGATAACGGAAAGTGGCCATGTGCGCCGATAGAGAAAAAATATATTTCGCATTTTCCAGAAACACGTGAAATTTGGTCGTACGGATCCGGCTACGGTGGGAATGCACTCCTCGGTAAAAAATGTCTGGCACTCCGCATTGCGACAGTATTGGCGCGTGACGAAGGATGGCTTGCCGAACATATGTTGATTCTCAAAATTACGAATCCTAAAGGTGAAGTAAAATATATTACCGGTGCTTTTCCTTCTGCATGCGGCAAAACGAATCTTGCAATGCTCGTTCCAACATTGTCTGGTTGGAAGGTTGAAACAGTTGGTGACGACATAGCATGGATGAAACCGGGACCAGACGGAAGATTGTATGCAATCAATCCGGAAGCAGGCTTTTTTGGTGTAGCTCCGGGGACGAATATGGACTCGAACCGTAATGCAATGGAAACAATTCGGCGGAATACGATCTTCACCAATGTTGCTCTTACCGAAGAAAAGACGGTGTGGTGGGAAATGATTGGCTATGATGCCCCCGGTAAACTGATCGACTGGACTGGCAAGGAATGGATACAAGATAAGAACAACAAGGAACAAAAGCCGGCTGCTCACCCTAATTCACGGTTTACTGGTCCTGCAAAGCAGTGTCCGGCAATTGCTAAAGAATGGGAAGATCCTGCAGGGGTTCCGATCAGTGCATTTTTATTTGGTGGACGGAGACCAAAAACAATACCGTTAGTAAATCAAGCAAAAAGCTGGATTCACGGAGTTTTTATGGGTTCCATTGTTGGTTCTGAGGTAACTGCTGCTGCATTGGATGTAAAAGCAGGTACGATTCGTCGAGATCCGTTTGCAATGTTGCCTTTCTGCGGTTATCATATGGGGGATTATTTTAAACATTGGTTGAATATAGGGAAACAAAACACCGAAAAATTACCAAAAATTTTCTTTGTAAATTGGTTCCGTAAAAATGCAGCGGGAAAATTTATATGGCCCGGCTATGGTGACAATTCACGGGTACTTGCCTGGATTTTTGATCGTTGTGATGGTAACGGTAAATTCGTTGATACACCAATTGGTATTTTGCCGACTCCTGATGCTATTGAGCGTCCTGCAGGTGTTAGCGAAACTGATATGGCGGAAATTTTGAGTGTCGATATCGAAGGCTGGAAAGCCGAAATTGCTGATGTCCGTAAGAATCACTACCCAAAATTTGGTGACAAACTGCCACAAGAGTTGGACGACGAATTGGATGCAATTGAAAAACGTTTGAACGCATAGTGAAATCTACCCTTGAGGGTAGATTAGCAAAAAACATCTGTAGAGGCTATTTTATGAAAAAATTTGTTATTACTGTGTTATTCAGTGTTGTGTCTTTGTCTGTTTCAGCACAACTAATAACTAAAACAACTGATTATGATTTACCAGTGATTATTCACCCGCTTGACGGTTACCGTGGTGCTGTGTTTATCGATCCTATTCCTTCTTTTGCAGCGACATGGTTTACTGGTTTAGGTATTGCCGGGGGAACAGAATGGGCTCCATGGGATTTTCTTAGTTTTAGATTGAATGCCTATGTTTTACATATGGATACGGCTAATATTTTCAGTGCATTTTCGGGAACTACCTCTAGTTTATCAGAAAACTCGTTTACCTTTTTGCAGCTGGGATTAGGAGTTCGTTATTATTTTGAACAGAATTGGCTTCAAGGATTCTACGCTGACATTGGCGGTGGTGTTCTCTTGGCTATGAGTCAAGTTGACGGTACCGATGTTGACGGAAGTCCTTTTATTATTCCTAAAGTTTCAACAGGTGTTGGTTACAAATTTTTATTTACAACGAGAGAAGTCCGGCAAGTATTTTTCTTTGAACCTACTGTTTTGTATAATTACAGTTTTAAACCAGAGGATATTGAGATTAATTGGGGGACAGCAACGTTTCTAGGTTTAGCTGGTTTCAGTGTTAATCTTGGTTTTGGAATTCTATTTTAAGTGGAAATTATTGACAAGAAGTAGGTTTTGCGGTATGGTAAGAGTAACTGTGAGACGCACCCACAGGGGTAGCCTGTTGATACTGTAAGTTGCGTGGCTTGAGCAGAAAATTTTGTTTGCAGGAACAAGAAACTCCACTTCTTTAGGTGGAGAGAATATCATATCCTCTTGACTTTTCTATGAAAAGAAGGTGTACTAGGATGTGGTAGTACCCAAAGAATTGAAGCTAATGTTGGTTACAACAAGAGTTTGACAAAGGGTACACAAAAAGGATATAATCAAAGTTAATTATATCCCCTAACGTATTCGTAAGTAAGGAGTATTGGGATGAAACATGGCAGTTTCAGAGCTGTTTGCCTTATTCTAATGGCATGCATAGCGGTAGCTTCTGTAGCTGGTGACGAGCTTACTCAGAGTCTTGTAACCTATGTAGCAGAGGCATTCGGCAGTCCGGTTGATAGTGATGATTATCGCCATCAATGGAATGTTGTAGGAAGTCACTTTAAAACTGAGGGATTTCCTCAGTTCTTATCGGAGGTTCCTGTATTCCCCGCAGCGTTGCGGGATGCAGAAGGAACACGAACAAGTTTTGGTATCCGTGGTAGATTTAATCGGCAAGGGTATAATTGGATCGACATATATCCAGTGGACGAAGAAGGGAACCCAGCTGAGTTTACTTTGGAAGGGAGAGTTCGTACTATCGATTTATGGGTATGGGGATCCAATTTAAATTACTATTTGGAAGCTTATGTCCGGGATTATCAAGGCAGAATTTATCCAATCAAATTAGGAGATCTGAATTATACCGGATGGAAAAATTTGACTGCGGCAATTCCCACGTATATTCCTCAAAATCAGAAAGTACTTCCAAGACTTCAAAATTTAAGTTTTGTTAAATTCCGTGTTTGGACGAAACCGAATGAACGAGTAGACGATTTCTATATTTACTTCCACCAATTCAAAGTTCTCAAGGATGAATTTGAAGCACGGTATGACGGTGACGAAGTATGGGTTGAAGAGGTACAAGGACTTTGGGACGCGCAAAGCGAGGAGGTAACTGAATGAAACGATATACTGTAGTTTTATTTCTGTTTTGTGCTGGATTTTTGTTTGCACAGGAAAGTGAAGTTGGAGGTATTCGTGCTGACCAACTTGGTATAAGTACTGCTCAACAGTACCTAAGGGAAATCTCACTTGATAAATTTGAGTACGATGGTTATTGGCGTGCTGTAATGTCTTCGGATCAAGGGTATGCGTATGCGCGCCTTTTCGAAGGAAGTCCAGCGGGAAAGGTTCCAGTGGTTGGAGAAGAAGATCTTAATATTTCTGATAAATATGTTTTAGGTACTCGTGTTGATTTTCTTCACCGTGGACACAGCAGTGTTGCTCTCTATCCTACTCACTCAATTCCAATAGAAGGAGTTACTAAAACTATTTCTGTTTGGGTAGCTGGGCGAAATTTCAATCATGAATTAAAAGTTATTATTCAAGATTTTTTTGGTCGGCAGTTTGAATTATCATTAGGCAAATTGAATTTCCAAGGCTGGAAACAGCTTACCGTTGCAATACCTCCTCAAGAAGCTGATGGAATTAATGGAGTAGTACAACGTAATTATCATTATCACAATAAGATAGGAATTCAAGTTGTTGGTTTCCGGGTTGTTTTTGATCCAGCAGAAGCTGTTGGGAGTTACTATGTGTACCTTGATGATCTTCGTGCTGTAACGGATCTCTTCGCCGAAGATGACCGTGAGCCAGATGATATGGTTGATGCTTGGTAAGAATCTAAGAGGCAGAATTATCTGCCTCTCTTTTCGGGGGGTGTAGCTCAGTTGGCTAGAGCGTTTGAATGGCATTCAAAAGGTCAGGGGTTCAATTCCCCTCACCTCCATACTGTTGCAATATTTGTTTAGGGCAGATAACTACCATGTCTGAGTTTCTGCTGCTTTGAGAGTTTATTTTTAAAGTTAGTTAAGAAACTGTTAGATTCTGTTCTATAAAACATAAAAATCTTATTAAGGAAAATCTATGAGGCGTGTTTATAATTTTTCTCCGGGTCCTTCAATGTTGCCTCTCTCTGTGTTAGAACAGGCAGCAGAAGAGATGATCGATGTACATGGAACAGGGCAATCTGCTATGGAGATGAGTCACCGTTCCAAATATTTTAAACCGATTATCGAAAAAGCCGAAAAATTACTCCGAGAGCTTATGTGCATACCGGATAATTACAAAGTACTATTTCTCCAAGGGGGAGCATCTTTACAATTTTCTATGGTTCCATTAAATCTTGCAGGAGTAGAACAAGGAGAAGAAAAGAAACAGGCAAGTTTCATTGATACAGGTATTTGGGCTGGAAAAGCTTTTGACGAAGCAAAAAAATTTGTCAACCCTATTATTAGAGCTTCTTCAAAAGATAAAAAATATACGTGTATTCCATGTAAGTTTTCTATTGAACCTCAAGATGCTTTTTGTCATATTACGCTGAATAATACAATTGTCGGTACTAAATGGCATTATATTCCTGATACAGGAAGGGTTCCTTTAGTCGCAGACATTTCTAGCTGTATTCTATCTGAACCGCTTGATATATCGAAATTCGGTGTTTTATACGCAGGCGCTCAAAAAAATCTTGGTCCTGCAGGGACAACAGTAGTTATTGTACGTGAAGATTTAATCGGAAAGGCACCGTCATGGACTCCTGCTCTCCTCCGCTACGATATTCATGCACAAGAAGCTTCACTTTATAATACCCCTCCCTGTTACGGTATTTATATGATAAGTCTCGTATTAGAATGGCTTAAACGGTCGGGTGGCGTTGAAGCGATTATGAAAATAAATCAAGAAAAAGCTTCTTTATTTTATGAATATTTGGAGCGGTCACTATTGTTTCATTCTCCTGTCGTTCCAGAAGCACGTAGTTTAATGAATATTCCGTTTATCAATGGAGATAAAGAATTAGAAGAACGCTTTATCAGAGAAGCTGAGACTGTGGGTTTGGTAAATTTAGCTGGACATAGGTTGGTTGGTGGTTTAAGAGCAAGTATTTACAATGCGATGCCTATCGAGGGAGTTCAAAAACTCATAACATTTGCAGAAGATTTTGAAAAAAGGAATACTCATGTTTAAAATTCAAACATTGAACAAAATTTCTTCAAAAGGGCTTGATCTTTTTCCTCATGATCTTTACGAAGTTGCAAGTAATATTACTGAACCTGACGCAATTTTGGTACGAAGCGCTGATCTTCATACTATTAACATTCCAGATTCGGTTAAAGCTATAGCACGTGCGGGGGCTGGATATAATAATATTCCTATTTCTTCTTGTACTGGACGCGGAATCGTAGTATTTAATACTCCAGGCGCCAATGCAAATGCGGTTAAAGAATTAACACTCACTGCATTATTCCTTGCTTCAAGAGATATTTTTGGCGGTATCAAATGGGTAGAATCGCTAGCAGAGAAAGGAACTGAAGTTGGAGATTTGGTTGAAAAAAATAAATCACAATTTGAAGGACCAGAATTACAGGGAAAAACATTAGGGGTTATAGGGCTTGGCGCTATTGGAGTTATGGTTGCAAACGATGCATGTGCACTTGGTATGAACGTGATTGGTTATGATCCATATATTTCAGTTGATGCTGCCTGGAATCTTTCTCGCCACATTGTACGTGCTGATACATTAGAAAGTTTACTGACAAAATCAGATTACGTAACGTTACATCTTCCCTTAATTGACACGACAAAAAATTTTCTTGATGCGGAAAAATTCTGTTTTATGAAAAAAAAGGCACGGCTGATCAATTTTGCCCGTGGTGCATTGGTTAACGAAGCGGATCTCATTGCAGCGTTGAACAACAGAACATTGTCGTTATATGTAACAGATTTCCCTTCGGCAGATCTTATAACTTGTCCCTATGCACTTTGTATTCCACATCTTGGAGCTTCAACCCCAGAAGCTGAAGAAAATTGTGCTGTTATGGCGGTTCAACAGTTAAGAGAGTTTCTTGAAACAGGAGCAATTAAAAATTCAGTGAATTATCCACAATGCCGACTGGAAAAAAGCGCACCGTTTCGTTTACTGGTGGCAAATAAGGATGTTCCTAATATGCTTGGACAAATTACTACTATTCTAGCGAAAGCTTCAATTAATATTACAAGTTTAGTGAATCATAGTCGAAATGACTATGCGTACAATATCATTGATACAGAACAACATATAGCAACACAAGTACTTGAACAAATTAAAGCGGTTCATGGAATTATTAAAGTTTGGGTTATTGAGTCCACCTCTTCAAAAATAAATGATCTACAACTTGGGTAACACGTGAAAATGCTGCTTTTTGTCTTTTTTAAAGAAATAAGACTGTGCAGCGTACTGGAGTTCTAATGATTCATCTTAAAAATGAAAAACAAATCAACGGAATACGTACTTCATGTAAAATGCTTTCAGCTATGTACCGTGAATTAATTCCATTAGTAAAACCAGGAATAACGACCCTTGAACTTGATAAATGGGTTCGACAGTGGATTCAAAAAGCAGGAGGAAAACCTGCATTTTTAGGGTACGGTCCTAAAAGGAATCCATATCCAGCAGCTATCTGTATTTCTATCAATGATGAAGTTATTCATGGAATCCCTTCAAAAAGAAAAATAATTTCCGGTGATCTTGTTTCTTTGGATTGCGGAATAGAACTTGACGGCTTTATAAGTGATCAAGCTGTTACAGTTGAAGCTGGAACTGTTTCTGAACCACTGCACCACCTTAATACGGTTACAAAAGAATGTTTGTACCACGGTATTGAAGCTGCTAAAGCGGGTGAGCGACTTCTTAAGATTTCTCATGCGGTGTATAACCATGCGTCTCAGTACGGTTATGGAGTGGTATATGATTATTCCGGGCATGGGGTTGGTTTTGCTCTTCACGAAGATCCTTCAGTACCAAATGCTCCTCATGGAGCAAATCCGCGGATAAGTGCAGGGCTCGTAATCGCTATAGAACCTATGATCAACATGGGAAAAGCCGAAATATTCCATGCAAAGGACGGCTGGACGGTTATGACTGCCGACGGAAAACCCTCAGCACATTGGGAACATACTATTGCAATATTCGCGGACCATACAGAAATTCTGAGTGACCGTCTTTAATACTCTTAGAATACAAGAAGTATGACTTGTAACTTTTCTTGAAAAGTGAGCTTATTATTATATAAACATTAATAGGAGTTTTATATGGCACAAAAGCTATCACTAAACAAGTTACTTATATTCAACTTAGTACTTATCGGAGTTATTTTTGGGAGTTCTGTTACCTTTCTCTCTTTTTCTTGCAGCACATTACAGTCTCAACGAACTGCTCGTGCGGAAGCCCCTTCTGTTATTATTCCTGAAGATGCGTTAGCAGTAGCAGAATCGTTGCAGTCAGCTTTTCATGCTGTTGCCGATAAAGTGCTTTCTTCGGTTGTAGAAATTGATACTGTATCCATTCAACGGCGACCTTCACAGAATTTCAACGGTATTCCTTGGGATTTTTTCTTTGGACCAAATACAGAAGAACAGGAAAGGAATCGAGAGTTCCGCTCTCAGGGAGTCGGTTCAGGAATTGTTGTGCGCCGTGACGGAGATACATACTATGTACTCACAAATAATCACGTGATAACCGGAGCAAGTGAAATTGAAATTTCTTCCAATGAGAGGAAACGGTACTCAGCTGAATTGGTTGGATATGATGAACGTAAAGATTTAGCTATGATTAAATTCACTACAAAGGACGTATTTCCTTTAGCAACATTAGGCGACTCAGATTCTGTCCGAATAGGAGATTGGGCTATCGCCGTTGGTAATCCTCTTGGTTATCTATCGTCCGTAACGATGGGCATTATCAGTGCGGTAGGTAGAGAAGGCGGTCCAGCAGGAAATATCAACGATTTTATTCAAACTGACGCTTCAATAAATCAAGGAAATTCCGGCGGTGCGTTAGTTAACATCAAAGGGGAAGTTATAGCTATCAATACATGGATAGCTTCGAGTACGGGAGGCGGTTCGGTTGGTTTAGGTTTTGCTATTCCTATCAACAATGCAAAACGGTTGATAGATGAATTTATTACCACCGGACAAATTAGTTATGGGTGGCTTGGAGTTTCGCTTATTGAAGCAGACCGTGAAATTTTACAAGCTCTTGGTGTAGAAGGAAAAAGAGGAGCATTTGCGTCTCAAGTGTTTTTGAATTCTCCCGCGTACAAAGGCGGCATTCGACCGGGTGATTTCATTACCCATGTTAACGGTAAAGAAGTGCGAAGTCCAACTTCGTTAACGTTAGCAGTTGGAGAATTGAGAGCTGGAGAACAAGCTCAATTTACTCTTATCCGCGGCGGAGAATCTCGTACCGTAACGGTCCGTATAGAAGCACGGAATGAGGAAGTTATGACCGATAACAAAAATCTATGGCCGGGGATTTATCTTATTCCTTTGACAGAGGCAATGAAAGCAGATTTAGAGCTTGAAAACTCCAAAGGTTTGTACGTCGTGCAGGTTTACCCGGAAACTCCAGCAGCTATTATTGGACTGCAGCGCGGGGACCAAATAATCGGTATCAATGGGAAAACGGTAAGCGATTTACCATCATTCTATCAAATGTTGAATAGTGAAACGACAAGCGAACTGTCTTTCTCGATCATACGTGGTAATTCTGAATTAGAGACTCTTAAATTCAAACGTTAATATGGACGGCGCTACTTGCAGTAGCGCCAATTTCTGAAATACGCGGCGCAATTCCATACGCGTACGCACATAACTGGACATGGTATAGTGCGTATGTATTTTCTGTGCTTATGAATATGGCAGTCGCTCCGTTGTGTTGGCTTTTCTTATCAACAGGTCACCGCTTTTTTCTCCGTTTTAAATGGTATCAAAAGATTTCACAGTATGGTATTGAACGTGCGCGGGCGAAAATACATAAGGGTATTGAAAGATGGGGGTGGTTTGGAATTGCTCTCTTTGTTGCAATTCCACTCCCAATGACCGGTGCATGGACAGCTACGGTTGGGGCTTGGATTCTTGGAGTAGAAAAGAGGCGTACGTTTATTGCCGTTAGTGCCGGAGTGCTTGTATCAGGTATTATTGTAACGCTTGCAACGGTATGTGGTGCAACTATTATTAAAACCCTTTAAACTACTACCACTGGACAAGCCCACTGGCAGCTACACGGCTGTAAAATGGGGACAGACCCCTAAGTCAACGGGGACAGTCCTCACAGTTCTCTCTTGTTCCGCAAACATTATATTGAAGAAATCCGAAACTCATATACAGCGTTTTGGGTGGGCTTGTTTTTTATTGTCGAACTTATTTCTTGGTATAGGTAGGACTACCTGATACACTGGCTGTTGTTATCTTTTGACCACCAGAATCCATAGTGATTGTACAATCTTCCCATGTAAAACCAGTATTCAATTCCTGACAACTCCATTTCAACTCACCCGACAAATCACTCATTTTTCTGGTAATATTCCTAAACTTTCGGTCGCCAATACTGATTGACCCA
The DNA here is from genome assembly GCA_031273325.1 of Treponema sp. Classification (GTDB taxonomy): domain Bacteria; phylum Spirochaetota; class Spirochaetia; order Treponematales; family Breznakiellaceae; genus BOBG01. The sequence goes on along the minus strand of JAISSB010000059.1, from coordinate 5,040 downwards.
TTGTTTAGGAAAGGAATCCAAATACTATGAGACTTAATTTCAGTGAAAAAACCGTTGCTATCATCAAAAGTAACAACAATATCTCCTCTGTCCCAAACGCCGTTAAGCATTTCGTAGTTGTCGGTTGAACAACCGACCGTTAAAAAGCTTATTGCCGCAACGATGGCAAAAATCCAGAAACGTTTGAACGTATTCTTCATTTTAGAAGCTCCTAAAATTTCTCCGCGCCGGCAACACCACTACCGTTCCCGCAATACCGAAAAATTTCTTTTTCATAATAAAACTCCTTTGTTCAAAGGCGTTAGCTGTTCCAGCACTCATATACTACCGGCAAGGATTAGGTCAAACTACCTGCTTTGCGGCACCATTCCTTGAATTTTGATATAGGAACCGTAAAATTCTTCAGGATATTGACCTTACAGATAATAATATTGATACATAAGAAAATAAATCAAGTGGGTAAAAACAAGTATTATGACATAAAGGGCAATAAATAAGACGAAGCTTATGATAGATATAAAGGAAATATTGGCGGTTAATCTCAAAGAATACCGCCGGAAAAAGGGCTTGACTCAGGAAAAACTATCGGAAAAGGCTGATATGTCGCTCCATTACCTTGCCATGCTGGAGCTTGGCCGTAAGTTCCCTTCTGGTGAAATGCTGGAACGTCTTGCCAATGCTCTTGATATTGAGCCTCATCAACTGGTAGAAGTATCCGCTACCCCCGAAGGAGCCATGGAACGTTTGCATCAGGCAATTGTTGCCGATATTAAACAGGTTGTTCGGGAAGCTGTAAAAGAGTCCATCGCCGAACATTGCAAAGCCCAAGACAAGACGTAGTTCTTTTTAAAGTCGGCTAACCATGACCCACAGAACGGTCTCTACGTCTTCTGGAATGTATTCCAAGACTTGCGGAATGTATTCCAAGACTTCTGGAATGTATTCCAAGACTTCTGGAATGTATTCTAAGACTTCTGGAATGTATTCTAAGACTTCTGGAATGTATTCCAAGACTTCTGGAATGTATTCCAGAACTTCTGGAATGTATTCTAAGACTTCTGGATTGAAGGGACATATCCTCAAAAGGAACAAAAAACGGCGAATATGCTATTAAATCATTGAATCAGTGACAAAGAATGTGATCCCGCAGGCAAGCCGGCGGCTTTTCTTTTATTTAAATAAAGGAATTGCTTCGGCAAGTGTATGGTATTTTTGCCATACTGTGGCAGCAGTTTCTGCGGGAAGTTCAAGAATATCCTTGACAAAAATAGAACGAATTCCGGCCGCAGCAAGTCCGCATATCCCGGCACAAGAATCCTCGAATCCAATGCAATCTTCCGGTTGTTTTCCCAGCCGTTCCACGGCAACTAAGAAAATATCGGGAGACGGTTTTGTTCGTTCAACTTCGTCACCGAATACAAACACGCTAAACCGGTCACGGATATTGGCTTTTTCTAATTTCCAAAGAGCAGCTGTGCGCGGTGTTGAAGAAGCAACAGCAAGCGGTATACGGCATTTCAACAAATGATTGAGTAAAGGAAGGAGACCAGGACGATGGGCAATACCGTCGCGCTCCCACTGTAGAAAGGTCCGCTTTTGTACTTCAGTATGCATGGTTTCATACGGAAAAGAGTTTCCCGCATATTCCTGTATTTTAATCGTGGCTGCTGAAGCTTTCAGCCCGAGTGTCGTGTGCCATACCGATTCAGGTATAGAAAAACCGTATTCGTCGGCAACTTCTTTCCATGTTTGGAGTGTAACACGTTCAGTGTCCAACATCAAACCGTCCATATCAAAAATGACTGCTTTAATAGTTGACATGCTTAAATTCCTTAAGATGTTTCAATTGGTATACGTCTTCAACACCGTCAACTAAGATCGCCCCCATACCTATCTGGAGCGGGGTTGCAAGATCAATATCGTAGCGGTCCCCAATGAAAATACAGTGTTGGGGAGCTACGTTAAGTTTGTGTACGGCGAATAAAAACGGAGCGGGGTCAGGTTTAGAAACAAAACAACTATCAAGCCCAACTATAACGGGAAACAAATCGCTTATTCCAAGCACTTGCAGCGTTTTTTGCGCTACAATAACCGGGTTATTTGTCACTAATGCACAGATTCCGGAAAGAGCGCAGAGCGTTTCACGAAGGAGCGGATCAGCGCTGAGAAAACGAGCAGGTTCATACAGTTCACTCCGCCACCGGATACTCTCTTCAACAGAAATACCAAAAGCAACAAAGGTGTTTACAAAACTAATAGTTTGTCCATCGTGGTTGTGCGACCACGCAATCCGATAATCATTGATAAGCTTGCGCATCGATTCAACGGATCTATGCTGCAGCACAGCACATCGTTCAATGAGCGCGTCAATTTGAAATGTCTCATACACTGTATGGCTATACAATGTTGAATCCATATCAAATAAAAAAGCTTCAATCCGTTCAGGAATACTGTATACGATCATAGTGGTTACCTTAACCCGGTATTGTTCCACCGGTGCGAAATAGCTTGAACTGTTTCTTCAGCACTTTGGCTTTCTTCCAAGAATTTAACTAATTCTTCTTGCATACTCAGTCCAAAGCTCGAAGAAAAACCTTGAAGTTCAGTTACTAATTCCCCGATCTCAAACATACTAATAATTTTTGCCATTAATGGATCATGCTTATTTTCTGCGGGCAGCAGCATGTTTTTATGGTCTATTAAAAATTCAATAAAGAGTGAAGCTTCAGTCTTTTGCTCACTGTTTTGTACGAATGCAATATCGTGTGAGAACGCAGCAAATGCTGCTTTTCCTCGGTAGTCGTCCGGAATAGGAATCGTTGTTACCCCAAAAAGCGAATCTTGCAGGTACTCTTGAATCACTGATACGTTGTATGAAGGAGCAATGATCATACTCGTCGTTCCTGCAATAAATTCTTCTACTTTTTGAGATTCTGTTTTTTTAAAAGGATCTGAGGCAAGATGTTCGCTTAAACTTTTAATAAACAGTAATATTTCAATAACCTTTTTAGAATCAATATTAAATCTTCCGTTTGTTATCAAGCGGATACCTGCAGCCCATAACCAGGAATAGATATCCGCGTAATAATCTGAGCCTATAGAGAATGACTGCGGCCCGATAGCGCGTACTGCACGGAGCAATTCAAGGTATGTCTTGGGCGGACGGTATAATCCTGCCTGCTCTAAATGATCGATACGGTAGAAAAACACATAGCCGTGCGTTGCAATACGGCTATGATCGGTCGTATGAGCGTCCTGTTTTGAAGAATAGCGGGAATCGCAGGCTGTAATGTCAGCGTACGCAGGGACAGGCTCATACACTTCACGAGGAATACTGGTGACGTTAATGTCTGGATACTGCTGTTCAAACAGACTAATCAATGATTCAACTGCAAGCGGGTCAAAATAATGAGAAAAAGAGAGTTCTACTTGTGAAGAAGTAGGAGGAGTAGTTGCGGTACTACCGGTATTTCTTGCAACCATTCCCGGTTGTTCGCTGGTGGAACTTTGCACCCACACAGTAAGTGCCATGCCAATAATGAGTACGGCAAATCCAATGAGTACGATGTCAGTTTTTTGAATCACAACCATAGACGCAGCTTGTTTGCAATATATTCGGCAAGTTCCATGGGGCTTTTCTGTTCAGCATTAATAATAAGCTGAGCGATTGATGCATACACTGTTGCCCGCCGTTCATGGAGCTGACGGTGTTGTTCTTGAGCTGATTCCGTTTGCAGAAAAGCCGGAAGTTCCGGCTCGGCAGCGATACGGTTCCACGCGGTATCGGCAGAAACCGAAAGGTACACACAACATATATCCTTTGTTTGCACTATTTTTAACGCTTCTTTATTGTCAGCGATGCCGCCTCCGGTTGCGAGTACATACACAGTATCCGGCTTTGTATGCTCTTGAAGCACAAGCTCAAGCGTTTCTGCTTCAGACCGTTGAAATGTTTGAACCGATTCACGGTATAACTGACGCGGACTTTTTCCGGTATATCGTTCAATGACTGCGTCAAGATCAATAAACGTTCCATTACAATGCTCTGCAAGCGCGTGACCAACCCTTGTTTTTCCGACGTGTTTTGGGCCAACCATACACAGTATCATTCGTACACACTACAAAAAATAGCTGTTTTATGCTACTCTTTTTGTATGCAATGGGTACGTATACTAGTATTAATCTTAATTTCGGCATTACCGATAGTGCTTCTTTTCTTCTGGTTGAACACGCATGCTCTGGTTAATTTTTTACTGTTGCTCCTTGCAGGGATATGTTCGTTGATACTTGCGGCGCTCATTCAGCAGGCTATTCCCGCATATAATCCGCTGTTTACTGTATTCGTACGCGGTGCATTTGTTGAAGAGTTAGGCCGTCTTATACTTTTACTCTTGTTTTTGCAGTTAAAAAATATCAATACACCGGGAATGGGTATGATTACCGGTTTTGGCTTTGCCTTTGCCGAAAATATTGCGTATGGGATAGTCGATATGCAAAGCGCGTTTCTCCGTGTTATTACCACCTTTCCGCTCCACGGTTCATGCGGTTCAAGGGTAGCAGCGTCAATACAGGTATGGAACGGCACTCCGGCACGAGCAGTATTATGGTTTGTCAGCGCAGTTACTATTCATGGAACATACAATATTACCGTTATTAATGAATATTTTCCTTGGTTTCTGCCGGTACTCATTGCTTTTTTTGCTTTTGCTTCTTCATTATACAGTATTCACCGTGAGCGTTGAGGAGGTCTGTCCCCAAGAGGTCTGTTCCCGAAAGCTCTGTTTCCAAGAAGTCTATCCCCAAGAATGTCTGTCCCTGAAAGAGGTCTGTCCCCAAAAAGTCTTCCCCAAAAAGAAGATATTCCCCTTAGAGGTCTATCCCCAAGAATGTCTATCTTTAAGAAGGTCTGTCCCCCAGAATATCTGTCCCCAGAGGGGACAGACCTCAATGCTAAAACGTGTACGTTAGGCCGAGTGACAGTTGTATATCGCTTTCGGTATTTCCACTGAAGTTTTTATTGCTGACTCCGATAAGGTCTAC
>JAISSB010000039.1 GCA_031273325.1 Treponema sp. | reverse complement strand
ATAGCTACACCGGCTGGAACGGTGGTTATCGCTTCTCCAATTGGCTGGTTGAAAGCAGCCTGTCCCAATTACAAGATTGGGCATGGTTAACGGTGCATCCCGCTTCCGTTACCATTAAGGTATAGGTTTTTTTTTGACGTATGGTCAAGAGAAGCGGCGCATGACTACGGTTCATCCCACAGGACAAGCCGGTGGGTTTCCATTTTTCCATAAAATAAGAAAAAATTTCAGAGGAAAATTATTTGTATTTCCTGAATGGATAAGTAAAATATTAGAGGAACGATTAAAAAAATAAAGTTGTAATATGCCCAACTGTGCATAACAGGTCTGTTAACGCTTCGCCGCCGTTGGCGGCTCGGGGTTCTTGTGGCTAGATCATTCCGCTTTGCTTCATTCCCACGCCATTGCTCCGCCAAACGTCATAAGCAGCCGGAATGTTATGCACCATATTTTTGAAAAAATGATAAAATATAGTTAAAAATAGGTAGATATATTATAAAATATATCGTATAATTTTCTATATGTATGAAAATATGCCTGAAATTAGGCGGCTTGTTACATTTATTACCTCAAAAATAACACCTGAAAAAATAATATTATTTGGTTCTTATGCCCGGGGAGACAATAAAGATAATAGTGATATTGACCTTTTAATTATTATGAGAGATTTAAAAAACGAAAGAGAAGTAACCGGATTATTATATAAATCATTATTGACTGAAAATATCACAATCCCAATAGATTTGATTGCAATAGACTTTGAAAAATATAATAAATTAAAAAATAAAAATGGATATATTTATAAAACGATTGAGAGAGAAGGAAAGGTCGTATATGAATGAAGATTATAAAATTTGGCTGGTACGTGCCAAAAGCAGTCTTGCCCTATCAAAGGCAAAAATAGACGAAGAAATATTTTATGAGGATTTATGTTTTCAGGCACAACAGGCAGTTGAAAAATCTTTAAAAGCATTTCTTGTATTTCTTGATATAGATCCAGAAAAGACTCATAATTTAGTAAATTTGATAAAAGAATTGGCAAAACGTATTGACATACCCAATGAAATAAATGAAGTTGTTATTTTAAATGATTATGCTATACAAACAAGATATCCCGGATATTATGCTCCGATTGAAGAGGATGAATATAAAAAAGCAATTGAAAAAGCGGAATATTGTGTTAAATGGATTGATGGAAAAATAAAACAAATAATTAAAGAAGTCGAAGACGAAAAAAATCAATCTCTTCTTGATAATTTTAATTTGAGTAAAAAATAATTGTAAGGCAAAAATACGGCGCATAACAGGCCACGCTTCGCCACCTGGAGGCGGCTCGGGCTACGGTTTTGCGAGGTCATTCTGCTGTGCTCCATTCTTCACGGCTGATATTTACCGCAAAGAACAAATTGAACAGGCTATTTCTGGAATTAAAAACAAGTACGGCCACATTGATGTAGTGGAAGTAAGCCCTATACCCGGCAACTATCCTCCTACTTCTGTACTTGAATTAACGGTAGAGAATGCACGGGACGCATTTGAAGGCTATGCTGCCAGCTCCATTAATATTGTAAACGCCGTTTTACCGGATATGCTTAAACAGGAAGGGGCTTTACTGTTTACGACAGGATTCTCATCACTGCACCCTTTCCCCATGATGGGAAATATTGGAGTGGGGTTGGGGGCCTGTGCAACTATATCACCAATCTTCATACCGAACTGTTACCGAAAGGTATTTTCGTCGGTCACCGTGCATTGGCTCTATTCATTTCAGAACCGGGGACAGGCAAAGTTGGTGATCCGGATGTTATTGCTGACATGTGGTATCAATCCTATACAGAGAAAAAAGTATGGGAAGAAGAGTATCCAAAAGGCATTATTACTGTGGAAGATCTCTTATCCTTCAACGAAAAGAACAAGTAAATTAATTAAAAAAATAATAAAGTACAAGACACTGCGCATAACGGGTCTATATATGCACAATGCCATAAGCAGCCGGAACATTATGCGCAAGTTTTTTAAAAATATAGATATTTTGAATATTTATATTCTTGACATACATTGAATTATAAATTAACATCAAATATCAACTTTATCGGAGGATAAAAATGAGTTTTAAGGGTACGGTAGTAATAAAGAAAGAAGATGAATGGATTGTCGCGACTTGCCTTGAAAATAATATAGCATCTCAGGGAAAAACAATTGATGATGCAATTGAAAATCTAAAGGAAGCAATTACTTTATATTATGAAGACGAAACAAAAAATTTAATACAGAATGAACAGATTTATGTAACTACTTTGGAGATAGCACTATAAAATGGGTAGTAAATATCTAATACTTCGTCCAAATGAAATTATTTCCGCATTATCTAAAAAAGGATTTACTTTCAAAAGTCAAAAGGGAAGTCATGCAAAATATACAAATGGATACTATAACGTTGTTGTTCCGATACATAATACTGTAGCTCGTGGAACATTAAGGAGCATATTAATACAGGTAGAAATAGAATTGGATGAATTTTTAAAGTTGTTATAAATAAAATAGACTTTACATAACAGGTCTGTTTATACAAAACGCCGTAAACAGCCGGAACGTTGTGCAACATTGATTGACAAATTATAATAAAGCTCTATAATGAAAACATAGGAGAAAATCATGAAAATTAAATCTATGTTTATTTTTCTTTTAATAATAGCAACTCCAATTTTATACGGAGATGAAAATGTTATTATTGAATATAATTTTAAGAATCTTGAAATAAAACGTGGTATTAATACAGATATGATCCAAAATGTTAAAATTATGTATAGATTGGAAAGTGATGCGATACTAAATATTAATGAAATTGAACCATTACCTATTGTTTCTGAAATATTGGATAATCCAATTAGTAATAGGAGTGTTTCAATGCTATCTGAATATTCTCAAAAAAGGTTATATAATGGATTTGAAGAAATTGCAAAATTACTTGATATTAACATTGTAGAACAATCGTTAAATAAAATAAACAATAACGAATATTATGAAATAATAAAAATAACGGCAAATGATATTATATTATATATTTATCGTGAAAGTAATATAAAATTATTTATTATGGAATATTCTGTTAATAATGTTTTGTATGATTATGTATTAAAAATAGGTACAGATAAAGATGAAATAATAAAAAAACTTGGACAACCAACATATTATTCAAACAAGACAGATATTTTTATTTATGAATCATTTAAATCATTAAGGCAAATAAATATCCAATTTAATAATAATAAGATTTCAAAGGTTCAATTAATATCATGGGGAGGGATATAGAAATTGCACTATGCACATAATAGGTCTTTTACGCTTCGCCGCCTTCGGCGGCTTGGGTTTTCTTCGCTAGGTTAATACCTGAATTACTGTCGCAGATGCCATTCATAGTGCCTGAAATTCATTTTTTTTTAGAAATATCTTTTCGCATGTAATGCAATATAGTAAAATTATTCTTTTAATTGACAATTGACAATATTATAATAGTATTATATAATAAAGAAATATAAAACATTTGTAGAATGTTAATAATAGCTGACGGGCTTAAAACGTGGAGGATTATTATATGGTTATAACTACCAAACTTTGTATTGAATACGCACACCGGTTCTGGAACCATCCGACGAGGCACAGTATCTGCATGGGCATCACGGTGAACTCGTGGCAGAGATTGAAGGGACCGCTGGCGAGCGAGGCTTTGTAAAGCCGGTCAAGGAGATTCAAGGGATTATTTAGGACGTGAGGCAGAACTTTGACCACGCTCTTCTATTGCAGGAGGGTGATCCGTTAATGGAGCTATTCTTGGCGTTTACGAAAAGCAGGGGATTGGATTAAAAATGGTCACAAGGACAACACTCAGCGGGGAACTGCTTTCAAGTGCGGTCTTGGTTATGCGGTACCGGAAAGCCACTTTGTTGTTACTAAAAAGATCTCTACCGGTGAAAACATGGTTGAACTTTTCCATGAACTGCTGAAAGACAAGCTTAAGATCAAGAGTCTCCGCTTCCAGTCAAACGCAAGAAATCTTATTGCTGCCAAACAAGAATATTAGGTAATCACCGTAAGGGTTACAGTAATCACCGCAATAATACGAGGTTTTCCAAAAATGTTGGTTTTTTGGATTGGTTCGTACTGCAACAAAATGTATTATAAATAATTTAAACAGTTTATTACATGATAGATATACTAATACATAATTCATTTGACTATATAAATTAATGAAAGCTCGTCTGAAAAATATTTTGAGTGTTCGTATAAAATATTAGATAATTCTTATGTATGTTTTATCAAATACAGGGAGTGCGGCAAGTGATCTAATAAAAAATATAATCATGTCTCATCGGCGTTTATAATAAATTATAATTGAGGAGAACAGGTATCTCTATCTGGATTAAATAAAAAATTTTAGAAAATATTTGAAGGAGCTTATGAAAAATAATTGGTCTTTTAAAGTTCTGTTTATCGTGATTGCAGATTTGTTTATTTCTTGTGATTTTATCTACGATATAGGCGGAACTCATAATACCGGCAATGGTAATATAGTAAGTCAGGAAAGAACTGTGGAAGGATTTAATGGTATTGCACTTAAAGGAATAGGGAATATAAATATCTATTTTTCTGAAAAATACAGAATAATGGTAACCACCGACAGTAATATTCAGGATATTGTTACAACAGAAGTAAATAATACTATTTTGTATATTGATGAAAAAAATATGAGAAATTTTAGACCCACGAAATTAGTAATTGATGTTTATATGCCTGCGATACAGAGTATCGCTTTGAGGGGTGTTGGAGATATACATATTGACAATGGGAAAGGTTCTGACTTAGCAATAGAACTTTCCGGCGTTGGTAATATCAATGCACAAAATTATCAGGTGAGCAATGGTATTGTTAAACTCACTGGCGTTGGTAATGTAAAAATATGGGCGGCAAGTACATTAAATGGAAGCCTTAGTGGAAAAGGTAATATTTTATACAAAGGAAATCCAACAAGGAATATACGTACTAGCGGTCTTGGAAAAGTCAAATTAATGTAAAATGTAGGCAAAGCAGGTGGTAACTGTACATAACAGGTCTGTTACCACTTCGGGCCTAAAGACTCTCAGAGTGGCTAGGTCATCTAGGCCCGCCCAAACGTCGTAAACAGCAGAAGCGTTAGGTGCAACTAGATTTTATAGTATTGACAAAATATTAAGAAAATAATAAAAAGATTTAGGTGGTAAATTCATAGTATGAATACAATAATTCTTATATTTGGGATGCTTTTATCGGCTTTATTATTTTCTAATAGTATTGGGCTATTTTCAGTGACTTATGTTTTTACTAATGTTTACTTAATCATAAAAAAAATATTATCGAAAACAACTAAACAAAACAAATTTTTATCAACCATTTTATATCTTATGATTATGACAGTTCAGCTAGTATTCAATGCAACTGTAATATTTTCGGAAAATAACAATGTGATTATATCATTTATAAGCAGATTCATTGGAATAATAATAGTATTAATGCCTTTTTGGATTGACGAAGGTATTTTTTACAATAAAGATTTTTCATCAAAATTATTGTCCGTGCAGGATATTACGACTTTCACTTTTTCTGAAATAAAAGACAATATGAATAATATTAAAGAGATAATTAATAAAACGGGAAAAAATTTATCCAAGGAAAAATTGAATGAATTATTACAGGATATTCCACGGCATAACTCGTTTCGATATATAAATAAAGGGAGTCTTACCGATGAATATTTTAATGTGGCATATCAAACATTAAATGATTTGAATATTTATATTATTGTTTCAAATACAGGAAGTCCTGCTAGTGAAATAATATCACTCTTTACAAAGAAAATATATAATCATGCATCTCTATCATTTGACAAAGACTTAAAAACAATTATTAGTTATAATGGCGGAGAGAGAATATATCCGCCGGGTATGAACATGGAAATAATAGAATATTTTAATAAGAAACCGGATTCATCAATAATTGTATACAGTTTGCCAATTACATTGGAAAAGAAAAGAGCTATAATTGAAAAAATAAAACTGATAAATAAAGAAGGTAACGCTTATAATTTATTGGGACTTGTATTTAAGTTTTCATTTAAACCTAATATAATGTTTTGTTCGCAGTTTGTATATAAAATATTAAAGGAAGTAAATATACATTATTTTAAGAAAAGAGACGACAATATAAAACCAACGGATTTGATTGAGTTGGACTATCACAGAAAATTAAAATATGAATATGAAATTAAATTTAATACGGTATAAAAATACTCAAACAGGACTGTTAATGCTTCTGGCCTAAAGGTTCTCAGATTCCATATAGCTGTCATTTTGCTCACCCCAATTGTGCCAGTCCTATCTTTTGCTGTGCAAAGCTTTAATTTGTCTCTGGCAAAATGCCTTCAACAGCCGGAAGCGCAATGTTGCTTCGGCTGGATAAAAAACACAGAATATAATTGACAAAAGCTTGAATACATGATAAATATTTAATAATGATCTTATCAAGGATTAAGTAATGGAAAAAATAATTGATGATTTAATGATATTAGTAGAAAATGCTTGTAAAAAAGAAAATAATATATTCGGGTATGGAATTTGGTCTCATCATATAAAACCTATGATATCATTAGGACAAAAACTAGCTGAGGAATATGGGGCAGACAAAGAAATAGTAACAATTGCGATATTATTCCATGATTTAGTTTCAATAGAGGATGAAAAAAATTGCAAAGAACATCATAAAATCGGGGCAGAACGGGCGGAAGAAATATTAAAGAAATATAATTATTCAAAGGACAAAATAGAAAGAATAAAATTGTGTATATTAAATCATAGGAGTAGTGTAAATAATAGCAAAAATAGTATAGAAGAAATATGTGTAGCAGATGCTGACGCAATAATACATTTGACTGAAATAGGATCATTATTTTACGCCGCATACAAAGAAATGGGAAAAACAATGGAAGAAGGACAAAAATGGATAAAGAGGAAAATGGAAAAAGATTATAATAAATTGAGTGAAAGGAGCAAATTAAAATATAAAAATGAATTTGAAACAGTAATCAAATTATTATAATAAAATAGGGAACTATTATGATTTCAAATTCTTTACTGGAAAATAAAGCCCACCGGTTCGTCCTGTGGGCTTTATTTTTTCTATCAACCTCCTCACCTGCTCCATAATGCAGCAACCGCTGATGAAGCAGTGGGGGACTTGCTACACTATGCAGCAACCGCTGAAGGAGGTAGTGAGAGACGTACTACAGAGTGTAGCAAGCTTTTTGCAAGGCGCAAATGACTTGATACAGAGTGTAGCAACCTTTGAGGCAGTATTGAGAGACTTTATACAGAGTGTAGTAACCTCTGATGAAGTATTGAGAGACTTGCTACACTATGTAACAACCTACAAACGAGGCAGAAATCTGTGGTTCGGAGGTCTATCCCCCTTGATAAGAAATCTATCGGTTCAGAGGTCTGTCCCTATTGTAGGAATCTATCGGTTCAGAGGTCTGTCCCCTTTCTTTAAGAATCCTTTGACTGTAAGGAAAAAGCTTGTATACTCATACATACATACAAGTAAGGAGTCCGCCATGTATATTGTTTAAGGCGGAAACAGTCTATGATTAACAGAGAAATATTAAAAACAGACCAAGCACAAAAGCTGTTTAACGAGTTGTATGGAAACAGCACGGTCGTTTCCCGATACGATGCATTGATTGCTCAAGTGCAGCGGTATGGAACGGATATTCGTCTCTTTAGTGCGCCGGGGCGTACGGAATTGGGAGGGAATCATACCGACCATAACGGGGGAAAAGTACTGGCTGCTTCGGTACATATAGACAATGGTGCTGCAGTTGTGCGTACAACCGAACCGACTGTGCGGTTCTTTTCAACAGGCTATCCGGACGTTACCGTTGATATATGCGATCGTGCTCCGCGACCCTCGGAAAAAGGAACAACCGAAGCTCTGATACGCGGGATTGCAGCCGGCTTTTCTGAGCGCGGACGAGCTATTGGCGGGTGGGTTGCTTGTGCAGATTCGCGGGTACCCGGCGGGTCCGGGCTTTCTTCTTCGGCAGCAGTTGAAGTGCTTATCGGACGTATTTTTGATAACCTTTATGATACCGGCTCGATGAGTGCCGTGGAGCTTGCACAAATAGGACAAAAGGCAGAAAACGATTATTTTGCAAAACCTTCCGGGCTTATGGATCAGATTGCTTGTGCAGTCGGAGGGATTGTTGCCATTGATTTCAAAAACCCGTTATACCCGCTTGTCGAATCTATTGCGTTTGATATGCCGCCGGAATTAACGCTGTGCGTTCTTGATACCCATACGAATCATGCTGATTTAACCGATTATTACGCATCTATACCGTTGGAAATGCACAATGTTGCACGGTTCTTTGCTCAGGAATCGCTCCGCGAGGCAGAGCATGATTTTTGTATAACGGCAGAGCTGAGAAAATCCGTTGGAGACCGTGCAGTTCTCCGGGCGCTTCACTTTTTTAATGAAAATAAACGGGTTGATTCTATGAAAGAAGCAATAAAACAGCACAGTATCGATAAGTTTCTTGATCTAGTGAACGAATCCGGAGATTCTTCGTGGGAATTACTTCAAAACTGTGCGGTACAGAATGATGGAAGAGATCAAGGTATCTGTCTTGCATTGGGATTGACAAAAAAATTCTTGCAGAAAACCGGAGCGTGCCGTGTTCACGGCGGAGGTTTTGCAGGAACTATTCAATGCTACATTCCAACAGAACGGTTTTGTGCCTATAAGGATTCTATGGAACAACTGTTTGGAACCGGGAGTGTGACAAAGCTTATCCTTCGTAAAACGGGGGTGTGTGAAATAGTATTTTAAAGGTGTATACTATAGCTATTAATGAAGCAACGCGAATTTAAAGAACCTCTTTATCTGCTAGATGAAGAAGGGAGACCAACGAATCCAGGGTGGGCGCGGGAAGATTATTTTCAACTTGAACCAATGTTTATTACGAGCGCCCGACGGTTTTTTTCTTGTATAGATAGATATATTATTTTCTCTCCAAAGAATATTATCAGTTTTGAAATACATGATTTAGGATATATCGGCGGCATTTGGATAGCGGTTTTTTCGCTTAAAGACAAGCATACCCTGTTGTACAATGCACTTTTTCCTTTTACCCTTGGAAGTTTTAATATGCCAAGCACGAGTACAAAAGGCTCTTTGAAAGTAAAGCGGAAAAAAATGCTCCTTGAATTTATTCTCATTGAAAAAAAAGGGCGTATTATCCGCGTTGATATTCCTCAATTTAACCACCACCGAAGTCTCCTCGGTGAGGTAGTACTGTTAAAGCCGCCGGGGGCAGAATCATTGGTTACCAACACGTTATGGCGCGACGAAAAACAAGCTTTTAGTTATGTACGTTGCTCTCCGTGGTTTATCACCGAAGGAGTTGTGCAACTGGGAACAAACGAGATTATTTTTACCCGGGGAAATGCGTGGGGGATTTTTCATTGGCTCCGGAGAGTCCGTCCGCGTTCAGATATTCGTTTCTGGGCGGCTGCGTGCGGGGTAAATGGGGGACGGCACATTGCGCTCAATGTCGGCTACGATTCGGGAGACTCAAGTTACGGTACAGAAAACGCCTTTTTTCTTGATGGATACCTTCATAAACTTGAACAGGTAACGTTTCACCTCTCTCCTTCAAATTGGCTTGAACCGTGGCGCTTTACCAGTAACAACAAACAGCTTGAAATGGTTTTTACTCCTTTTGATAAAGTAAGCGAGCACATGCGTTTTTTATTTCATATACAGAACCGTCGGCTGTTATTTGGAGACTTTTCCGGATCGGTTGTCCTTGAAGATGGATCTGAATGGCTGTTTCACAATATTACCGGCGTTGCTGAATATAGCCGAACACATTTTTAATTTAAGGCCGTTGTTTTCTCCGCTGATAATAGAAACGGCGATTCTTTTTTACCTTTGTACGTTCAGGTTTTACTGCTTTTACTGTGTTTGGATCTTCAGCAGGGTCTACCGGATTTACGGTTTGCTTATCATCTTTCCGGGGTTGGGGCAGTTGATCCTGATTCCAAGAAGCTTCAATAATAACCGCATGATCTCGAAACAGCAATCGAACTGCCTTATCTAAATCAGCCCGCGGTAAGTTAATAGGACGGATAAACTGTTGAGCTTCGGTAAATGCTTTTGCATACTGTTCATAATCGTTAGTCCAGGAAATAATATCTTCTAAATAATCACGAACAAGTGCAGCAACTGCAAGCTCCGGCGGAGATAGTCCTGCATGATCATTGAGGGATTTTAACGTCTGAAAATAACTGGTGCGGAATTCATTGTTTTCATGCATACGCGCGACAGCATTCGGTTGTAAATACATAAATAAACCAGCATTATCGAGATTTTTTATAATATCTGCCGCATGATGAGAATGAATAATTTTTGATAATTCTTCGGAACGTCGCGAGGTACTAATGGTGGCTAAAAGTTCAGCTTGTTGGCGGATTTTCCATTGAACCGGAAGCGGAATTTTGAAACCGGTTGTCGTAGCATATTTTATTGCTCTAATCATCCGGACGGGATCATCACTAAAAATATCATTTAAAGGAATAATCGGCTTAAGCTTTTTTTCCCATACATCCTTCATACCGCCAACATAATCAACAACTATTTGTTCAAGTGGGTCATAAAAAAGAGCATTTACTGTGAAATCCCGGCGCAGTACATCTTCTTCTATGCCTCCAAACGTGTTGCCGGTGAGTCCGTCTTTTAATGATCTGAAGGTACATACTTCAAAAATCTCGTTGCCAATAGGGACATGCACTAACCGAAACCGATTTCCAATGATACGTGCTTTTGAAAAGATGTTTCGTATCTGTGGAGGAGTTGCATCAGTTACAATATCAAAATCTTTCGGTATAATCCCTAATATGATGTCACGGACTGCCCCTCCGACAATGTACGCGCTGTAGCCGTAGTGACGGAGCTGTTCTATAATTGTTATTGCCTTAATGTTAATCTTTTTCTTATCAATTCCGTGTTCATCTGCTGTGTATACAAGAGCTTTCTTTACAATTGAACCGTCTTGTGCTGTTGAATAACGAATTCGCAAACAGAGCCTCTTCTAAGTTTTAATGTGTCTGGTAAGCCAATTAATTACATTTTCACTTACTTCCTCGCGATTTGTTTCATGGAGCGTTTCATGCCGTGCGCCGGGATATAACGTGAATTCAACGTCTTTAATATCATTACTCCGGTATACCCCGACCAATGCCGAAGGACTGTCTCCTTCGTCTCCAACGGGATCTGCCGAACCGCTAAAGATATATATCGGTAGATCTTTAGGAATGTTCCATATATGTTCCGGACGGTGAATACGGTTTAACAGAAAGACGAGATCACGGTAAAAACCAACAGAACATAAATTTTTACAGAGCGGATCAGCAATGTATTGATCCACTTCCGCTGGATCGCGGGAAATCCAATCGTACGGTGTTCTACTGGGTTTGAACGGTGTATTGAGCGGACCGTCTACCAATGCACGGGCAAGCCGCGATGTGTTCCGCGGCCCTTTCAGAAAACAGATGCACCGTATAATTGGTACGCTCAATTTAACCTTTAAACCTCCTGGACCGCGTGTTCCAGAAAGAATAACGCCTGCAAGGCGGCAATGGTACTGTTCTATATAATGTTGTACGAGAAATGATCCCCATGAATGCCCCATAAGAAACAACGGGATATGGTCGTACTCTTCAAGGATACGCCGATTCAACATATCAATATCGGCGCAAATCCGTATATCTCCATTTGCGTCGGCACAATGTCCCATTAAACCGCCGCGCCGTCCGCTGTTTACTTGCAGATTCGCTGTTTTCCCGTGGCCGCGTAGATCTGAAGCCCAAACAGCAATCCCTTTTTGACAGATTTCCGTTGCAAAACGTTCATACCGTCCACTATGCTCTGCCATACCGTGTACGATATGAAGTACTGCCTGAGGTTTCCCTTCTGGTAACCAGTATCGGACAAATAATTGAGCTCCATCATCAGCGCTTAACCATATTTGATTTGAATCAATGTGCATATTACCCATTCTGGAAAATTGTTAACTTTTTACTAGAATACAGAGGGTAGTACAATGCGTCAAGTAGGCTGTACTGCTGCGGCTAATTTTTTCCATTGATAGAGCAACGTCAGCGCCTCAAAAGCAGTCAGAGAATCCGGATCCGTTTGGTTAATAGCTTTAAGGAGTGCTTCAACGGGTACGTCAACCGCAGCAGGTGCTGAAACGATAGAGAAATTGCTCGTTTCTTTTTCATTAAGCTGATCGAGAATTTGCTGCGCCCTCAACAGCACTCCTTTTTCAAGTCCGGCAAGCCGTGCAACCGGAATACCGTAGGAGCGGGTTGTTGCTCCTTCCCGCAGCTTGCGGAGAAAGACAACGGTTCCATCTTTTTCGGCAATTTCCATTGAACGGTTGACCAGCCGCGGATTTGCGATGTGTGACAGTTCGTGATAATGCGTTGCAAACAGTGTTCTGCAACAGATCGTGTTTAACAGTTCTTCACTAACTGCCCATGCAATGGCTAAACCGTCTTTTGCACCGGTTCCCCGTCCAACCTCGTCCATAATGACTAAACTTTTCTGCGTTGCGGTGTTAAGAATATAGGCAGTCTCGTTCATTTCCACTAAAAAAGTTGATTCTCCGCGGGATAAATTGTCTGAAGCTCCAACACGGCAATACAAACGATCCACCAAGCCAAGCGTAGCTTCTTGAGCCGGGACAAAACTTCCCATTTGAGCAAGCACAGCAATGAGAGCTACTTGGCGCAAATAGGTTGATTTACCCGCCATATTCGGTCCGGTAATCAGCACAAAAGAATGAAGGGTGCCGTCAATAAAACAATCATTTGCAACAAACTCTCCTCGTACTGATTCAACAACGGGGTGCCTTCCTCCAACGATGTGTATATGTGTACTGTCATTGATTGTTGGTCTTACGTACCGATGTTCGGTTGCAAGCCACGCAAGAGCTTGAGAGACGTCAAGCTCTGCAATAATATGAGCAACTGCTGTGAGCACTCCCAAAAGATCTTTTGCGCTTTTCCGTATATGGATAAAAAGCTGCCGTTCTAATTCAATTAACGATTCTGAAGCACCGTTAATATCTGATTCCAGTGCCGCTAACTTCTCGGTGCTGAAGCGTTTTCCTGCTTGGACTTCTTGCCGGCTGATAAAGTACGCGGGAACCCGCGACAGATATGCTTTTGTTACCTCAAAGAAATAGCCAATGAGCCGATTGTAATGTACTTTAAGCGACGGTATTCCTGATTTTCTCCGTTCTTCTTCAACATACCGCTCCAAAATCTTATGTCCGTTCTCTTTGAGCGCTCTGAGACGGTCAACATCCTTATTATACTGAGCGCGGATAATCTGTCCTTCTGTTATGACAACCGGCGGTTCGTCCTCTAATGCACGGATAAGCAGTTGGGTATAGGCGCGTAATGCTTCATACTGTGCAGCTTCAACCTCTACAATGACGCTTGATTCAAACGTTATATCTTTACCTGCAATGCTATTGATGAGATCAAAGAAGATCAGCAACGCTTGGCGCACATGCACCATATCTTTTGCATGAGCTTTATCCAGTGCAATCCTGCTTATTAAATGGTCAAGGTCGGGCATCTTTTTCAGGTACGCTCTCACTTTTTCATTTAATGCTGAATCACGGTAAAACATATCAACCATATCAAGCCGCCTATTGATCAATGTGATATGCATGAGCGGGTGTGTTAATCTGCGCTTTAAAAGTCTTCGTCCGGGAGCGCTTACGGTTTTATTAATAACGGAAAACAAGCTGCCTTCGCTGCTGTTCTCGCGCATATTCCATACTAATTCCAAATTCTTCAGTGAAGATTCATCAATACCCAGAAATTCGCTCTCATAGTACAGCGAGAGATTCCGAATATGGGGGAGTTGAGCTTGAGTACTCTTATCAATATATTCGAGAATCATACCTGCCGCCATAATTTCCGGGCTGTTTTCATGCAAGCCGAAAGCTTTAAGATTGACCGTGCCGAATTGCCGTTCAAGCCGTTCACGGCTTTTACGCAGATCAAAGAGCCAATCTTCCAGACGGTTAAGCACTATCGAAGGGTTTCCTAAGACTGCAACAACTTCAGGTAGCTTGAGTAAGGAATCCGGAACGATCACCTCTTTAATGCCGAGCCGTATACACTCTTCTTTGAGCCGATGTTCTACTTCTTCAAAGGGGAACGCTGTTGCGCGGAATTCCCCTGTTGACAGATCGATGTATGCAAAAGACAGTTTCCCTGAAACACGGCAGATACAAGCAAGGTAATTCGCAGCGCCTGATTCAAGAAATTCTTCTTCAACAGTCGTACCGGGACTAATAATTTCAACAACTTTACGGTTCACCAAACCTTTTCCCGGTTCAGAAAGCTGTTCACAGAGCGCGACTCTTTTTCCTATTCTTAACAGCCGTGCAATATAATGGTTTGCCGCATGGTGCGGCACCCCGCACATAGGCACCCCGTTACGGTGCGTTAAGGTCAAGTTGAGCAGTGCAGAAACCTCAACAGCATCTTCAGCAAACATCTCATAGAAATCTCCAAGGCGGAAAAAAAGGATATTTCCCGTATGCTCTCTCTTTATCGCCATATATTGCTTGAGAAGCGGAGTCGATTCAACCATATATCCTCCCTCATTAAGTATTAAGTAAATAACGGTTCTGTTCTAGCCCGAAAGGGGGACAGACCTCAAAAAACAACAGGGACAGACCTCTGAGTTATGACGACAAAAAAGTGGACAGACCTCAAATAAAAGAAGAGCTAACGGACGGGGACAGACCTCTGAGTCATGACGACAAAAAAAGTGGACAGATTATTGAATCAGAATAAGCTATACACCCTGTTAACTTTGTATGGCTCGCAAAATTAGAGGGAATACCGCTTACGGTCACACCTGTCATGTCACCTCAGAGATAAATCGACGGTTAATGGAACTCAAAGATCCCCTTATTAAAGATCTTATTATACAGATTATCGCTGAAGCGCACCGAAAATATGGGTTTAAACTGTGGAACTTCTGTATTATGGACAATCATGTTCATTTCCTCATAACACCGGACAAAGACGTTAGTCTTTCCATGATTATGAAATGGATAAAAATGGTCTTCGCTATCCGGTGGAACAAGATGCATAAGACGACCGGGCATGTATGGGGAGATAGATTTCACGCACGAGTAATTGAAAGTAGCGAAGATTTC
>JAISSB010000101.1 GCA_031273325.1 Treponema sp. | reverse complement strand
TTAACTGGGAGTCAGTTCTAGTTAACTGGAAGTCAGTTCTAATTAACTGGGAGTCAGTTCTAGTTAACTGGAAGTCAATTCTAGTTAACTGGGAGTCAGTTCTAGTTAACTGAGAGTCGGTTCTAGTTAACTAGAAGTCAGTTCTAGCTAATTCTGACTCATTCTTAGTTAATTCTGAGTCATTCTTAGTTAATTCTGACTCATTCTTAGTTAATTCTGACTCATTCTTAGTTAATTCTGAGTCATTCTTAGCTAATTCTGACTCATTCTTAGTTAATTCTGAGTCATTCTTAGTTAATTCTGAGTCATTCTTAGCTAATTCTAAGTGATTCTTAGTTAATTCTGAGTCATTCTTAGCTAATTCTAAGTGATTCTTAGCTAATTCTGACTCGCTCGCAGCTAAGAATCAAATAGGGATAGACCCCTAATAGCAGACCTCAAGGGGACAGATCTCAATGATTCTCAGCCAAGAAAACCTACAGGACAGGCCGGCATCCACATTTTCCATAAAATTCCTCTTGCCTATATGTCAAAAAACCCTATAATCATAAATAGGATAGTAACTTGTTCTGTAATAGTTGAAATATGCAAGGAAAAAAGCCATGAAAATCGGTATTAAATTGATGGTAATCATACTTGTTCTTACCACGACCGGTATCGGTGTTTTGGTAGGGGTGACTATTTATCTTTCTCAGTCTGAGATCCAAGATCTTGCAGACACGAATGCGCTCAGTATTGCCTTTGGGCAGGGAAAAGATATTCAAAACTGGATTGAAACGTATATGGGTGCATCGCGGACAACAGCGCAGATTATGGAGCAATTTGAAGATATTGAACCAACGTCACGCCGCGCTACCTTTGATATGATGCTTCGAGGAATCGTAGCGGCAAACCCTGAAGTGTTAGGCGCTTGGACGATATGGGAGCCAAACGCCCTCGATGGCTTGGATGCGCTTTATGTTGATACCCTCGGAACGAACAGTACGGGGCGCTATATTCCCTGGTGGGTTAAATCAAATGGGCAGATCATTGTAGAAGCCTGTGTAGAATATGACGACGCCGATTACTATCAATATCCGCTTGCAACCGGTCATGAAATGATAACCGATCCGACCTATTGGGAGATCGATGGAAAGCCGACCCTTATGACTGACTTGGTAGTCCCCATTAAACATCGGGGGACAGTCGTGGGCGTTGTGGGGATTGATATTGAGATCTCCGTTGTCCAGTCCAAGGTAGCGGCTATTAAACCGTATGAAGGAAGCACTGCCGCAGTGTTCAGCAACAAAGGCACGGTCGTTGCTCACTTTGATCCCACTCGGATTACAAAACCTATGGAAGAAACCGAGTTTGAAGCCGATCCGTATAGAGACGCGTTTGCACAAGCAGTACGGAACGGTGATTCTTATTCTTTTAGGAATCAAGGTTCAGCGTCGCAGGAAGCTATGTTTTTTACCACGGTTCCTTTTTCCATTGGAAAGACCGATACCCCATGGTCTTTAACCATTGGTGTTCCGGTTACTGTCGTTATGGCTCCGGTATACCGTATGCTTCGGGTCAGTATTGCGATAGCTATAGGGATGCTGGTAGTCATGGCTCTTGCTTCGTTTCTTATTTCTCAATCTATTATTCGTCCGATCAAAGAAATGGTCGGTGTGGGGAGCGCTTTGGCGGATATGGATTTTAGTGTAAAAATTTCTGTTGACCGCCGGGACGAAATCGGGAATGTGCAGCGGGCATTTTATACTATTCGGGATGCCTTAAAGAAAACGATGAGTAATATTGACAGTGAACATCAGGGACAAAAAAACATCAGTCAAAACTTAGATGTCTCCATTAAAGAATCGTCTGAAGGTCTCATGGTCATTACCCACAGTATGGATTCGGTACAAAGTAAAACGGATATACAGATGGATTCGGTGCTGCAGACCGCCGCGTCAGTGGAAAATATCATCAATCAGATCCATTCTTTGGACAGTGCAGTCGAAATCCAAGCTCAGAAGATCACGCACTCTTCAGAATCCATTGAACAAATGGTAGAGGGGATTGATTCGGTTCGTTCTATTGTACATCAAGCCCATCAAACAACGGAGAAACTGAGTGCGCTCTCAGAAACAGGACGGACCATGTTGAATCATCTGACGGAAGAACTTGTCCGTATTGCTGAACAATCGGCTTTTCTTGAGAAAGCAAATGCGGCGCTCGTAAACATAGCTGCAAAGACGAATATTCTTGCTATGAATGCAGCGATAGAAGCGGCGCATGCGGGGGAATCCGGCAAAGGTTTTGCGGTCGTTGCCGGAGAAGTGCGGAAGCTTGCGGAATTATCAAATAAAGAATCCGCCTCTATTTCTCAGGAAATAAAAGATATGCAAACCGGTATCGAAAAGATCCGTCGGGTTTCAACCGAAACAGAGCTTACGCTCAACAGAATGTTTACTGAAGTAACGGATATGCAAGGATCGTTTAATACGGTGAATACTGCGGTGGAAATTCAAGCTTCTAACGGAACGCAGATACTTGAAGCTTTGAGTACCCTACAAGAAACGACCGAACAGGTACGATCCGGTTCTGCTGAGATACAACGCTCGAGCGCTTCGATTCATACTGTTATTGAAAACTTGAAACGTATATCCCAAGATGTTAATGACAGTGTTTTAGAAGTACAAAGGGCAAGCAAAAGTATTGCTTCTTCGCTCAATATTGCTCAAATGATCGCCGAAGGTCGGTATTTAGTTCCTTCAGAACAAGCAGAACCGGATCAGCAGAAAGCGGCAGACAATCAACGCACGGTCTCGGCGGATACCGGCGCCACCCGTGTTCCTCGGTATAAGACAAACGCACAAGTTCAGATTCGGGGCTTTGAAGGGAGTGCAACGCTCTTGAACGATATTAGTTCCGGGGGTTTCTGCATAGCCAGCAGAACGTTTATAAGCATTGAACCGGGAGGAACCTACACGATGCAGATTATTCCGGACCCTGCAGCTAAGCTTAAACCTTTTAATCTGAATATGAAAGCTCTGTGGATAAAAAGCACCGTTTCCCAGTTTACCGCAGGGTTTTCAATAATAGAAACAACCGGAAACAGTCTTGAAGCCTATCTCAACCACTTGAAACAGTACAGCCGCCGGAAACAGTAAGCTCGGTTTCTGGGGAAGACCCCGCAAGCTAGATAACATCACACGACCATTTCAGAAAATTAAACAAAATAAGATGAGAGGACTGTCCCCATCAAAGCGCAGGCTAGAAGAAGCAGGGAGACAGATCTCTGAAAAGAAAGTCTTTTAAAGGGATAGACCCTAGAAGCTAGATAACATCACACGACTGTTTTAGAAAATGAAACGACCGTTTTAGAAAATCACACGACCATTTTATTAAATCAACAGAGGTTTATCCTCAAATGACAAGAGTCTGTCCCCAAATAACAAGTTTGGAAGGTGAAATTTGCTATTCTGCGGTATCGGTACTATATTTGTTATATACACACAGTAAAACAAAACTTATAGGAACTTAGATGCCGCTCTATACTATTTCAAAGTAATATACCCTTCTCTTTCCCCATATAGCTTGTACAAAAGGAAGTTAAGCCTTCCTTAACTATAGTTTTATTTCTCTAAATAAGGATCGATTATGAAATTAAAATATCGATTAAGTATTATGGTCATTAGCATTTTGGTGCTGGTAATAGCAACCATTTCGACTGTGCTGCTCAACCGTTCATCGGGATTGCAAATGGCTGACGCTCGGAAGAATCAGATACTTCTTGCTGCGGAACGCACTCAGTTTATCCAGCGAAGGTACGAGAGTTATTTAATGATACTCCGTACTTTATCGAATATGATGGCTGATTTTGATCAAGCCGATGTGGGAAGACAGCGCAACCGTTTCGATCAGCTCTTGGAGTCAACCTTACATTCAGAAGAACGGATATTAGATATGTACGTAGTTTTTAAACCCAATACGATAGATTACGGTATGGACGATACGTTCATTGGAGTCCAAGGCAATACCGAAAACGGTCAGTTTGCTAACTGGTACATCCGGCGTTCTGGGCAGATTGAACATCTGACCTATAATAATGTATCAGAAGTAATGGCTATTCTTGACGGACCGTCTGGGCGAAGAGAATTGGTAACAGACCCGATTCAACAAACGGTAAACGGTACGTCTTCTTATATCGTTGGAATCAATGTGCCGATCATTCACCGTCTGACTAATCAACTGGTAGGGAGGGTTGGTATGCATATAGATACCGTACACTTACAGCCGATTGTTGAAGATTTTATGCGTGATCCGGCGACGACGGTAAGCGCTATGACTATATATACCAATAATACCACGATTATTGCCAGTTATGATTCCGGACAGATCGGTAAACTCCTCAAAGATGCTCAAAAGGGCATTTTTAATACCTATACTGACGCAGTGTATAATGCGGTAATCAACGGTCAAGTCCTCACTGTTTCAGATTACTCCTCGGCTTTTATGAAGGACCTTGAACTCATTATCTATCCATTTACTATCGGCGAGACGGGGAGGAGCTGGTCTTTGATGCTTGGTACCGAAAAGGACATCATTTTAGCAGCCATCAACAGTATGACCGTTTTTACGGTCATTATTGCAGGAGCAGCGATTATTCTCGTGGGCATCCTTATGTTTATGCTCTCTGTCAGTATTACTAACCCCATTGGTACCGTTGCTGCAACATTAAAAAGCATATCTGAAGGTGAAGGGGATTTGACTACTCGGATCGCTATCAATTCTAAAGATGAAATTGGCGATTTAGCCCGGTATTTTAATAGGACTTTAAGCAAGATCAAAACGCTGGTGTTTGTTATCAAAAAACAGTCTATGGCACTCTCTGACGTTGGGAGCAAACTTGCAAACAATATGACTGAAACTGCAGCAGCGATCAACGAGATCACTACCAATATTCAAAGTATTAGAGGACAGATTATTAATCAGTCTACATCGATAAAAGAAACAAATGCCACGATGCAGCAGATTAATTTAAATATTGATAAACTTAACAGACAAATAAACCGTCAGAGTATTAGTGTAGCAAAGTCCTCGTCAGCCGTTGAAGAAATGCTTGCCAATATCGATTCTGTTACTCAGACGCTGATCAAGAATGCGGTGAACGTACAAGATTTGCAAAATGCTTCTGAAGAGGGACGCACGGGCATTCAAGAAGTTGCTCAGGATATTCAGGGGATTGCCCAGGAATCTGAAGGGCTTCTCGAGATTAACAAGGTAATAAAAAACATTGCGAGCCAGACGAACTTGTTGTCTATGAATGCAGCGATTGAAGCTGCCCACGCAGGAGACGCAGGGAGAGGCTTTGCGATAGTAGCTGAAGAGATACGCAAGTTAGCAGAAAATTCCGGGAAACAGTCTCGAACCATTTCCACAGTGCTCAAGAAGATTAAAAATGCTATTGATAAGATTATCCTTTCTACAAACCGGGTGCTGAACAAGTTTGAAGCTATAGACAGCAGCGTACAGATCGTTTCGTTTCAAGAGGAAAACATCCGGAATGCTATGGAAGAGCAAGGAGCGGGAAGCAAGCAAATTCTCGACGCTGTCGGAGGATTAAACGATATCACCCATATAGTTCAGGACGGTTCAAAAGAGATGGGCGAAGGAAGCAAACAGGTGATTCTGGAGAGCGAACATCTGGAAAAACTAAGTCAAGAAATAAACAATGGGATAAATGAGATGGCAAGCGGCGCCGAGCAGATCAACGTTGCAATAAACTGGGTTAACAGTATCAGCGTAGAAAACAAAGAAAATATTAATGTTTTGGTCCAAGAAGTATCACGATTCAAAATAGAATAAGGACTGTCCCTAAAGGGACAGTCCTCTGACTTGGCGGGATAATTTCAACGTTGATTTGGTTACGCGCAAAGTGCAAGAGATAATTTCAACGTCGATTTGGTTACGCGAAGAGACCAAAAGCAGCAGCTTTTCTTTGTTTGCTGAAAGAAGGTCTGTCCCCTTAGCCGAAGTCTGCGGTAAAAACTTTAGCGAGTAAGCCTGAGAATGTTGGTACGATATGAGCGCTATTGTGAAGATAATGATATAATCCGCCGAATATCCATTCCTTTGCTTGGTTCACCAATCCGGCTTTCACCGGATTTGATTAATATACCGGAATACTCTCAGAAAATCTTTTCTACTCTTAATCATCCGTGCATGGAACCTATCTCCCCAGACCTCTTTATGGGGGACAGTCCCCAATGTTAAGGCCTCTGTGATTAAAGAGAGCTTTAAAGGGGACAGACCTCAACCTCACAGCTCTACGCTAAATGGGAATAAAGATAATCTCTTAGGACATGATGAGTTCGCGGGGGACAGACCTCAACCTCACAGCTCTGCGCCAAGTGGGAATAAAGATAATTTCTTAGGATATGATGAGTTCGCGGGGGACAGACCTCAACCTCTTTGAAGGCAGGTGGACACTGGGAAAAAGGAGAAACCATTGACAAATAGAATGGAAAGGTTACTATTAAACCACCTATACCAAAAGAACCCAGGAGCACGTGATATGCACAGCCTTAATATAAAATTTTTTGTCATTTTTATCGGACTCAGTATCGCATCTTCCTTGAGTGTGGGGATAGTAATGTTCTTCCAATATAAGGGGTATATTACCCAGAGTTACCGAGATACGATCTCGCGGGTAGGGGTAATGATTGAAGCACAATACCCTGAACTTGCGGACGCTGTCCAACTGCACACGGAGATGACGATGTCTTTGGAGCGGTATCGGCAATGGAAAACCGCCAATCCTACCCTGCATGTGCCGGATTATCTTGAAACAGAGTCCCCCTGGCAGGAGCGGTTCTGGAAAGTTACCCGGGATTTTCAGGATATTGCTGAAGCGTTTAACTTTGAGTATATCTATATCCTCCAGCGGCTCCCAGACAACACGTACCGCTTCCTGCTCTCTTCCGGATTGCTCATTGTCGATGATGATCTTACGCTGCTCACCGAATTCTATACTGCTGCGGAATTGGGGTTTGAGCTGGACGATGCATATTATGCAAAGACTATGCAGATTACGCAGGCTCCGGTTGTCAATGAGTGGGGCGCACTCGTGTCGGGGTTTTTCCCGCTCCTCCAAAAAAGCACGGTAGGTACGATGCTGGGTATAGATTATGACGTATCGTTCCTGCAATCTCTGGAACGGCGTTCTCTTACCGCTTTTCTTTTTGCCCTGTTCATTACGATTGCCGGTGCGGCGGTTATCGCGTTTTTTGTGACTTCTTCTCTCACAACCCCTATCAAAGCGGCAGAATTGGTTGCTGAATCTCTTGCGGGACTCAATTTTGAAGTTAACTTTTCCCAGATGAAACCTGACGAAATCGGTGCTATACAAAAGGCGCTGCTTAAAATACGGGACAACCTCCGCTCTGCGCTGGACAGTCTGAAAGATCATCTTGCCCGGATGAGCGCAACCAGTGAAGGGCTTACGGTGATAGTAGGTCAATCTTCTCAGGCGCTGCGGGTAATTGCCGGCTCTATAGTGACCATGCAGTCCAAGGCAGATTTTCAATTACACTCGGTTGAGCAAACGGCAAGTTCGGTAGCGGACATTATTGCCCATATAAAATCACTCGATCAGGCGGTGTTTACCCAGGGAGCCTATATTAGCGAGTCCTCGGCAACAATAGAACAGATGGTGAGAAATATCGAAGCAATCCGGGCGGTGGCGACCCGGGCGGGAGAAACCACCGCGGACCTCGGTGCGTCCTCTGAGGCGGGACATAAGATGTTGAAGCGGCTGAGCGCAGAAGTAGCGGAAATGCAAGCCCGGTCGGCGACGCTGCACAATGCGAACCTGACGATCGACCATATTGCGGGGCAAACCACGATTTTGGCAATGAACGCGGCAATAGAGGCGGCTCACGCAGGGGAAGCGGGCAGGGGTTTTGCAGTCGTTGCCGGGGAGATCCGGAAGCTTGCGGAGCGCTCATCAAAGGAATCCGCAGCTATTGCCGGGGAAATTAAGGCGGTAGAAAAGGCTATCGGTCAGATCACCCGGGTTTCTGCGGAGACCGCGGACACGATGGACTGTATCTTCAAGGAGATAAACACCATGAACGAGACATTCGGCAACATCCACAAGACGGTTGAGGAGCAGGCCGCCGGGGGGATACAGATTCTCGAAGCGCTGAAAACGATACAAGACATGACAAATCAAGTTCGAGAAGGAACAGGGGCTATACACCAGGGGAGCGGAGTCATCCATAAAGAGATGGAATCGTTGAAGAAAGTTTCATTTGAGGTGATCGAAAGCGTTCATGAGGTGCAACTTGCGGGCAACGACATTGGGGCGTTGATGGATAAGGCACAAGCCCTTGCCGGTGATCCCCGCTGAACAGACCTTTCGGGGACAGATCTTCTGGGAGGACGACTTTCTGGGGGGACGATTTTCTGGGGGACAGACTTTCTTGAGGACAGACTTTCTTGAGGACAGACTTTCTTAGGGGCAGACCTTCTGGGGAACAGACCTTCTGGGGATAGACCTCTGGGGGACAGACCTCTTGACCCTCGTAAGGGCAAGCACCATGTCCTCGTAAGGGCAAGCACCATGTCCTTACTAGGGCAAGCACCATGTCCTTACTAGGGCAATCATCTTGCCCTTACGAGGGCAAGCACCATGTCCTTACGAGGGTAAGCACCATGTCCTCGTAAGGGCAAGCACCATGTCCTTACGAGGGTAAGCATCATGTCCTCGTAAGGGCAAGCACCATGTCCTTACGAGGGTAAGCACCATGTCCTAGTAAGGGCAAGCACCATGTCCTCGTAAGGGCAAGCACCATGTCCTTACGAGGGTAAGCACCATGTCCTAGTAAGGACAAGCACCATGTCCTAGTAAGGACAAGCACCATGTCCTTACGAGGGCAATCATCATGTCCTTACGAGGGCAAGCACCATGTCCTCGTAAGGGCAAGCACCATGTCCTAGTAAGAGCAAGCACCATGTCCTTACTAGGGTAAGCACCATGTCCTAGTAAGGACAAGCACCATGTCCTAGTAAGGGCAAGCACCATGTCCTTACGAGGGTAAGCACCATGTCCTTACGAGGGTAAGCACCATGTCCTTACGAGGGTAAGCACCATGTCCTTACGAGGGTAAGCACCTTGCCCTACGGGGACAGACCTTCTTAGTGATAGACCTTCTGTGGAGACAGACTCTCGACGGAGAGAGTTTCTGCATTATGGCACCGAGAGCTTCTGTATAATTGGAGAACAAGAGTAGAAGCTCTATCCACAAAAAGTGAGCATTACTTCGGTCTTGACCTAATAATTATTAATTGTTACACTAGTGCAACGTTTGTTTTAACAACAATAAGGATCAATAATATGGTGGAAGTGGCAGTGGATACGTCGAAGATCTCCGCCGACAATGTCCAGACACAATTACAGGAAGAGTACCTTAAATCTCTTGATTCAGCGGAAGAGGGACAGCTTGTCGAAGGCGAAGTTATTCAGATTCGTGACGACCAAGTGTTTGTCAATGTGAATCTTAAATCTGAGGGAAAAATTCCGATAGCGGAGTTTAGTAAACTCCCCGAAGTGGGAGCGAAAGTTTCGGTCATTCTCGTTCAAAAAGAGAATAAGTATGGAGAAGTAAGTATTTCTAAAAGACAGGCCGATATTAAGATTTTTTGGAAAGGGATCCGCACAGCATTTGAAGAGCATAAACCGGTAGAAGGTGTTATTGAAAAGCAAGTTAAGGGAGGTTACGACTTTTACTTAGGCTTTGAAATTCATGCATTTTTACCTATTAGCCAATCGGATATTCAGCGGGTTGAAAAACCAGAAAAGCTTATTGGTCTAAAAACCTTTGTATATATAGAACGCTTGTACTCTTCAGACGGTAAAATTAATATTATGGTAAACCGTCGAAAATGGCTTGAAGAAGAAATTGAACGTAAACGAAACGATTTTTTTGAAAATGCTGAAGTTGGTTCTGATATAATTGGTGTGGTAAAAAGCTTTACCAGTTTTGGAGCTTTTGTCGATCTTGGTGGTTTCGACGGGTTACTTCATATTAACGATATGAGTTGGGGACACGTAACTCGCCCCAAAGATTTTGTCCGCAAAGGACAAGAAATTAAACTGAAAGTGATCCGCATTGATCCGAATGAAAAGCGCATTAATCTTTCTATTAAGCACTTTACTGATGATCCATGGGTTCATTTTGAAGATAAATATCATATTAACGATATTGTACGCGGGAAAGTAACTAAGTTAACTGATTTCGGGGCATTTATTGAACTTGAAGAAGGAATTGAAGGACTTGCCCATATTTCTGAATTTTCATGGGTTAAAAAGATTCATAAACCAAATGATGTTATGGGTATTGGTGACGAAGTTGAATGTATGATACTTGGGTATGATCTCCAAGCCGGACGTGTTTCCCTTGGTTTGAAACAAGTAAATACGAATCCGTGGAATGAAATTAATGAACATTATCCGGTAGGAACACGGCTCATTAGACCGGTAGTAAAAGTGACCAATACCGGAGCTTTTGTACAGCTTGAAGAAGGTATTGACGGTTTTTTACATGTTGACGATATGTCCTGGACAAAAAAGATAAAGCATCCCAGCAGCGAAGTACAAACCGGGCAAGAGATTGAAGTAATGGTCGTTGCGGTCGAGCCTGAGACACGAAGTATTCGACTTGGAATCAAGCAACTTTCCGAAGATCCGTGGCAGAGCTTTGCGCGTACCCATAAACCGGGGTCAGTTGTGGAAGGAGTTGTTTCTTCGATTACTGATTTTGGTATTTTTGTACGGGTGCCGGGCGGTATTGAAGGTCTCATTCATAAGAGCAATTTAATTGAAAATCGCGAAGATAGTGCTGAAGAAGTAATAAAACACTATAAGGTTGGTGACAAAGTACGCGCAACAATCTTAGAATTGCAACCAGACAGACAAAAAGCTGCATTTTCAGTTCGTGATTATCAGAAAAAAGTACAACGTGATGAACTTTCACGGTATATGGCAGCAGAAGAATCGGATGATTCTGGTTACACGCTTGGTGATCTGCTTAAATCAAAAGGTTCACACTAAGCTGATCGCGCACAGTCCTCGTAGCCTTGAAACGGTAGCGTTAGCTGAACGAATTGCTTTGTCTGATTCCTCGGTACTCATTGTCGGAGAAAGTGGTGTTGGAAAAGAAGTTTTTGCTCAGTATATCCATGCAAAAAGTAAACGAAAAAGTGCGCCGTTCATTGCCGTTAACTGTGCAGCACTGCCAGAACTTACCATAGAAGACGAACTTTTTGGTCATGTACGCGGTGCTTTTACAGGGGCATATTCCGCACGGCGGGGGCATTTTGAAATGGCAGATAAAGGGACACTGTTTTTAGACGAACTTGGTGATCTCGAACTTTCACTTCAGGCAAAATTGTTAAGGGTGGTTCAGTGTAAACGGTTTGAACGTCTTGGTTCCGGTATATCACACACTGTTGACGTGAGGCTTATAAGCGCAACAAATAAAAATTTGCCCGTTATGGTTGAGAACGGCAGCTTCCGTTCTGATCTGTATCACCGCATTAATGTGTTGCTCTTGGTTGTACCGCCATTACGTGAACGAAAAGAAGATATTATACCGTTAGCACATTTTTTTCTAGAACGCTTATGTACTCGATATACACGGAACATTAAAGGTTTTTCTGCCGCAGCAAAACAGACTTTGGAATTGTACTTGTGGCCCGGAAATATTCGTGAACTAGAACACTGTATTGAACGGGCTGTTATCCTTGGAAAAAACAATTATATTCGTCCGGACGATCTCTTTTTAAAAGATGATCAAGAATCAACACAATATAGCCTTAGGGAAGCAGTAAAACAATTTAAATTGCACTATATTCGACAAGTTCTTGTACGCTGTGGAGGTAATAAAACAAAAGCAGCACATATACTACAGATACAAAGGACCTATCTTTCAAAAATTAGTAAACATTACAAGGAGTTATAGCATGGCAATTAACGCAGTAGAACAACATGTGGAGGAAGTTAACGTAAATGAAAAAATTAACGAGTTTATTCAAAAGAATAGAAAAGCTCTCCTCATTATTCTCATTACTGGCATTGTAGTAATTATTGGGTTTGTTGCAACGGTGAATATTCGTGACTCACTTCGTTCTCGAGCGATTGAAGAAGTTGAAGCTTATGAGCGACGGTTCGATTCATTACGAGTAGATACCGAAAAAGAAGCAAAACGTGAAGCATTACTCGCTGAAATAAATAATTTTGCTCAAAGCCATGCAGGGTATGCGGGAACACGTGCATCTCTGTTGAGCGCTTCTATGTATGCCGACCAAAAAAAATGGGCGGAAGCTCAAGCTGCATGGGAGACTGCTTCGCAAAAAGCCGGACAAAGTTACCTCGTAGCTGTTGCTCTTTTTAATGCTGCCGTTGCAGCGGAAGAACAGGAAGATAATGAAAAGGCGCTTGATTTATACACTCGTTCAGTTGCACATCCCGGTGGTTTTCCCGGCGCTTCCCGGGCTCAATTTGCTATCGGTCGTCTCTACGAAATGCGCAGCGATAGAGAAGCAGCATTAAGAACATACCGTGAGTTGGTTGCACGATGGCCTAATGATTCGGTATGGGCGCCTTTAGCGCAAAATAGAATTATATTTTTAAGTAGTCAGTAGCAGTAAATGTATCAATTAATAATATCAATAATATCCGTACTATTTTTAAATGCATGTGGTATTGAAGATTATCCTTATTTAGGTCCAGTAGGATCAGAAAATATTTCTGTTAATTTTAATTCGCGAGCAGAAATTAGATTGCCAAGCAGGTCTCCTGGAGACAGTTTTATTAATTATGTATTATATTATCGTTTGTATGTAAGTATTTTCGACGAGCCGGGAACTATTTATACCGGTATTATGAATTCAATACACAGTTCACTGCTTACCGATTATAGTTATTTATCATCGTACACTAACACAGACAGTACTTCAGTTCTTACAACGACACCGTCAACATTTAGTAATAGAAATTATTATCAGTTAGAATTAAGGGGAATAGATAATAGTGGTTTGGACAAAGACTACTTCGGCAGAACTCTTATTTTAGATTTTAATCAAACTCCCGGCATGATTCCTAAACTTGTGGTTAACAACGATAGTTATCTTTTACTCCGTGCTAATGGAGAGGGAGTTTTTAATCCAGTACCGTCAAATCGTTATTTTCTCAATGAACCTGATCTTAATGCTTTTGAAAATGCAACTGCACAAATCAATGCAGACGTGGCGGGAACTCAAGATGCGGGAAAACTGTATGTCTATATGTCAATATACATCGTTGCAACGGGAATAAATTGGGAAAATGTCTCTCCAGTGTTCAGTTCGCCAACGTTCGTGGGAGTTCTTCGACTACCCGAACCTACCGGTCAGTCTAATCCTGAATCAGAATAATATATGCTTGCATATAGATCGCGGGCAAAAATCAATATTCATTTACACATTCAGCATAAACGTCTTGACGGTTTTCATAATATTGAAAGTATTATGGCAGAGCTTCAATTGAGCGATATACTGTTTTTTGAAATATCTCGTAATGACGAAGTTATATATGAATGGCACGTACCGCCAATGGTTATAAACTCTGAACAAAACAGTATTTTACGTGCGCTACAGGTATTTAAAAAGGCAACTCTTTTTGACGGTGCTGTTCGTGTTTTAGTAAAAAAATATATTCCTCTTGGTTCCGGGTTAGGCGGTGCTTCTTCTAATGCGGTTGCCACACTTCAAGCACTCAATGAAGTAGCTGGTACCCATCTTTCTCAAAATGAACTCGCGTTATTAGCACAACAATTGGGAAGCGATTGCAATTTTTTTATTAGAGGCGGAGTTGCCTGGGCAACAGGACGAGGAGACATTATCAAACCTCTCTCGTTAAACCAGCACTTCTCAGTGGTACTCGTAAACCCCGGTTTTCACAGTAGCACGGTGGAAGCTTTCCAATTACTTGACGCATACCGTACTAGCTACGGTTTTTCTTCTTCTATGCAACAGGATTTATTCACCGTCTTGCAAAGACCGCCAATAGAATGGAGAGGAACATATATTAATGATTTTCTCCCTATATTTTTAGAATATGGAAAGACAGTGTACCGTTCAATGCTTCACTATTTATCGTCTGCTGATTTTTCCGGCTTATCCGGTTCCGGTTCGACTTGTTTTGGAATATTCAGCAATTCCACTCATGCAAATCGCTGTGCTTCTTCATTGAAAGAAAAATGGCCGCTTGTACTTATAGATAAAATCTAATACATTAGGTGTGATATTCTTCCCATGCTTTTACTTCTAATCCGCTTTCACGTTTAAAAACCAAAGCATCAATAAATTCTTTTGCAACTTTAATGTTAGTACATAAGGGAATATCAAAATCAATCGCCATACGCCGAATAAGATAATCATTCTTCAACTCGTTTTCACGGTTATTTTTTGGAATATTAATGATCAAATCAATATCACGGTTTCTGATATAATCAGCAATATTCGGTTCTTTTTTTTCTAATGGCCAGTTAAGACACGTTACCGGAATACCATGCGACAAGAGGAATTTTGCTGTCCCGCGTGAAGCATACAGTTCATAACCCATTGCAATTAACGATTTTGCCGAATCAAGAAAGCTTAATTTGTCTTCTATTGGACCAGTTGATAAAAGAATTTTTTTACGAGGAATACGGTAACCGACCGACAGTAATGCTTTAAGAAAAGCGTCATAAAAATCGGTTCCAATACAACCAACTTCGCCCGTTGAAGCCATTTCAACACCTGAAATAGGGTCGGCACCCCGTAACCGTGAAAAACTAAATTGGGCGGCTTTGACTCCAACCCATTCTAAATCAAGAGTCGATGAGGTTACTTTTTGTACCGGCTCGTCCAAAATTGCCCGCACAGCAAGATCAACCATATTGATTCTACTGATTTTAGAGCAAAAAGGAAAACTTCTTGACGCACGTAAATTACATTCAATAACTCTAATTCTGTTTCGTGTTGCAAGAAATTGAATATTAAAAGGTCCGGTTATATTCAGTGCTAAGGCTATTTGTGAACTGATTTTTCGTATTTTTCGTATTGTTTCAATGTACAAACGTTGGGCGGGTAAAACAACTGTGGCATCTCCTGAGTGTATTCCTGCATTTTCAATATGTTCCGTTATAGCAGA
This sequence comes from Treponema sp., assembly GCA_031273325.1. Lineage (GTDB taxonomy): Bacteria > Spirochaetota > Spirochaetia > Treponematales > Breznakiellaceae > BOBG01. The sequence goes on along the minus strand of JAISSB010000101.1, from coordinate 10,536 downwards.
GAAAAGAATTTCCCCGCGTTTTGCAACGGCGTCGATTTCAACTTCCTTTGAATTTTCAATAAATTTTGATATTACAACAGGATGTTCCGCTGAAACATCTGACGCTAACGCAAGTGATTTTTCTAAACTTTCGTTGTCCCATACCACATTCATCGCTGCTCCGGACAGTACATAACTTGGACGAATTAAAACGGGATAACCAACTGAATGAGCAAAATGTTTTGCTGTTTCTATATTCGTTAACTCTTTCCATTCAGGTTGTTCAATGTTCATTGTATCGAGAAGTGCTGAAAATTTATGACGATCTTCCGCTCTATCGATAGAATATGGACTGGTACCGTAAATAAGCGCGCCGGCATCATACAGTTTCATTGCTAAATTATTGGGGATTTGCCCTCCCATTGCCAATAAAATACCGTCAGGAGCTTCACGTTCATAGATGTCAAGAATACGTTCCAACGTCAATTCTTCAAAATACAACCGATCGCAAATATCGTAGTCAGTTGAAACAGTTTCGGGATTGCAGTTGACCATAATTGAATACCGTCCCAAACTGCGCGCTGTTGTGACCGCATTGACGCAACACCAATCAAATTCAACAGAACTGCCGATCCGGTATGCCCCAGAACCTAGAACCATCAACCCACGACGAGCAGGACTGAGATCGTCACCGTCACCTGAATAGCTCAGATATAAATAATTTGTACGCGCCGGATATTCGGCTGCTAAGGTATCAATCTGCCTAACCACTGGCTTTATGCCAAAATGTTCCCGTAAAGTACGTATTTCCGATTCCTTTTTGTGAACAAGTTCCCCAATTCTCGCATCTGAAAAACCTTGAATCTTCGCTTGTTTGAGAATCAAAGCATCGAGTACATGCGTTTCAAGGATTTTCTTTTCGGTTTCCCATATATGTTTTATTTTATAGAGGAACCACTTATCAATTTTTGTACATTTATAAACTCTATCTACCGACCATCCTTCACTAAAAGCACGGTACACAGTAAATATTCGTCGGTCTGTCGGTTCTGTCAAAGCTTTTTTTAGAGAATTTTTCCCAACACGGTACAATGAATCATTTGTTGTCAGTCCAAGCGCCCCTGTACCCGTCATCCGCAAGGCTTTTTGAAGAGCTTCCTCAAAAGTTCTTCCAATCGACATAACTTCGCCGACTGATTTCATCTCACTCCCAATGTGGTTTTCTACATGTTTGAATTTATTTAAATCCCACCGAGGTATTTTTACCACACAGTAATCAAGAGCCGGCTCAAAACAAGCTTTTGTTACGTGAGTGATACGATTTTCAATATCTGTCAATGAATACCCAAGTGCCAACTTTGCTGCTACAAATGCAAGCGGGTAACCCGTTGCTTTTGACGCAAGGGCGGAACTCCGTGAAAGTCTCGCATTAACTTCAATGATACGGTAATCTTCTGAATATGGATCGAGCGCATATTGAATATTACACTCCCCAATGATATCAAGATGACGAATAACATCGATAGCAATTTTTCGCAGTTTTTGGTATTCAGAATCCGTTAAGGTCTGAGACGGTGCAATGACGATACTTTCACCGGTATGAATACCAAGCGGATCAAAATTCTCCATATTGCAGACGGTAATACAGTTATCATACTGATCACGTACTACTTCATATTCAATTTCTTTCCATCCGCCAAGCCATTCCTCAATCAGCACCTGCGGCGAATAGGAAAATGCGCGGTCACAGCGCCGTCGAACATCCGATTCATTTGTACATATTCCGGAACCAGCTCCGCCAAGTGCATAGGCGACTCGAGCCATCACCGGATACCCGATGGCTTGTGCAGCAGCAACTGCGGATTCGGTATCTGAAACCGCAGTACTTCGCGGAGTGAGTACGTTTATTTCGTTGAGCCTTTGTACAAACCGTTCACGGTCTTCGGTATCCTCAATCGCAGCAATAGGCGTACCTAAAACTTTTACATTATGTTTGTAAAGAATTCCTTGACGGTTCAAAGCAATTCCGCAATTAAGCGCTGTTTGTCCGCCAAATGCTAACAAGATACCGTCCGGATTTTCTTTTTCAATAACTCTTTGTACGTAATCCGGAGTTACCGGTAAAAAGTATGTTGCATCTGCCATACCTTCGCTTGTTTGAATAGTTGCAATGTTCGGATTGATAAGAATAGTACGAAGTCCCTCCTCTCGGAGAGCCTTAAGCGCTTGAGAACCCGAATAATCAAATTCTCCCGCCTGCCCAATTTTAAGTCCGCCGGAACCAAGAACAAGCACGCTGTGTAGTGTTGCCATAGTTTTTGATTCTAGCGGAGAAAAGAAGGACTATTCAAGGGTAGCTCGTTTCGCACCCGGCACCAACGCCCGTATTGATTCGTCATACATAGCATAGGCATGAATCGCCGGAAGATAAAATGTACCGCTATATGCATTATTAACTACAAACTGTACTTGCTTTGATTCGGCACGGTTTAAATCGAAATAACTCATAATTCTATCGTCACGAATATCTTGATACTGTATGCTATTATTGAGCTTGTCGTCGGTGCCAAGCCGAGTATTAATAATTTCCCACCCTGCCGGTAAAGGGTGAATGAGCGCGATATTTTGTAATTCGCGGATACGTGAAGCATTTGTTACCGTAACAGTTACCTGCATATCACTTCCTCTCGCTACAGTAAAAGGATTAACGCGCACACCGTCCATAGTACGGTAGTCGACAGTGATTGAAAGTCCTTCACGTAAAGCAGGCTCTAAGCCTTCTTCAGGAATACCGTTCGCTATAATGCGTACATAAACCGGTATTGCTGAAGTATTTTGAAAACTAAAAGGAATCGATTGTTCTGTCTGAGAACCACCAGCATAGTGTGCAATTTGAGTAGAAAATGTAACGGTTTCTGTTGCGTTTCCCACAGTACATATCACGGTGAGCGGAGAATTTGAAGGTTTTGCTACAGAAGAAAGAGCCATTAATGCATAGGCAATATCTTGAGTTGAAAGCCAGTCGCCGGAGGAAAGTGATTGAGCTATACTTTCGATAAGCGGTTGTGCGCGTGCAAGCTGTCCGGTAATTGCTAAGGTCTCAAGGATTAACGCTTTGTCACGAACCGTTGAACCGAATGTGTCTGACAGTTCACGGTAATCGGCAACAGTAATATCTAAATCTTTTATCATTGACCGGGCAATGTCCCGTTGTCCAATAAGCCAATACGCCGTTGCAAGCCGCCATTTTGACGTACTGTCTACGTCATTTCTTTCACGAAGCCGGTTCATCGAACCAATATCAGCACTGCCGGCAAGAGCAAGGGTATACAGACGGTATGCTTGATCCAGCAATGTATAATTCCGGTATGCAGAGTCAATCGTTGAACGAGGGTTTGCAAAGTTAGCATTCCAATTCGAAGCGGTATTTTTTTGGAATTTTATCCATTGTTCTACTAAATCAGCAGGTACCTGATATCCGGCGCGGCGCGCTTCAATAAGAAAATGTCCCGCATAAGAAGTTCCCCAATTATGAGCTTCACGCCCGCCGGGCCAATACGAAAAACCACCGTCGCTCGTTTGAAAATTCTTAATGCTTTCAATAGCTGCGACAATATATGCGCGAGTCTCGGTCAGTTGTGTGGCACTCAGTTTTATAAACCGGTCAAGGTACAGTTGCGGAAAAACAGCGCTTGTTACTTGTTCGATGCAACCGTGCGGATACGTTATTAAATAGTTCGTATGCCGACTTAAATCAATAGAAGGAAGCTGTGAAAGTTCAACGGTTACGTTGTTTGTACCGACGGCGCCCGGTGCTGTTAACGTTCCATTCCATGTACTGTGTGCCGTGATTAAATGAGATTCTGCAACGGTGATGGGAATTGCCGTACTCCTCACAGTAACCGGTACCGTGTAGTGAGCGGTTTTTAATCCGGGGGATTCAGCTTTAACGGAAAAGCTAATGACGCCGGGGGCAGCAGGAGCTTTGATCCGGTACAGCACCGTATATTCTCCATGCTTTGGTGCGCTTATCTGTTGGATTTGTTCTCCAAGTACCGTTGCTCCGTCCACTGTTGCAGTTAATTTAATCTGCCGATTACCGTCATGGTAACTGAAGATTGAAACGGGAATATCAGCACTGTCGCCCGGTGAAAGTACCCGCGGTACTGTTGCAAACGCCATTAAATCGGACGAAACTATGACCGACTGTTCGGCTTTACCGTATGCGCGCTGCTGCTGTTGCGGAGAAGCTGCAAGTACCATAATCCGGACCGAACCAACATACGGTTCAAGCTCAAATTCTTCTGTTCTCTTCTCTCCTGCCTCCAGCTTAAAAGGACCAAAAAAACGCACAATGGGTTTCCACCGTTGGGTTGCAATACTGGTATCAACAGCACTGTCCTCACTGCCGCCGATAGCCAGCAAGCTTTCAAGTTTCCCGGTATATGCACCAATCACGTGAGCGTAGAGATCAAAAGATTTTATAAACGAAGCTTCTTTTGCATAAAACGTACTGTGGGGGTCCGGCACCGTGTACCGAGTCAAGCCGAGTAATCCTTCGTCCACAACGGCAACCGTGTACGTCATTGGTTTGGCGTTTGCTTCATACACGGTAAAAGAAGCCTTGGATTCAGATTGCCATTGCGGTGCAGTATCAATGTGCGGTTGAATACGCGTTGCTTCGTTTTCTATCGTGATAGGGATAATACCGTACAACCGTATCGGCAGATCATTCTTCGTTTGGAGGTGCGGCTGTATCAAGCTTACATGTACGTACACGTTGGGAACCATCGATTCGTCAGAAACAAAGGTATACCGGCTGCTCGTATCACTGCATTGAATCCATTCACGGCGGATAATGGAGCCTCCTTTTTCTACGGTTATCAAAGCTCGCGCTTGGGCATTTGAAGGGAAGGTGACAGCAACCGTTTCACCAACAGCATAGAGCGGTTTTTCAGTACCAAGATTCAGTACCGTTTCTCCCGTTTGTCCTTGCGGACGGTCTCCCCACCCTATGTACACATTCTGTGCAACACTGTGTCCGCCGGCGACATCTTGAACTATAACAAGGTAAGGGCCCCATGCCTGAGAATCAATACGGAATGAATATGCCGCTTTACCGTTCCGGGCAATCGTCGTTCCCTCTACAGCAGGCATACGGTTTTCTTGCGAGACAAAATCCGCTGCTTCTTGAGAATCCATTTCCCACCACCACCGCCAATCAAGCTTATATACCGTGCATGTCAATGCAACGTCTGTTGGAACAGCTTTACCGTCCGGATTAACAACGACTATATCAACGGTATGTTCGCTGTTGATATCAAGCTGTCCCCACCGGTCTATCGTTGGGAACCGGATACCAACGTAGCGGTCGTAGGGAGAAAATTCATAATTCACTTGCTCCGAAGAAAACGCCCCGGACTGTTCAAAAACGCGGGTAAAAAAGTGTGCTGTTAATTTTCCCGAAGCTGGGTAATTCGGTTCTAGTGACATGTTAAACGAGGCAATCCCTTCATTGTTGAGCGTACCTTCAAAGACTGTTTGTCGGCTTGTTTCTGGAAACTGTTTGTCTGAACTCTGAAAGAGATAATTACCGTATGCAGGGAACGCCGTAGTGCGGCTTGAAAAAGAGACGTTAATATCGGCTTTAAGCTGAGATGCCGGCGCTCCAAAAAGCCACGAGGATTTAAAGGTTACCGGCGTTGGATGGGCGCTGATCCGTTCTTCGTTACCGAAATCTAATGTTATACCTAAACGGTTTGGGATAACCGTTTCAACTTTTAAGGTCTTTTGGTATGATGCACCGCCCACTTTTACCCGAGCGGTCCAATTACCGGTGGGAGCGTCCGGTCTTGTTGTGACGATAAAAGGGTAAAAACCGTCAACAGACCCGCTAAAGGTGTGACTTTCAACCGTTCTTCCCAGCGGGTCTTCCAAAGAAAAGTTAAGCGGGTGACGAACCGGCAGTGTTTGCTCAGGGTCAGCGAGCAAAAAAGTAAGGAACATAGTGTCGCCCGGCCGCCACACGCCCCGTTCCCCGTATATTAACCCGCGTGTTGTATTGAGCGGAAGCCCGCCGCCTACCTCAAAATGACTCGTCGCCAATGCATGAGAATCGTCGATATTGAGATAATTCTTGCCAGCACTCTTTGATTCAGCAATGACAAAATACGCAGTCTCAATCGCAGCACTGTCAGCAAAGTTGGCAATACCGTCAGGAGAAACTTGCGTTTGAGCAAGCAGTTTTCCTTGATAATTCCGCACAGTAACCGTCGCATCGCTCAGCGGTTCCGTTGTCTTTAAATGAGAAGCTGCAACGAATAGGGAACCGTCCTTATTTTTTTTTGCTAATAATCCCAGATCAGATATTAAAATATTCTGTCCCGCCCGGACATTATGTTTTTCCGTATTGTACGCATAGTATGCTGGGTGGCACGGATCATCACGGTAGGCCCAACTCCATGTGGAATTCGCATAACTGCTTTCTCCATACCGGTAAAAGGCAGGAAAATCATCTTCGGGAAAGGTTAAGTGACTAAAATCCGCATGATTCACGCCGCACACATACTGTATATGCCGCGGCCGAAACGTAATCCGGATATGAAACAGAGAATCAGGATAGTTTTGATTTAATGCTGATAAATCTATTCCATGCCGAACAAATTTGTTTTTATCTTCAGCTTTCCACGGTAAGCTTAATTCTTTTGTCCACACCGGTTCTCCAACACGATTGAATTCAGAATCTCCATCAAGATCATTGATCTGCAAAAACTGAATCATATTATCACCGTACATGCGGAAAGCTTCGATCAACAAACCGGTTAAATTTCTTGTCTCAATAAGCACAACAGTATCTTGGCTTGTCGGCAAAATAACGCCCGTTCCCGGAAAGCGGACTTCTGGTAATTCCCACGTTTCAGTGACGACATATTCACGCGATTCGGCTAATATTCTTCCCTGTGCGTCCGGTACCTCTTGAATAGTTAAGGCTGAACCTACCGGGATATTGACGCGCTCCCCATTTTGCGAACCGAATACTGTGACGATATTATTATCAATCGTATAGCGCACAGTGTCTTGGGTAGAGAGCGCAATAAATCCGCGTAAATCTTGATTTTTTTTAAGCGGAGCAGAAAAGACGATTTCAAGGGACGCAGAATCAACCGGATTGATAGCTAAGATTTCAAATAATTCTGTTCCGGGAATGCGGATCGTTTCAGTGCCGCGGTCGCTTGTTCCAACCGGCAAGCCCGACCAATCGATGGTAACGGTGCGCGCATGCGCTCCCGGTTTGAGCGGCGCATAGGCAAACCGATGCACAGTACCGCTATGTTCCCACGTTGGTTTTCCTAACAGGGGAGACGCAGCAAGTATTTGTTCAACATGGTCGGGAATAGCGTCCCGTTCTGCACTAATCGTGCCGCTTACCGTGCTTTCATTACTGTCGGTGACATACACCGGATTAAACGATACGGAAATATGAGAAAAAGGGATTTCAAATGAAAAACCGAACGGTTCAAGGGAGGGAATATGCACATTAACGTGATACTGTTCCCCTGCAGTGAACGGCTCGTGCGGTGTAAACCGCAACGTGTGTTCATCTTTCCAGTCCACTGTTCCCGCCGTTGCAGGCGTTATTTTAAATGTTTCAGGAACCGGTTCTTCAGCGGTATTCTGTTCGGTGGTGAATACGATTTCAAGCGGATCAAAGCGCTTCCCGCTGTTAATACCCGCAACAATGCGGGGATCCGGTGCCGAAACGGCGGTTTCTTGAGAGTTCAAACATGAAAATAAAGAACATAGTGTAATACATACGATAAAAAAATTCATTACTCTCCTTAACCCGCAGGCTTTTTTCCGCGGGAGCCTCTATTTTTTAAAAAAGTATAGCATACTTTTTGCAGAATCAGTACTAGTTTCAGCAGAGCGCAACTCCTCTGCCTTTTTCAAAGTGCCTTGATGCAGAGGTCTGTCCCCTTGAACAAAAAAAAGGCGAGCTGTATGCCCGCCTTTTTTAGACTTTGTTAGTCTTATTCGTTAATTAAATGTTACTGTAAGATCCTCGCTTTCGTAGTCTTCTACATCGGCTGCATTTGAATTAGTGAATGCAGCGTCTGTAAAGGTAATCACAAGATCTGAAATGTCCTTATCAGAATCATAATCCTCTGAGGTGTCTTCCAATGTGAATGTAATAGTGTCACCCGCTTTGGTTGCGGTGAACACAAGCGTTACGTCGTCCGGAATACCAGTACCAGTGACGGTGTAGTTGGCGGCTGCGAATTCTCCGTCCCCTCCCACAAACGTATCGCCGGTGAGTTGTGCAGTAACCGAGCCTGTGAAGGTTTTTGCAACACTATTACTCTCTGTAAAGCCCGTATCACCACCCCACTCAATCTTCGGTTTTGCTGCTTGGGTAACAGTAACGGTTACTCCTGCACCGGTAATTACTTCGCTGTTTTCATCGATACCCACGGTGTACACTACTGGATTTGTTGTGTCTATGTTTGCAGCAAAGCCTATAACAACACTCACGGTACCAGAGTCCGCGCTAACACTGGTTATGGTTGCTGTTCCCTCAGTAATGATGAAATCAGCATCTTTATCAAGATTCGCAGTTGTAAGCGTGCCGCCTGCATCGTCAAACGTCACTGTTGCTGTGGTAGCCTTAGCTGCAACAGAAGCTGATGCTGGATTAGCGGTCAATTCCACTTGTTCTTCACCAGGGGCGTCGAATGTTATTGTAAGACTTCCGCTTTCAGAGAGATTTACATCTTCTGCATCTATACCTTCAGGGAACGCAGCGTCTGTAAAGCTAATGATAATACCTGAAACATTAGCGTCATGAGATAATGCTTGGGTGGTTTGATCGAAAGTGAAAGTAATAAGAGTATTACTCGTTTTGGTTGCTACGAGCGTTAAGCCTGACGGAATAGGAGTACCAGCAGAGGTGTTGTAGTTTGTGAATGGTTGACCAACAGTGCCAGTAAACGTACTGTTGATAAGCGTTGCAGTAACTGATCCTTCGACGGTTCCGTTATTTGCGCTTGTTTCTGTAAAGCCGTCGCCTCCCCACGTAATTGATGGTGTGTTCGATGGGACTCCTGTTCCTGCTTGAGTAATAACGACGGTTGCAGTGCCTTTGATCTTCGTGCTGGACGAAGCAATGCCCACGGTGAATGTTTTTTGAGTAGCCGTAGCGTTTGGTGCTGTAATCGCTACCGCAACGGTTGCAATATTGCCGTCAACTTGTACACTACTAATAGTGGCTCCAGTAGGAGTAATGGTGAAGTCACCCGCCTCAAGACTAAGCCCGGTTGCACCGGCAAATTCGGCTGTTGCTGCTGTTACGGTAGCCGCAATGCTGTTACCAGTTTGATCTGCAACTGCGGTCAATGCCACTCGGGTATCTGTGGCTGGCGGTTCGGGATCATCGTCTTTGCAGGCGGTGACGAGCAGTCCAATGACTGCAAACAGCGCAATAATGGGAAAAAGACTCTTTTTGATAGTTCTCATAGAGTCCTCCTCATAACATATTATCCAAGCACAAGCTCGGATTCTATAGAAAGAGGAGAACACGTAATACGTTGACTATATAGGAATTTTAATACTATGTTTATCACCGTACTACGTGTACATTTTCACCGTAGTCAGTATAGTTTGTCAGACGTCTCTGGCTACGGTCCTCTTTAAAAGACACATAGAAAATAGATAGCTCGTTGCCATCTGTAAAGTACTATACCGTGATAATCTTATTTCGTCAACATCTTTTCAATATCTTTTAACTTTTTTTTGAGGTCTGTCCCCTGTCCTGTGCGAGGCGCAAGAAATCTTCTCTATTTTTTCGGAGGTCTGTCCCCAAGAAGCCTTGTGAGTTTGTCTCTTCTGGTTGTCCCCAAGAGGTCTGTCCCCTGCCCTGCTGCGAGGCACAAAGGGACGAGGTCTGTCCCCTTAGAGGGATAGACCTCTGAGCTTGGGGGACAGACCTTAGTTACGGTTTACGGTTAAATATTTCTTTACTTTCAGCTCTCATTTTGCTAAGTATGTTGGTCTGATTGTTAAACCGAGCGTTTCTGCACCTGCTACAGAGTGCAGCAACCTCTGAAAGAAGTATTAGGAGACTTGATACATAGTGTAGCAAGCTTTTTGCAAGGCGCACATAACTTGATACATAGTGTAGAAAGGTTCTTGCAGGTATGCAAATAACTTGATACAGAGTGTAGCAAGCTTTTTCAAGGCGCAAATGACTTGATACAGAGTGTAGCAAGCTTCTTGCAGGTATACAAATGACTTGATACAGAGTGTAGCAAGCTTTTTGCAAGGCGCAAATGACTTGATACAGAGTGTAGCAAGCTTCTTGCAAGGCGCAAATAACTTGATACATAGTGTAGCAAGCTTTTTGCAAGGCGCAAATGACTTGATACAGAGTGTAGCAAGGTTCTTGCAAGGCGCAAATGACTTGATACATAGTGTAGCAAGCTTCTTGCAGGTGTGCAAATAACTTGATACATAGTGTAGCAAGCTTCTTGCAAGGCACAAATAACTTGATACATAGTGTAG
>JAISSB010000018.1 GCA_031273325.1 Treponema sp. | reverse complement strand
ACGCGGTATGAGAGTCGTTTAACGCGGTATGAGAGTCATTTAACGCGGTATGAGAGTCATTTAATGCGTTATGAGAGTCATTTAACGCGGTATGAGAGTCGTTTAACGCATTATGAGAGTCATTTAACGCATTATGAGAGTCATTTAACGCATTATGAGAGTCATTTAACGCATTATGAGAGTCGTTTAACGCATTATGAGAGTCGTTTAACGCATTATGAGAGTCGTTTAACGCGGTATGAGAGTTATTTAACGCATTATGAGAGTCGTTTAACGCATTATGAGAGTCGTTTAACGCATTATGAGAGTCGTTTAACGCATTATGAGAGTTATTTAACGCATTATGAGAGTCATTTAACGCGGTATGAGAGTCATTTAACGCATTATGAGAGTCATTTAACGCATTATGAGAGTCATTTAACGCATTATGAGAGTCTTATACCGCGTTATGAGAGTCTTATATCGCAGTATGAATGTTTTATATCGCAGTATGAGAGTTTTATATTACAACATGAGAGTTTTATATTACAACATGAGAGTTTTATATTACAACATGAGAGTTTTATATTGCAACATGAGAGTTTTATATTGCAACATGAGAGTTTTATATTGCAACATGAGAGTTTTATATTACAACATGAGAGTTTTATATTACAACATGAGAGTTTTATATTGCAACATGAGAGTTTTATATTACAACATGAGAGTTTTATATTACAACATGAGAGTTTTATATTACAACATGAGAGTTTTATATTACAACATGAGAGTTTTATATTATAACATGAGAGTTTTATATTACAACATGAGAGTTTTATATTACAACATGAGAGTTTTATATTACAACATGAGAGTTTTATATTATAACATGAGAGTTTTATATTACAACATGAGCGTCATTTAACGCGGTATGAGAGTCGTTTAACGCGGTATGAGAGTCTTATATCGCGTTATGAGAGTCAACCCGTTAAGGGGGACAGACCTCACCCGTTAAGGCAGACCTCAAGTTAACGGGGACAGACCTCTGACAGTAAAGGGGGACAGACCTCCGAATCCAGATTCTTAATCAACGGGGACAGACCTCAAAATCAGATTTTTGACAAACGGGGACAGACCTCAAATCACAGATTTCTTATCACCGGGGGACAGACCTCCGAATCCAGATTCTTAATCAACAGGGACAGAGACCCCGAATCTTGATTCTGATCACAGGGGACAGACCTCAAAATAATTAAAGTAATTGAATATTACCATTATACAGCGTACAATAAATGTATGAATATACAAGAATATGCTCCTTTAGCAGTAGCTTTAGAAACGGAATTATGCAAATATCCGGCTCTTGCCCCTGAATCTGGCGGAGAAGGAGAATTGGAAAAATGTCAATTTTTGGAATCATGGCTGAAACAGCATGGTATAAGCCAATTGGAACGGTATGATGCGCCGGATAACCGCGTAAAAAGCGGTATCCGCCCTAATCTCTGTGCCACAATTCCCGGTGCCGTTGATTCTCAACGGTTATGGATCATCAGTCATCTCGATGTTGTGCCTCCGGGTAATGCTGATCAATGGGAAAATAAAAATCCATGGCAGGTTCAATATAAAGACGGCGTTCTTATCGGACGCGGCGTTGAAGATGATCAACAGGGAATTGTATCTTCGGTACTTGCAGCATTATCATTCGTACAAAATGGGAAAAAACCTTCGCGGACAGTAAAACTGCTTTTTACTGCCGATGAAGAAAACGGCAGCACGTACGGCATGGACTGGCTCGTTAACCATTGCAATTTGTTTCAATCAGACGATTTAATATTAATTCCGGACGGAGGGGACCCTGAGGGCAAAACAATAGAAATTGCCGAAAAAAATCTTTTATGGCTCAAGTTTACTGTTATTGGCAAAGAGTCCCATGGCTCACGTCCTGACGAGGGAATTAATACGCACATTGCAGCAGCCGATCTTGCATTAACGCTTCATAGCGAACTTTCTCAACAATTTTCAGCGCATGATTCGTTATTTACCCCTGAATATTCAACCTTTCAACCGACGCGTACCGAAGAGAATGTGCAGAATATCAATACCATTCCCGGAAAAGATGTCTTTTATATGGATTGCCGTATTCTGCCGCGGTATGCTTTGGACACAGTATTAACAGAAATACACCGCATTCAAACAGCTATTGAAAAAAAATATACGGTACATATTCAGCACGATATTCAGCAAGCAATAGAATCCCCTGCAACATCTGCCCAAGCTCCTATTGTACAGTTGCTTTCCCGTGCCATTCAGGACGTATACCATGAGTCGGCATACTGCATCGGCATTGGAGGCGGTACTGTTGCTGCGCAGCTTCGGAAGAAAGGTTTTGAAGCAGCTATTTGGTCGCGTACGGATAACAGCGCTCACCGGATCAACGAATATGCGCTGCTTGATAATATCCTGGGCGATGCACAAGTGATGGCATGCCTTATGGCATAGTATTAATTCTATTGACAAATAACGTATATCGATTAAATTAAATCTTATGAATATTATTGTTATCGGTGGTGCAGGATATATTGGGAGTCATGTTGTACATGCAATGCTTGAGAGCGGTCATTCAGTAACCGTTTTTGATAATCTTTCAAGCGGAGTGCGGGAAAATTTGGTTCCCCATATTCCATTTATATATGGAGATATTCTCAATTATCACGTATTAGTACAATCATTTCGGTCTGCACCTTTTGATGCAGTCATACATTTAGCAGCGTTAAAGGCTGCCGGAGAATCCATGCTTCAGCCTGAACAGTACTCCGTTCATAATATTGGAGGAAGCATTAACATTCTCAATGCTATGGCAGAAACCGGTATAAAAAATATTGTTTTTTCTTCAAGCGCTTCAGTATACGGAGAGCCGATCTACGTGCCTATGGACGAACAGCACCCCTGTAAGCCAGAAAGTTATTACGGGTGGACAAAATTAACCATTGAACAATTAATGGGATGGTATGAAAAACTGAAAGGGATTCGTTTTGCTGCGCTTCGATACTTTAATGCAGCCGGCTATGACATTAACGGAAAAGTGAGCGGATTAGAGATCACTCCGGCAAATTTAATCCCTATTATTATGGAAGTCGCAGTTGGAAAGCGGCACGAAGTATGCATTTTTGGAGACGATTATGATACCTCTGACGGTACATGTATACGGGATTATGTGCATGTGAGCGATTTAGCACGCGGACACAGTGACGCATTAGCGTACATTCACGGACATGCGTGCAGTATTGTTTGCAATTTAGGGAGTGAAAAAGGTACTTCAGTTAAAGAAATTATTGAAACAGCCCGAACAGTGACGGGACAAGACATTCCCGCTCATGTTACGGTACGGCGCCCCGGAGACCCTGCGATACTGACAGCTTCGGCTCAAAAGGCCCATGAAATACTGAATTGGAGCGCAGTAAACTCAACCATTGAACGTATTATTGACAGTACATGGAGCGTGTACAAAAAGAATTTGTGGGTATGCAGAAAAGAGGTATAATGAATTGGAGAGAGATAATACAACTGAAGAAGGAGTTTTTTTTAAAAATGTTAGCAAGTCACCGAAAACTATCCCCCGTGACCAAAAAGCTGCCTTAAACCGTAGAGGCAATGAACTCTACAATGCCGGACACATTGAAGAAGCTCGGCGGATTTTTCTTACCACAGGATATTCGGACGGGATTACGAGAATTGGTGACTATTATAAATCACATGGACGATTAATGGACGCACTTCGTATGTATTGGATTGCGCCAGATCATAAAAAAGCCGACGAAATTATTGTACAATTAGCTATGCTCGTCAAAAATTTAATACAAAGGGAAGATTAATGGACGAAAAAGAAGGTGTCAATACTCTTTTTTACGGGAATGATTTACAGAGGGGAAGGTATCCTTTTTCTGAATCGTCATTTAGTGAACAGAGAGAAATTTCAGAATGGTCAAAAAAAGGGTATCAACTGCTCAGAGAAGATAAAGTGCCTGATGCGATTGATTACTTTAGTAAAATTCTTACTATTGATTCGGAAAATAATTATGCACTTGTTGGTATGGGAGACGCAAATAGGAAACGAGGGAGTTTCCGTGATGCCATTATTTTTTATCAACGGTGTTTAGATTCTCATGCGAATAATAATTATGCACTTTTTGGGTTAGCAGATTGTTATAAAGCTCTGAATCAACATCAAAAAGCCATAGAAATTTGGGAACAGTATTTGTTGCATGACGATAAAAATTTAACCGTGTTAACCCGTGTCGCTGATGCCTACCGTAAAATCAAAGACTTTCGCCACTCAAAAAATGTTTACTTGCAAGTATTAGAGATGGAAGAAAATAATCCCTATGCGATTATCGGACTTGGACATTTACATTATGATTTTAAAGAATATGAAGTCGCACTGTATTATTGGAACAAAATGCTTGTTATCAAAGATGGAAATGTTGATATTCGGGTACTTACTTCTATTGGAAACTGTTATAGAAAATTAAAAACCTTTGAGGAAGGTATTAATTATTTTAAATACGCTTTGGAACGGGATCCATGCAATTTTTATGCACTCTTTGGTATTGCTGATTGTTACCGCGGTTTGAACTGTCAGGAACAGTCGTTAGAATATTGGAATATTATTCTTAAGCAAGATCCTCGGAATAAGGTTATTTTGACTCGTGCGGGAGACGCATACCGGCACAGTTATAAGTATGAAATGGCTGTTGAATATTATAACCGGGCGCTTAACATTGAGTTTGATATCTACGCAGTGTTAGGGTTGGCGGTTGTTGCACGCATTCAAGGACGGTATGGTGAAGCAATTGAATCATTGCAGAGACTTATACAGCAAGACCCGCATAATTACCGTTTTTACGTTGAACTTGCAGAATGTTTTATGGCAAATGGAGAAAAATCGCGAGCAGTTAATTTACTCGAAGGACTTCTGCAAGGGGGAGCGCGGAGTAAATTAGTGAATGATTATTTGGAAATGATTCAGGCAGTTTAGTGTGGCATTGTGCGGTTATTCTCTAAAGCGTTTATGCGCTGTATTATCCCCGTTGCCGCTTTTCCGGGCGGTGCAAATATTTGAATGGATAAAAAAAGGGGCGCATGATTTTTCTGGTATGACAGATATTCCCCTTGGTATGCGGCAGGAACTCGCAACACGGTTTTCATTGTTCGACTCAACAGTTCAAACACAACGATCTGACTCTACAGGAACAACGAAAATTGGATTTAAATTAAGAGACGGTGCGATCATTGAATCTGTTCTTCTCATTGATCAAAAGGGGAGGAGTACGGCATGCCTTTCGTCACAAGTTGGCTGTCCCTTAGGCTGTACGTTCTGCAAGACCGGTTCTATGGGTTTTGTACGGAATTTAAAGTCAGCAGAAATAATCGAACAATTTGTTCAGTTGCATGCAGGACGAGAGTCCATTGACAACGTTGTTTTTATGGGAATGGGCGAAGCTTTTCTCAACAGTGACGCACTTTTTGAATCGCTAGATATATTATGTACCGATTGGCATATTTCTCCGCGGCGTATAACGGTTTCAACGGCAGGTGTTGCCGCAGGTATTGCCATGTTGAGCGCCCAAAAATATGATATACGGTTGGCATTTTCATTAACCACTGCAGATTCACAACTTCGTGAACGCTTAATGCCGATTACTAAAACAAATCCTCTTCCCTTGATTAAAGAAGCACTGTGCAACTATCAAACTCACCATAAACAGAGAATCACTTTAGAACTTGTATTGTTAAAAAATGTAAATACACGTCCTGACGATATTCAAGCGCTTATCTCGTTTGCTCACGGTTTAAACGTTGTAGTGAATATTATTCCATGGAATACTGTTGAAGGAATATCTTTACAAAAACCAACAAATAGCGAGATACACAGTTTTGCACAAGCCCTTGAACACGCTGGACTCAACGTTACCCGACGGTTCGGCCGCGGTTCTTCTCTATCGGCAGCGTGCGGACAACTTGGTTACCGTCAATAAGAATTTAGTTGAAATAACTTTCACTACCGTATATTATGGACTCTATGGGTTTACCTTCAACGCCAGTAACTCATGTATCAATACTCAACGAACACGAATATCATGTGCTTGATTCTGCTCTTGCATATCTCGACAGTAATTATCCTGCTGAGGGTACTCATATCCGGGAACATTTTTCGTACCTTGAAACATTGGGAGATATTTCAGTACGGTATCCTTCCGCTGACCCGGTTAATCTTCACCAGATAAATGATTTAATAGAAACTATTAGTGTTATTGCAACGTCAACGAATTTACTGTACATTCCTATCAAAATATTAATGGCACGGAATGTACTTATTGCAAAATTTCATGCATTTTCCTTGCTTTTTTTATTGGTACATGATTCAGGAGAAGTTAAAGGACCGGTACGTGGTGTGCTTGTATCAATTATTTGTACCCTTATGGCAGAAGATGTATACTTATCGTGTATTATCGATCCGACTTATCCTCAAAATATAAAAGTACATCTTGCAAAGGATCTATTTGTGCTGTGGGAGCAAGGTCACGATCCCCATGCAGTGCAGCATTTCCCTGCATTAGAGGCTTTATGGATTGCCCGTGACGAAACGCCGCCGGTTTTTGGAACTATGGACGGTTCTAGTGAAATGTTTAGAGTTTCACTGGGAATGGAGAGTGATTGGCAAGATTTTTTAAGAACGGAAATTAATAACGAAGAAATACAATGGTCGCTTGAAGAATTTCTTTTTGGACTGTCTTATGAAGAAATTACTAAAATACGTGGTATACTTGTTCAATCTGGTGTGTATGCTATCGATTCAAGTGAAATTCAATCATATTTAGGGAATCGGAATACCTACATCATTTTGAAAAACGCCGACCCGCGCTCCCTCTATGATTTTTATGTCACGCGGCGTGATAATGGACGGTTTAGAGAAAAAAATGGACTTCCCGGACCAAAAAAAACCATTGAAGAGCTTTATTTTAAGTATCGTCTTACAGAATATGCACAAAAAATAGGTTAATACATAGTTAATACAAGGAGATATTATTCCATATGGCAACAATGGTAAAACAAATTGAACGAGATTTTTTAATTGGTGTGTTGCTTAATGAACAAATTCCAGTACATTATTTGTATGACCGTACTGAATACCGCTTTAGGGTATCGCGTATCCAAGGTAATAAACTGTATTTTGCTACCGCTAAAACTGTAGAAAATATTAAACCAAAAACAAAAATGAATATCTCGTTTATTTACAAAAATATGCAGTTCTCGTGTTCTCTTTTAGTTATTGAAGTTCAAAAAGACTATATTATCACTATTCTCCCGGAAGTTTTATACAAAAATCTTGACAGAGTATACGCACGAATTCCAGTTCCGGAAGGACTTGAAGTACAATGTTTTTATACCGCAAAACAGTATGTACTTCCTTTTCCAAAACTCTCAAAGGCTGCCTCTTCCTCAGTTCCTCAACAGAAACCGTTTAGTTCGTTTCATGAAGGGGTAAAGATTCTGAATTTGTGGATTAAAAATTATTTTGATAACGTTGATATTTGTTCCTTCCGTAACGATAATATCCTCCTTACCGAACAACGTATACTAGCTACTTCCGGAAAAATTCTCTATATAGCTTCAACTCAAGAAGGTCTTCCGTTAACTGACCTGAGTGGAGAACTGGTAACACAAGAAACCTTTGCTCATTATTTGGAAACTGCGGGACATAATCCCGCGTACCTTAATAAGGTTATGGAAGAATTTATCGTTTCAAAGCGAGATAAGGGGATTCTGAGCGAAATATGGGTTCCCATGATTTTTCAACAGTATGTAGTTGGAACTATTCATGCGTGGAAGACGACAGAATCTACAGCTCCTTTTGAAGGAACAGATAAAGCAAAGTTGATTCAATTTTCTAAAGATTTAGTGAGTATGATGTACGCTGAAAAGTATTTTGAAGCAGGATTTCTTGCCGGTAAAATGATTATCGGAAAAGTTGTTGATATTAGTGTATCGGGTTTTCGTATTGCATACCCTATCTCCCCCTTTTCTTCTACATTAACTATTAATGGAGAAGTAACAGTAACGCTTCGTTCTCAAAAGCGCACTATTACCACGATGGCAAAAATTGTTCGGGTATATCAAACAAGTAAAGTTTCATTTTTAGGGTGTCATTTTGTTAATATGCAGTTAGAAGATAGAAGATTTTTCTTTGAGTGTATTTATGGTCAAATGTTTACTGATACCAATGATCCCATCGTTACCGGAACGGTATAACCTTCAAAGCATTATATATTTAAAATGTTTCCGGAATATGAAGCTAGTGATACGATAATTAATGAAAACCCGTTTGGAACTGCGGGATGAAATCTCTTGTCACTATGGGGACAGACCTCCTTAGGCTGAAGTTTGGAGATAATTTTAATGTTGATTTTGTTCTGTGCAAAGTGCGAGAGATAATTTTAACGTTGATTTTGTTCTGCGAAAAGTGTGAGAGATAATTTCAACGTTGATTTTGTTCTGCGAAAAGTATGAGAGATAATTTTAATGTTGATTTTGTTCTGCGAAAAGTGCGAGAGATAATTTTAATGTTGATTTTGTTCGCGAACATTGCGAGAGATAATTTCAACTGGCTTGTCCAGAATGAGTTGAACTAATATGAACCTTATCAATACTATAACCCGTGCAGAAGCACACGACATACGTTTTATTCTTATGGATATTGACGATACTCTGACTACCAAAGGAAAGTTAAGCGCCGGAGCATATCAAGCTCTATGGGATTTGAAGCGAGCCGGATTGAAACTTATCCCTATTACCGGGCGTCCTGGCGGTTGGTGTGACCTCATTGCTCGAGAGTGGCCGGTTGACGGAGTCGTTGGAGAAAATGGCGCTTTTGTTTTTTGGGAAGAACACGGTGTACGAAAAGAACTGTTCCACCCTTCTGCGGTACCTAATGATCACCCGATCTTGAAACATATACGAGAACAGCTATCCACGTATGTTCCTCAAGTACGCATAGCAAAAGATCAGTTTGCCCGCCTTTTTGATTATGCCTTTGATTTTGCTGAGGAAGAGCCGAAGTTACCGTTATCAGTTGCCGAACAAGTCCGGGATATTGCTTTAAGCTGCGGAGCACAGGCGAAGATCTCTTCAATTCATGTCAACGTATGGCTTGGACAGTATGATAAACGGTCTACAGCCGAATTGTTTTTATCAGAGCATTTCGGTTGGCGCGCAGGAATAGAAGACCGTGCTATTTTTTTTGTCGGAGATTCTCCCAATGACGAACCGTTGTTTGAGCGGTTTCCTTTGACCGCTGCCGTTGCTACTATCACACAGTATCACCACTATATGCACGCTTATCCCCGGTTTATTGCGGGAATGGAAGGCGGTGAAGGCTTTGCTGAAATTGCTGCCGTGCTGTTAAATACCCGTAGAAATGCTTGACTGTACATACATGCAAAGAGTATACTAGCACACTGTTTGTGGAATTCACCTATGCACAGTCCACATTAATTATTGATAATACTTATATTTAAACTAATAATCATAGTACGTATTGAAAAAAAGGAGTTTTAGTATGCTAACAAGGCAATTAACCTATACTGTGAGTATCATGACAGGAGCATGCATAATATTATCTATGAGCGGATGCAGTAGTGATGCATCTTCGTCAAAACCTGAACCGCTGAATGTCCCGGCACAGGAAATCTCAATCAATTTCGATCAATTAGTTTCATTAGTTCCCAATAATAATGGATATTATACTGTGGTACTTGAACAAAGCGAGATCAGTGCGCCGACAGATTTGATGTTTGACGGCAAAACCGTAACCCTTATCATTACGAGCGCCGCAGAAACACAAACGATAAGCCTCTACGGCACCGGACCGCTTTTTACGGTGCATAGCGGGATTAATTTAGTACTTGAAAATATAAAACTCAAGGGAACTGACGAAAATACGAGTGCATTAATTGTCGTTGAATCGGGAGGAACGTTAACTATGCATGACGGGTCTGTTATTTCAGGAAATTTCGGCGGAGCAGGTGTTCTAATCCGTGGAGGGACGTTTAATATGCAAGGCGGCAATATTACCAGTAATTTGGGAGGAGCCGGCGGCGGTGTCACCGTAGAAAATGGAAAGTTTGCGCTGCACGGAGGGATTATTGACGGTAATTTAGCAGAAAACGGCGGCGGTGTTGCAATTTTAAACGGTGAATTTCTTATGGAGGGCGGTACCATTAGCAGTAATTTAGCGACAAACGGCGGCGGCGTGTATATAAACAGCGGAACATTAACCGTGCGGGACGGCATTATCAAAGGCAATAATGCAACCCTCGGCGGCGGTGTGTATGTTGGAGAACAAGCAACGTTTATCAAGACCGCAGACGGAGGTGTTATTTATGGAGCAGGAGAAGTAAATTCCTTACTGAGAAATAATGCTGCAAAAGAAGGACATGCGATACGGGCCGCGCAAGGAACACGGGCGAATACGGTAAGCGGTGGGGTTATCGTTGATAGTACAAAGGCCGGTGCTGAGGGCGGTTGGGATCAGTAATGTACGAAAAAACCGAAAAAACCGGATTTAAAGCTTTTATAGGGGTGACCTTTCTTATTGGTTTTGGATTTTTCACTATGGGGTTGATGGATCCTTTGTACGATACCTACGTTCCGCTCTTCCTTCGAAGGTATATTCGTTCAAATGCTTTAGTCGGGGCAATTATGACCTTTGATAACATCCTGCAATTGATGCTTATTCCCATTGTTTCTCTGTGGTCAGATAGAACTTCAACAAGAATTGGAAGACGAATGCCGTTTATTATCGTGATGCTTCCTCTTTCGGCACTGTTATTTACCCTTTTCCCTTCAGCGGCGGGACATTCATTAACAGCGCTTGTTATCCTCATTTTTTGTTTCAATATCTTCAAAACTTCCGTCCGCGGTCCGGTTGTTTCATTGATGCCGGACACTATTCCCGGTGAATTCCGCTCCGAAGCTAACGGCGTGATCAATATGATGGGAGGTATTGGACTCATCGTTGGTACGCTCGTCTTGGCACAACTGATGAATATCAGTGAATCGCTCCCGTTTATTATTGCCGGTATTTGCATCGGTATCGCGGTTATTGTGTTATATACCGGCGTTCACGAAAAACCCCTGTCCGGACGAACAGAAGAACAACCGCCCATGCTTAAGAGTTTGAGACTCGCATTTTCAGCAGGTGATTCAAGCGTTCCACGGATTCTCGGCGCACTCTTTTTTTGGTTTATGGCGTACGAAGGGGCAAAACCTTTTCTCGGTCTCTATTTAGTGGAAGTCATGCATACCGCCGAAAGTAATGCCGCTTTAGCGCAAGGAGTTGCCGGAATCAGCAGTGTTATTATGGCGGTGCCGGTTGGATACCTTGCACATCGAATCGGGAGGAGGAATTTTATCCGTCTGAGCTTGGTTGGTGCGGCGCTTGTTCTTTTTCTGATCCCGCTCAGCGGCTTCGTCACGTCCTCCCTTTTATTAAATGTTTCAGCAGGTGGTTCACTCGTGATCTTTCTCATACTTATGTTTCTCTACGGTGCAGTATGGATGGGAATTGTCGTAAACTCTTTTCCCATGCTATGGCAAATGGCTTCTTTCGGCACCGTTGGTGTGTATACCGGACTGTACTACATGTTTAGTCAGGGCGCTGCGATCTTTGCCCCTCCCATTACCGGCTTTATTATTGACGCAGCCGGCTACGAAGGTATCTTTATATTCGGCGGAATCTGTATGAGTATCGCATGGGTTATTATGGGCGGGGTAAAAAAAGGCGAAGCTAGTTCAGACCGTCTGCCGGCATGAGTACTGTACAGCGGTATTTAAAAAGCTTATCGATGCTGGGAGAAGCGGTTATCTTCCGGCATAGCTTATTTTCCTTACCGTTTGCTCTTTCAGCAATACTCCTTGAAAGTAACGGACACCCTTCACTCAAAAAAACGCTTTTAATTATTATAGCGGTGAGCGCCGGCAGAAATGCCGCAAACGCCCTCAACCGGGTCATTGACGCAGATTTTGATTCTCTGAATCCGCGCACTGTGTCTCGGCATATTCCTCAACGGTTACTTTCTAAGCAGTCTTTGTTAATATTTGCGGCGATTCTGGGCGGCATATTAGTGCTTGCAACGGCATTATTAAGCACGGTATGCCTTGTCCTCCTTCCCTTTGCAATACTCCTTATCGGCACCTATTCGTTCAGCAAACGGTTCACATGGCTCTGTCACTATTGGCTTGGTTTTGCTTGTTCCTGCTCCGTTATGGGTTCATTCATTGCTCTTTCCGGATATGTAAGTTTTCGCCATATCGTACTGACCGTTGCACATGCATTTTGGGTTGCAGGCTTCGATATACTGTATGCGCTCCCGGATATTCATTTTGATCGTCAAGAAGATTTATATTCAATTCCCGCTGAGTTTGGTGCGACACCGGCGCGCATCATTGCTTTTCTTTCTCATATCGTCACAATACTGTGCCTCTTTGCCGTTCCTGCGCTGTGGACTGTATCACGGTGGTATATGCTTGCGGCGCTCTGTTCTGCCCTCTTGTTAATTGCCGAACACTGCATTGCGTGCGGCAACACAGAGCGGCATATCCGTATTGCGAGTTATTCAATAAATGAAATTCTCCCCCTGGTCATCTTCGGCGGTGTGTGCTTGGGAGTCTATGTCTAAGGGACAGACCTCTAAAGCATAACTATAACGGGGACAGACCTCTGAAGCATCATAACAGATATAACAGACAGACCTCTGAAGCATAACAGATATAACGGGGACAGACCTCTGAAGCATAACTGAGATATAACGGGGACAGACCTCTGAAGCATAACAGATATAACGGGGACAGACCTCTGAAGCATAACAGATATAACGGGGACAGACCTCTGAAGCATAACTGAGATATAACGGGGACAGACCTCTAAAGCATAACTGAGATATAACGGGGACAGACCTCTAAAGCATAACTGAGATATAACGGGGACAGACCTCTAAAGCATAACTATAACGGGGACAGACCTCTGAAGCATAACAGATATAACGGACAGACCTCTGAAGCATAACAGATATAACGGACAGACCTCTGAAGCATAACAGATATAACGGACAGACCTCTGAAGCATAACAG
>JAISSB010000060.1 GCA_031273325.1 Treponema sp. | reverse complement strand
GTCTGACTGGCAATGTTTTCTAACACTGCGGTGATCTCCAAGAGACCCTGAGATTCTTTTGCAATCTCTTGTATATCGATGGACACTTCCTCTAATCCGGTGCGTCCTGCCTCAGAAGCTTGAGATAATTTCTTGACGTTCTCATCATTTTTTATCAGGGTCTGGGTGACTGATGCGATATTTGCTAACATTTCTTCTATTGCTACTGAACATTGGTTCACACTTTCTGCTTGTGTCTCAAGGTGGGTATTGAGTTGTTCTATGCTTGCGGCAATTTTCTGCATAGTTTTGTCGGTCTGGGATACACTTCCGGCTTGGTTATTCACTTGTTTATGTACCTGTTGGATCGTGGTGGCAATTTCATTGACTGTAGCGGCAGTTTCGGTCATATTTGCCGATAGTTCCGCACCGATCATCGCAAGATTAGTGGAACGGTCTTTCACCGTCCACATCATACTGTGTATTTTATCGAGAGTTTCATTGAAGTATGTTCCCATACTACCGATTTCATCCTGAGCATAAATGGTCAAGCGTCTGGTCAGGTCTCCTTCACCTTCTGCGATATTCTTGACCATATCTCTAACTCTGATGATACGGCGTGCAAGATTATTAGACGTTAAAAAGATAGCAATGGCGGCAACCAGACCTGCAATGATAAGAAAGACAACACTGAAGCCGATAAGGCTATGTACGGGTGCAAGCACCGTGTCAAGCGGAACAACGCTTACAACTGTCCATGTATCATTGGTACCTTTACTTTTGAAGGGACAGATTGCTATTGCCATGTCATTATGGGTAAAGGCTGCACTTTTATAATCGGTAATAGATTCGGCAACAGCTGATACACCTATCGTTCCGAGGAGTTCTGTATCCACATCACGGAAGTTTTTTCCGATTTTAGCGGGATCATTATGTGAGACAACAGTGCCGTTATTAGCGTACAAAGCAACATAGCCCGTACCGTAGGGTTTTTCCTGTTCTGCTATTGCTTGGGCGCCTTCTAATCCGACTTGAAGCCCAAGAAGTCCGGATGCTTTCTCTCTTCCGAACATAACCGGAACTTGTATATCTAAGAGGTATGTCGGCTCACCGTTAACCGTATACAGTGCCGGATTGCTCACGAAATTTGCCGTAGTCATGTTGGCAAGAACCGCTTGATAGCCTTCGTAGGTTTTCACTTCCATGGCAGAGCTTGAGGTTCTGCTGATCAGCACGGCGAACTGCCCGCTTTCCGTTGCTCCCGGTGTCCCGATATAGGCAGCGTCCATACCGTCGAAAGCGTCAGGCAGCCACACAGTATATACGCTTATAAATTGAGGCACCGCAGCTAAGAGCGTACCCAAGGCGTTTTGAAGACTCGTGCGCCGCATCTCTAGCGGTGTATGTTGATCATAACATGCCGTGAGGATTATCCCGGTCAATATATCCATACAGTTAACAGACTGAGTTGTTATATCTTTCGCAATAGAATCCGACAAGGTAGTCAACTGCTTCAGAGCAGCTTCCCGCTGTAAATGAGCCGCTCGCACCAATACCACCGATGCAATGGCAGCAATCAGTGTAATCATAATGAATGTATTAATTAAAGTAAGTTTTATGCTGAATTTCATGGTATTCCCTTCTATACTTCTATTATAAGAAGCATTATACGGATACGCCATTTAATCTTTCAGCAAGGACTGTCCCCTTAAGTCGAAAAGTCCGCCGTAAAAACTTTAACGAGGAAGTCTGAGAATGTTGGTACGATGTGAACAATGTTATGAAGATAATGATGTAATCCGCCGAATATCCATTCTTTCGCCTGTTCCACCAACCCTGCTTTTACCGGATTCTGGTTAATATACCGGAATACTCTCAGAAAATCCTCGCTACTTTCAATCATCCGTGCGTGAAATCTATCTCCCCATACATGTCCGGTCGTCTTGTGCAGTTTATTCCACCGGATAGCGAAGACCATCTTTATCCATTTCATAATTTCGGAAAGACTAACGTCTTTGTCCGGTGTTATGAGGAAATGAACATGGTTATCCATAATACAGAAATTCCATAGCTTGAACCCATACTTTCGGTGTGCTTCAGCGATAATCTGTATAAGAAGAGCTTTGATAACGGGAT
Organism: Treponema sp.; assembly: GCA_031273325.1. Taxonomy (GTDB): domain Bacteria; phylum Spirochaetota; class Spirochaetia; order Treponematales; family Breznakiellaceae; genus BOBG01. The sequence continues at coordinate 51,340 of JAISSB010000060.1, read as the reverse complement.
TTTTGAGTTCCATTAACCATCGGTTTATTTCAAAGGTGACATGATAGGTATAACCGTAAAAGGTATGTCCTCTTTCTTTTCTTGCCATATCAAGTTGACAGGGTGTATAGCTAGTTTTGATTCAAAAGTCTGTCCACTTTTTTTTGGGGTCTGTCCTCAAGCGGTTTTGATTCGGGGGTCTTGTCCCCCTTTCGCCCCCTTGAGGTCTGTCCCCGTTTATTCACAGAGATCTGTCCCCTTACTCTTGCCCACCGTGCGGTTATGAGATACTGTGAAAATGTGAAAACTGTGAAAAAAGTGTTTTTTATTCAGAGGTCTGTCCCCATTGTGGTTAGTATGATTATGGTGGGGTTGAGTGCGTGTCAAACACCGGTCCGTGCTGGGGACGCGGTGCCGGCGCACATGCCTTTTTCGCGCGGGGTAAATTTTTCTGCATGGTTTGAGGCGCCGTCTCCCCGTGCAATTCCTTTTACTGCCTATACGGAACAGGACATTAAAAACGTAAAAAGTCTCGGTGCGGACGTGATTCGGGTACCCATTAATATGCACAGTATGACGTCCGGTTTTCCGGATTATATTGTCGATCCGCTCTTTTTTGATTTGTTTGACCGCGTTGTTGATTGGGCGGAACAGCAGCAACTCTACCTTATTATAGATAACCATTCATTCGACCCCGTGGCGGCTACTGCTTCGGACATTGCTACGGTGTTAATCCCCGTGTGGACACAGATTGCTCAACAGTATAAGGATAGAAGCGGCTATGTGCTGTATGAAATTCTTAATGAACCGCACGGGATCGCTGCACAAAGCTGGGGGCAGATTCAAGAAGCGGTTATTGCCGCTATCCGAGCAGTCGACCGCTTGCATACTATTATCGTCGGCGGTGTTGATTATAATGCAATAGATGCCCTCTTTAAGCTGCCGCACTATGCGGATTCCAACCTGATCTACACGTTTCATTTCTATGATCCTTATCTATTTACCCACCAAGGAGAAACATGGGGAGCACCGCCGAATTTGAAAAACCTTCGCGGCATGCCGTTTCCGGCTCAAGCGCATGCACTGCCGGACATTCCCACTGATTTAAAGGGAACATGGATTGAACAGTCGATCAATACGTCTTATCGGCACGATGCGGATCCGCACACTTTAGCAGAAACGCTGGACAAAGCTGTACAGTTTTCCCGTGAACGCGGCGGAGTACCGCTTTTGTGCGGTGAATTTGGGGTATATATTCCCAACAGTCTTCCTGAAGATCGGGTACGGTGGTATCAAACAGTGACAGCTTTGCTTGATGAGCGGAATATTATCCGTACAAGTTGGGATTATTTCGGCGGCTTTGGGATTTTTAAGACCGCGCAAAACGGCTCTTTTGAAAGTGATTTAAATAGTGACATCGTTAAAGCTTTAGGGTTCACTGTGCCTCCTCAAAAACCTCCGGAAACGATCCGCACGACATGTACCGTGTATGATAATTATCCAAGCAGTCTTGTACGCGTTGAACATTGGAATTCGGACGTTGATTGGTATTATCCGCATGCTGCCAAAGAATATGCACTGAGCTGGGGAAATGCAGCTCAATACGGCAGCCTTTCTTTTAATTTCAGGCAGCCTGTTGATTGGGATTATCTGAGAGCGCATGATTATGCGCTGACGGTTGTGGTAAAAACAGACAAAGCAGCACGGTTTGATCTCCGGTTCGTTGACCGTGAAGACGAAACGCAGATTCCATGGCGGATTCATGCTACGGTTGATCTGATTCCGGACGGAACATGGCACACGGTGCGTATTCCGCTTTCAACGATGGTTGAACATGGTGCATGGCTCAATGCAACTCAAACATGGCTGAACCCTGAAGGACGTTTTTCGTGGGCAGCTATCAACAGTATGGACATCGTTGCTGAAGACGGCGATCTGTTCGGAATCACCGTGATATTTGACTCTATCACGATAGCGCCTTAAGTATTGTCCTTGCAGTTCATTGTTTTAACTATTAAACTTTTAAACATTAAACAGGAGGTTTTTATGGATAGAGATATTATTCGCGCACAGGCGTCTGATTATAGAGCAAAAGAGCAGGATCCGTTATTCCGTTCAGAGATTGAACAACTGCTCGAAGCTGAAGATTGGAAAGAGTTAGAAGACCGTTTTTATCAACGGTTGGAGTTTGGTACCGGCGGGTTAAGAGGTATAATCGGCGGCGGCTACAACCGTATGAACACGTTGGTCGTACGATCAGCTACTCAAGGGCTTGCAAACTATCTTAAAAAAGTGTTTCCGACAAAAGCACTGTCTGCCGTCGTTGCTTTTGACAGCCGGCATTATTCGGCAGCATTTGCTGAGGCTGCGGCACTTGTATTTGCAGCCAACGGTATCAAAACCTATCTTTTTTCCGGATTGCGCCCAACACCGGAGCTTTCTTTTGCTATCCGCACGCTCGGCTGTGATACCGGCGTCGTGATAACCGCAAGTCATAATCCGAAACAGTACAACGGGTACAAGGCGTACTGGAATGATGGTTCTCAGGTTATTCCGCCCCACGACAGTGGAATTATAGCTGAAGTAAACGCCGTTTCTTCTATTAAGGATATAGCTAAAGCTGACGCACTGAATAAAGCTTTACTGAATATCATTGACAAAGAGATTGACGAACCGTATCACGCAATGGTTCGCGGGACGCTTTTCCGTCCGGATCTTATCAAAGCTAAAGCACATGAAGTAAATATTGTGTACACACCGCTGCACGGTACCGGAGCATTCCATGTTGAAGCTGTTCTCGGTAGTTTGGGGCTGCGGGTACTCACTGTTCCTGAGCAACGGGAAGGTAATGGAGATTTTCCTACTGTTGCATTTCCCAACCCTGAAGAAAGCGCAGCCCTTGATATGGCGCTTAAAAAAGGAAAAGAGCAGCACGCAGACGTGGTAATGGCAACCGATCCTGACGCCGACCGTTTCGGCATTGCAGTTCCCGATAAGACGGGAAACTTCGTGTTAGTCACGGGAAATCAACTCGGCGCACTCCTTGCCGATTATATATTCCTTTCGCTCAAAGAATGCGGAAAAATGCCGGCTAAACCTGCAATGATCAACTCTATCGTTACGACAGGGATGCAGAAAAAAATTGCTGAATATTACGGGGCCCAGTGCCTTGAATGTTTAACCGGCTTTAAATGGATTGCTTCGGTATGGCGGGAATCAGAAACGGACGGTAAAGGAATAACCGTTGTCTTTGGTACCGAAGAAAGCTACGGTTTTTTGGTTGAGCAAGCAGTCCGTGACAAAGATGGAGTATCTGCCGCTGCTATGACCGCTGAAATGACTCTCTATTGGCGCAGTAAAGGGAAGACACTTCTTGACCGGCTCAATGAACTCTATGCAATTACCGGTTATTGGCAAGAGATGGGCATTTCTAAATACTTTCCCGGTATTGAAGGACCGCAGAGCATGCAGGACATTATGAAATTTTACCGTGAGACACCTCCCCGCACACTTGGAGGCATTAACGTTGAAAAAGTACGCGATTTTAAAGAGTCGCTCTGGAAATTTCCTTCAGAACCGGGCCGCACTGAACCGGTTGATCTTCCGAAAAGTGATGTACTGCAGTTTTATCTTACTGACGGCACCGTGGTGAGCGCTCGTCCCAGCGGCACAGAACCGAAGATTAAATTTTATGCGAGTTGCTGCACCCCATTGAATGCCGAAGGACTGTCGGCAGCAAAAGCAGAAGGGGAACAAAAACTAGAAGCTATTAAAAAGGATATTCGGACTGTCATTGGAGACTAATGCTTTCATAGGACACCCACGGCTTGTCTGTGGGATGACATTCCTTTATGGAATAATAATGGTTAATATGTCTTATCGTATTGCAGGGACATTGTTTTTTGAGTGGCTTAATCCTGTTACTGATACGACGTGTAGTTGGAAAGAGCTGGGATTAGGTGACGATGCCCGGAGGAAGCAAAAAAAGCTTTCCAAGAATATTGGGATATGCGAAAAGATATGAGAAGAAAAGGATTCAAGGAGCGCTAGATAAAGGAGGACTGTCCCCGTTGGAACAGGGACAGTCCTCTGAGAAGAGAAAATTATGAAGATAATAGCGGAACTTCCTGACTACGCATATTTAACTGCTGAAAAGACTAAAAAAGAAAAATTATCTCCTATAAAAAGGAAATATGGATAGAGTTAATAGTATGGAAGTAGAGAGTTTAGAAGAAGTCTTGGCGATGTGGGAAAGTATAAAAGCATTCGATAGATTGTATGAAACCGATCCAGAGGCTGCCCATGCGCTTGCTAAAGCTTCCCGATTAGAAGGTCAGGCACTGTATAGAGAACAATTGCGGAATGATCTGCACGCTGCTGAGACATCTAAAGAAATTGCCCGTATACAAGCATGTATAGCAAATGTCAGAAAAGAATTGCAGAATAATCTGCACGCTGCTGAAGCAGCGGGGGATAGTGAAGAAGTTGCGTATACAAGCAGTATTAGCAGAGGTTAGAGAAATGGAAATAGAGGCAGAGCAGAAAGCTCAAGCTGCCAAATCACGACCGTCTTAACTCTTTGATTAACCTCCTCACTATCCGCAAAACCCCTACTGACTTTTTTAATCAACCTATACCATTACTGTAGTAGATTCACTATTTAGTTACTTGCATGATTACAAATGATAAAAAGCAACTGCTTTTTGTTACTTGCATCTTGCAAACGATAAAAAGCAACTGCTTTTTGTTATGTGCATGTAGCCATGCTTATGATACAAAGAGAAAGTACGTACGAAATGTTAGCACAAACCATGAACAAGGAGTTTAAACATATATGGCGTTATTAACAAGAATAGAAGAACCCGATCCGGTTGCATTGTTTAAGATGGATCATAATGAGGGTATTCTATGAGTATCATGGTGCATAGGGTAAACGCTAAAAATGAGATATAAACAATATGAAGCGTATGAAAGCAGAGCAAACTGCACAGGAAACGCCTCAAGCTCCTACGGACGATATAGCACCGTCCTAACTCCTTCATTCTCACCTCCTCCACTATATGTCTCCTTGAGGTCTGTCTCCGTTGATTAGAAATCTGCCGTTGTGACTCTGAGGTCTGTCCCCTTAAGAGTCTGCATCCTTGAGATCTGTCCCTGTTCAGTCAGAAATCTATCGTTCAGAGGTCTGTCCCCATGAGGTCTGTCTCCGTTGATCAGAAATCTGCCGTTGTGACTCTGAGGTCTGTCCCCCTTAAGGTCTGCTTCCTTGAGGTTTGTCCCCACTGTGAACATATCTTGTGTGTTGTGGACATACGGGGATTATGCAGATAGGTACACAATCCTCTGGTTCGTCCCAGCGGAGTGAACCCACAGCTTGTTGTGGGAATTGCACACAATCATCAGGGTGATTACTGAGGTTTTAATGCATGGATTATATCGTGCAGCGTTAAGGAACTGCGGTCGGTTGCAAGCGACGAAGCTACAGTCTCCTTGATTATTGGGTTTTCTAGCATTTCACCAACAGTTTTAGCTATATATTGCACGGTATATTCACAGTGAATCACAGAATATACCAACTTCTTTGTATGAACATGCTCCGCCCATAACGGTAAGCTGTTAAAAACAGGATTGTTATGTCCAATCGTATATAGTCTCGGTGGATAGTGCGGTACCTGTTGTTTAAACCAAGAGGCATAAATATTTAAACTATTCCCTGCATTTAACAAATGGGTTCGTACAAAATGCTTATGATATAACGGATTAAATCGTGAAACTGTTTCTTCCTCAAAACGATCTAAACTATAGGGACGCGCATGGTTTTGAATATCTTTGGGAGCCATATCAAAGCCAACTATTCCCACTGACGCACAAGTCATACGCAATGCATAATCAACCGCTGTTGCACTTACCGTCCCGCGCTGCAACATGCTCATAAAAGGGATGTGAAGTTTTTCTAAAATAATGTGCTGCCATACGTTGCCGTCATTTAAAAGAATAAAGGGCATCATGGAACATTGTGAAGGAATCGCCGCTTGCATACTCACAATGCACGGTATTGACTGCGGAGTGCGAACACATTCGTAAAGATGAAAAAGCGACCACGTACCACCATCAGTACTCACAATAAAATCAGGAATAATATCAGCATTAAGAAGACAAGGAACAGCAGCCGAAACAGCAAGAATGAAAGCATAGTGCTGAGCATTACGGATTTGTTTCAGTGATTCTTCGAGGCTTGGCCCTGCACCGACAACAATAATAGGAGTTTCAGTGTGAATATTATAATAAACCGTTTTCAGTAACGTGATAGTATGAAAAAAATTTCTTGCCCATTTTTTAGCAAAAGCTTTTGTTGTTCGGGTATTTGCATCAATGCGCTTGATAAAATCCACGGTTTCGCTGAGAAGTTTTAAATAGCGGTCGCCAAACACTCTTAAAGCTGGTCGCCACTCAAGCACAAAAATCGCTGATGCTTCAACATCCGGAATTGTTCGTTCTAAGAATCGCTGCAACATTCCTTCTTTAGGACTCCAGCTAGAACAACCGTCACGGTTCATAAATGAATCACTAATGTGTAATGCAATTAGTGCAGCAGAAGGGAATTTTTGTTTCAAAAGCGGAATGATATAACCGTCACCCGGTTCTATTAAAATAAAAAACCGAACACTACCTGACACTTTGAGGGCGTTCAGATAGCGTTCTGCTTCGGCTACCGGGTTATACCGTGAATGAAGATTCGATACATCACTCAAACAAGTCCAAGTTCCTTGAACAGTTTTTGATAGGTATCGTAGTAAACAGATGTTCTAAATTGTTCTCTTTTATCACTGGGGAGCGCTTCTAAGAGTTGATCCATATAGCAAAGTATCGTACTCAAATTTTCTTTATCAATGGTAGACGGAATATCAAAGCCTGATTTGTCTGTTGCATGCGGTGTTGGCGGAGGCGTACTCGTACTGACTGTAACAGGTTCAGGCAAACCACCGCCGATAAATTCCTCGTCAAGAAAATTGTCGTCATCGTACAGCGTATCGTCATTGAATGATGTTCCTATTAACTCTCCACCAAGTAAATCGTCCTCATGCTTTTCAACACTATCTTTGTTAAGCGGCGGAGTATTCAAAATCGCATCGACTAAGACTTCAGATTCGTCAAGATGTGCTGATTCTAGCATATCTATTTCCCCACTGTCTGCGGTTGCTGTCTCTCCCAAACTGTCTCCAATAAGATCGTCATCGAATGAATCTTCCTTCGGAGTACTTTCAGATTCGTCCGGATTAATTGGTTCAACTTCTATTTCAATTAATTCTTCTTCCGGCTCTATCGTACCCAAATCAATCAGCTCTAGCTCTTCGTCCGACTCTATCGTGCCAAAATCAATCGGCTCTATCACTTCGTCCGACTCTATCGTGCCAAAATCTATTGGTTCTATTTCTTCTTCCGGCTCTATCGTACCTAAATCAATCAGCTCTAGCTCTTCGTCCGGCTCTGTAGCACCTACATCAATTGGCTCTACTTCTTCTTCCGGCTCTATCGTACCCAAATCAATCGGTTCCATTTCTTCGTCCGGCTCTGTGGTACCTGAATCAATCGGTTCTATCACTTCTTCCGGTTCCGTGGTACCTGAATCAATCGGTTCTATTTCTTCGTCCGGTTCTGTAGTACCTGAATCAATCGGTTCTATTTCTTCTTCCGGTTCTGTAGTACCTGAATCAATCGGTTCTATCACTTCTTCCGGTTCTGTAGTACCTGAATCAATCGGTTCTATTTCTTCTTCCGGTTCCGTGGCACCTGAATCAATCGGTTCTATCACTTCTTCCGGTTCTGTAGTACCTGAATCAATCGGTTCTATCACTTCTTCCGGTTCCGTGGTACCTGAATCAATCGGTTCTATCACTTCTTCCGGTTCCGTGGTACCTGAATCAACCGGCTCTATCACTTCGTCCGGCTCTATCGTGCCAAAATCAATCGGTTCTATCACTTCGTCCGACTCTGTGGTACCTGAATCAATCGGTTCTATCACTTCGTCCGGCTCTGTAGTACCTACATCAATCGGTTCTATTTCTTCGTCCGGTTCCGTGGTACCTGAATCAATCGGTCCTAGCTCTTCTTCCGGCTCTGTAGTACTTGAATCAATCGGCTCTATTTCTTCGTCCGGTTCTGTAGTACCTACATCAATTTGCTCTACTTCTTCCGGCTCTGTGGTACCTGAATCAATCGGTTCTAGCTCTTCTTCCGGCTCTGTAGTACCTGAATCAATCGGTTCTATCACTTCGTCCGGCTCTGTAGTACCTACATCAATCGGCTCTATTTCTTCTTCCGGTTCCGTGGTACCTGAATCAATCGGTCCTAGCTCTTCTTCCGGTTCCGTGGTACCCAAAACATCATCAACAGATCTAAATTTTGGAAGATCGTCTTCAAGGTTAAACTGTAACTTTGTTTTTTCAATGGAGTCTCGTACAATACTGTCCAAATCAAAAATCTCATTGTTTTCTATGAGAGATTGTTTATCTTGAATGCCCGAAAGCGTAGTATCCTCGATATTCTCTTCTGTACTTACAGGAACTTCCGCTTCTGTGGTAAAATTTGAAGTGCTTAAAATATTGTCTAGTTCACTACCAGTCAAAGCGATCTTTTCATCGTCACTATCATCAAAAAAACCGTATTCTTCTTCTGTAGGAAATTCTTTAACAGGGGGTTCAAATTTTTTAGCTATTGATTGCTTTAAAGTAAATAATTCACTTTCAATAAAGCTTAATTTATCAATTATCTGCCCATTAGCTAACTCTTCCTTAAGAGAATCAAAGTTGTTCTTAATGAGATTAATCTCTCCGAGGATCTGTTGCAGTATTTGAGGTGATACAGCCGTACTATCAGCTTCCCGTTCAGTCGGTTGTTCCGGTGCTATCTGTTCTATGGTCTCGAGTGCAGGAATCGATACCTCGTCAGCACTACCTTCACTCTCAGTTGGTTGTTCCGGTGCTACCTGTTCTATGGTCTCGAGTGCAGGAATCGATATCTCGTCAGCACTGCCTTCTTTCTCAGTCGGTTGTTCCGGTGCTACCTGTTCTATAGTCTCGAGTGCAGGAATCGATACCTCGTCAGCACTACCTTCACTCTCAGTTGGTTGTTCCGGTGCTACCTGTTCTATGGTCTCGAGTGCAGGAATCGATACCTCGTCAGCACTGCCTTCACTAAAAACGTCGAACATTTCATTTGGAGAGTCTCCTGTGACAAAATCCCCATATTTTTCTAGTTCATCGGACGCTCCAGCGGCATCATAGTTAGTACTGTCCAATATTTCTTTTTTGTCTGACATTGAAAAACTCTCCTTAAGTAAGAAATTTCTTGAAAACAAAGGCTAATACCACATCTTTATAACATTATAATCACGTATTAAAAAATAAATCAAGTGTTTTAACTTGTCCCATCTTCATAAAGAATCTTAACTAAGAGATTCTATTGCTTAAGCACAGTATTAACATGCATAATTAATGAAAGTATCAAACAGGGAGGTTTGAGAATAAAAATGTCTCGTCAGGAAAAATATGAAACTATTACCGAATATGCGGTTTTTATTTTGTGTGCTCTTATATTAACTGTCGTAGTTTTTATATTTTACTATGGAAGTAAAGGTATTCCAGCATATAACGAGCTGAATATTCAAATCGAGCAAATACAAAAACACATAGAAACACTGAGCTATACTAATACCCATTTAAACACTTTAAGAGATGCACTTGAACAAAAAGATAGAGAGATTATTAAGGTATATGCCCAAAAGTTAGGCTTTGGAAGTGCTGAAGACCGTTTTTTCCGTTTTATCGGCTTTATGGGCACGCCGGATTCATCTTTTGATGCAGGGACCGCATTGAAAGTAGAAAAACCGATTTTTTATCTTGATACCCAAAAGAAAATACAACTTATATTCATAATGGTAGCTATTGTTGTGCTAGGCATCGTGCTTCTGCATAGAGAGTTACATACTCGGCGTAATAGAACTTAAGGAGAATTTTATGGCAAGTGGACAAGATGTACGTTTGCGTATGCGTGCAATCCGCCAAACACTACAGGTAACAAAAGCAATGAACCTTATTTCAACAGCAAAACTTCGTAAAGGTCGCCGGGTGTTGGAAGATACAAAATCTTTTTTTACGAGGATTCAAAAGTCACTGTATGATATTATAGCAGGAGCTGAATGGGTTCACAGTGAATTTTTTGAAAATTCGGCAGATAGTGAGCATAAAACTGCAATTGTAATTATAAGTACTGATAAAGGGCTTGCCGGAGGATACAATGCAAATATTTTCCGCTATCTCAATACAGTATGCGAACAAGTTCAAAACCCCCTTTTGATTCCGGTTGGAAATATTGGATATCGGCATCTTAGTCATTCACCGTACCATATTATTGAAAATTTTTCATTTCACGCACAACTACCAACTTTTGACGATGCGAAAATGATTAGCGATTATCTTATTTCACAATATTTATGGGGAGTGTTCAACGAAATCCACATAGTGTATACCCATATGTATAGTACCATAAAGTTAATTCCAAGTGAGCGGCAAATTTTTCCTCTGGACGCGAAAAAAATACAACAGGCGCTTGTGGAAAGTGGTTTACAAAAACGAGAAATACTTCGTTTTGAATATCTGCCTTCAGTAGAAGCAGTTTTCAATACGCTTATTCCTTTTTATGTTAGAGGGCTTGTTTACGGTTGTTTAATTGAAGCGTATACCAGCGAGCAAAGCGCTCGAATGGCTGCAATGGACGAAGCTTCAAAGAATGCTGAAGAAATGCTTAGCAATCTGCAAATCACGTATAACCGTGCTAGGCAAGCTAGTATTACCCAAGAGATGGCGGAAATCGTCGGCGGTACTTCATTTTAGGAAGTCTTGAAATAAAAAATTATTATCTCTACACTGTAGAATATGCAATGTTCTTTACAGGTGCGCACATACGAATGTGACAGTTATGGGCATGTGAATAATGCTGTTTATCTCAATTACCTTGAATATGCACGATGTGAATTTTTACGTTCGATTAATTTTGATTATAAAGCTCTCCGCCGCGCAGGGTATGGAGTTTATACGGCAAAAATTGAAATTGAATATAAAAGCCCTGCTTTTTCTGACGATCTTTTAATAATTCAGACATGGCCACTAAAAAAAGCTCTTGCAAGCGGAATATTTGCCCAACAAATTTGGCGTGAATCACTTTTAATTGTTAACGCTAAAATAACATGGGCTTTTGTTAATGATCAGGGAATACCAACGAAAATCCCTCCTGAATGGGATTTTCAGGCTTTAGCTCCACCTATTGTTTAATATCAATTAAAATAGGTTCGATTACTTTTACACGAAAATAAGGATTTTGGTGTATTTTTTCCAATTCTTCGCGGATATATAGCATCTCTTGTGTAATGTGCTTTGTAGCTTGTACTGTTTCAGCGCTGAGTTGCTCACTGAGGCAGTACACTTTATTTATAAGAATAGAACATTTGTGTGCAGCTTCAGGAAACTCGACAGTCCAAGAATTAACAACTTTTTGAATAGAAAAAAACTGTTGGAGCATTTCCTTTACAGCTTCAACTGCACCGAGAATCTGATGCAGTTCAATAGCGTTTTGTTGATTTATGAGAAATTCACGACAATTGGTCAAACAATCGATTTGACGGTGAAGAAGTTTTTGAAGGTACTCTTCAGCCGGCAATACTGATACCCTGGGTGTTATTTCCGGGTACTGCTGCCGTTCGCGATACAATGTCATTCCAGGCATCACGTAATTCACTCATTAAATTCCGCACAACGGTCACCCGCTGACTATCTTGACTAATATTTGCTTCGAGCAACTCACTGTGAAACCATCGGTATAAAGCAAGAAGGTTTTTTGCAATGTCTCCTCCTTGTTCCATATCTAACGTAGTGACCAGTTCGGCAATTATTTCTTGAGCTTTCAAAAGAGAATGACTAATTTTTTCAATTTTTCCCGGCTCCCTTTTACCATTCATATGTGCTAAGAGCAATTCTAGCGCATTATCAAGGTGTCGTACCGTAGCATCGTAGAGCATAATAGTAAGTTGCCCTCCACTTGCTGTTGTAATACCGGCATTTTTATAGGCGGACATCGCATGTATGTATGCCACAAACCCCTCCTACAGAATTAAATACTGTCCAATACCTTTACGGGACATTTGCTCATACAGGTACCGCAGTTAGTACATAAATTATAATCAATCGCTGGAATACCGTTTACCATAGTGATACAGTGTTGAGAGCAATTCTTTACACAAAGTTCACACTTAATACATCCTATTGTGCATGTTTTACGTACAGAAGCGCGTACAGCTGCATGGTTAGAACAACGTGCCAGGGGACCAACTTGGTTACGTGGAATACCAACAAGAAGATTTTGTGGACATTCAGATATACAAATGCCACATCCGGTACAGCGTTCCCGATCAACATGCAGCAGTCCGTCTGTTCCGATAGAAAGGGCGCCAAATTGACAGACTGCAACGCAATCTCCGAAGCCCAAGCATCCCCACGCACATAACTTCGTACTTCCAGTAGAAAGCTTTGCTCCCCGGCAGGTTCTGAGACCAGTATATGTTCCCTTAATGGGAGCATGTTCTTTTGAACCTTGACACGTTAGTACCGCTACAACCGAAATCATTGATGCTTCAGAACCGATTAAAGCAGCTATTTTCTCTGCAACAGCAGAGCCACCAACGGTACATTTATTGCCAGTTGCCTGTTTTGATGCGACTGCCGCCGCATAACCGTCACAACCAGGATAACTACAAGCTCCACAGTTTGCTCCCGGAAGTACTTCCCGAATCCGTCCTATGAGCGGATCTTCTTGGACCGCAAAAAAAGTACGAAAAAACCCAAGCGCTAAGCCAAGGACAAACGCCAATATAAAGGCAAAAAGCGCAGTAATCACTATAATAGAATACGACAAAAAGTAACCCCGTTGCCGATTGATTTCTTTATCTTACCAAGACTAGCATAAAAAAAAGACTTGTGCAAGAGAAGAATTACCTTAACTTTAAAGAAATGATAGTCGCAATACGATAAAATTCTAATTGTTCCGGCTTAGCTGTATCAATGATCCGATTACGGTAAAAGTCATCTACCGTAGTACCGTAGTTTCGTTGTGTGTGCAACTGTGCTATAAGAGCAATGTTTAAGTTATTCGTCACAGTAAAATTCGTTAGAAACGAAAATATCCACCGATTCCGTGAATCCCCCCATTTATCACCGTTTGGTGTGTTGTACAAATACTTATCATTTTCTGCCATAAATCCAACTGTGTTGAGAATGAGCGGCATTTGATAACCTAAGAAAAAGCTACCGTAATAATTGAAGCCATTTTGATTCTCTCCATGATCATTTTGAAAAAACCATGCTTCACCAGCCGAAGCTCCGGTGAATGCTTCATAATTAATTTCATGACTTGTTCTCAAAACCACATGATTCCAATCGCCGGGAATTAAAGCTGCGAAATCAAATTGAAATGTTCCATGAGCGAAAACACGCCAAAAAAGTCCGTCAAAAGGGGAAACTTCAATTACTCCTCCCGCTGTGTTGATACCGATACCGCGCAATTTTTTACCTAATGCATTGACAGTCCACCCTGAACCAATCCGTGCGCCAGCGCCAAACTGCAAAAACGCTATGGGAGTTAAAATAGCGTCTGCTCCAATATGAAAATCAATAGGAGTTAATTCTGCCCGTAGGTTAGCTTTGATAGTATTATTACTTGTAAAAGCGTTATTTCCTGCTAAAAAAGGAACACTCCAACTTTGAATAAGACTTGTTTTTGCTTCCGGCAATGAAGAAATTTGTATTGTTAAATCAGTTGAATCACTGATTTGCGCGTAGAGAATACTATACGTGAATAGTAGTATAATGACAGTAAAAAAAAATTTTCCCATAGTTTAAGATTATGCTCAACCGAACCGTTAGTCAATATTGTTGACTTGACACAAAATGTACGGGTGAATTAACATTTCGTATCCTGGTCCAATAGCTCAGAGGACAGAGCGGCCGCCTCCTAAGCGGCAGGTCGGCAGTTCGAGTCTGCCTTGGATCAATTAAAAAGGAATTTTGAAAAGAAAATGAAGAATCAAAAAACAGAACAGTCAATGAATCGAGTACGAAAAATTGCTGTAACCGGAGTGTTAGCAGCTCTTACAGTAGTACTTGGAATTACAGGTATAGGTTTTGTAACGTGGTTTCCGGGAGTATCTCTTACTATTATGCATGTACCGGTACTTATTGGCGCCATTCTTGAAGGACCAATCGTTGGCACTTTTGTTGGTTTGTTATTTGGTTTATTTAGTCTCATTCAAGCTTCAATTATTGCAGTTAATCCTGGTGATCTTGCCTTTATTAATCCGCTTATTTCTGTTGTTCCGCGTCTTTTTATTGGTCCTGCTACGTATGCAGTCTATATATTGATAAAAGGACAGTCTATGTCGAGCCGCCGTGAGTATGGAGCAATGATAATCGGTTCTATCGCCGGTAGTTTGGTTAATACCGTGCTTGTACTGGGTATGCTTGGAGTTTTTAAAATCTATCCGTGGACAGTTATTGCAGGGGTAGCGTTAACAAACGGACCAATTGAAGCAGTTTTTGCAGCAGTTTTAGTAGCTACTGTTCTTAGTATGTGGCACGTTCTCTCATGGGGGAAAAACCGTTCTCGTCTTTCTAAGGAAGCACTTAAATAAGGAATCGTTTAATATCCGATCAAGGAAAACGGTATCACATTATCAATACTATGACTCCCAAGAAGTATCATGATAAGTCGATCCACACCGAGCGCTACACCGGAACAATGAGGAAAATCCTTAAATATCTTCCAATATTCCGTGTCAACAGCGTGCGGTACAAGAGCAGATTGCTTTTTTACTAATGATTCATGGTCAAAAAACTGTTGTACGTAGTGGGGATCTGTTTCTTCTGAGTAACAATTTGCAAGCTCTACCCCGTCTAGGTACAATTCCCACCGTTGAACCGTCAGTCCGTCACTATTTTTTTTTGCAAGGCATGGAACAAAGGTAGGATAGTCCATAAGCACAACCGGATTATCATGAGAAAGTCTCGGCTCAACAGCATGTACAAAAATAAGATCGTACAAAGCAGAAACACTCCATTGAGGATTAAATTCCAATCCCAGTTTTTGTGCTTGAAAAGCCAATGTTCCTTTTTGTACTGTATCAAAAAGATCAAAACCAGCGTACCGCTCAAACGCCTCTGCAACAGTCATCTGTATAAAAGGTTTTTGTAGTGACAGATGGGCGAAAAGTTCCTTTGTTATTTCAAGAGAATCAGTATAATCGGCTTCCATAGTGTAGTATTCAAGCATGGAAAATTCAGGATTATGAATTCTTCCTCTTGATTCTCCATTTCTAAAACAATGGCACAGTTGATACATATTAACAGTATGGGTAGAAATAAGTTTTTTCATCCAAAATTCCGGCGAAGGGATAAGCCACAGCGGTTGACTGTGAGTATATTTCGATGGAACGAGCAGCGTTGTTTCAAATACCTCAAGGCATGATTCTGGAATCAGCGTCGAGGAAAGGAGCGGCGTATCTACTTCAAGATACATACGATCATCAAAAAACTTCCGAATACGGCGTATAATGCAAGCACGTTCTTGCAAAGTATGGGTATCTATTTTTTTCCTCCAAATGACAGTATATTTATATCATGATTATTGCCTTAAAAACAGGGATTTCTGAAGAGACCGTGCAGCAGTTGACCGCATACCTTGAACAGAAAAACCTCACAGTACACCGTTCACAGGGAACGAGTCAAACGGTACTTGGCTTGGTTGGGGATACGACACGTATTGACGAAGAAGCGCTTCGAGCGATTAGTTGCGTTGATAAAGTACTGCGCGTGCAAGAACCGTATAAAAAAGCGCATAGAGCTTTTCACCCAGACGATACATGCATTGAAGTACAAGGGCTGGACGGATATACAAGACAGATTGGAGGACAATATTTTGGTATTATCGCAGGACCTTGTTCTGTTGAAAGCGAAGAACAAATTATTGCCATTGCAAAATCTGTACAAAAGGCAGGAGCGCACTTTTTGCGAGGGGGAGCATTCAAACCGCGAAGTTCTCCTTACAGTTTTCAAGGACTTGGTATTGACGGTTTAAAGCTTTTAATACAAGCAAAGCAAGAAACGGGAATGCCCTTAGTGAGTGAGTTAATGGACATTCAACAACTAGACTCTTTTGAATCGGTTGATGTAATTCAGATTGGCGCACGGAATATGCAAAATTTTACGCTGCTCAAAGAAATAGGAAAATGTCATAAACCAATTTTACTCAAACGCGGTCTTGCAAATACCATTACAGAATTGCTTATGGCGGCTGAGTATATTATGGCAGGCGGCACTGAAACGGTTCTGCTTTGTGAGCGCGGCATCCGCAGTTTTGACAGTTATACTCGTAATGTACTCGATATTAGTGCTGTTCCGGCACTCAAAAAACAAAGTCATCTGCCAGTTATAGTGGATCCAAGCCATGCGACCGGGTTAAGTTGGATGGTACCCGCAATGGCTAAAGCTGCTCTTGCAGCAGGAGCTGACGGAATCATTGTTGAAGTACATAATGATCCCGAACATGCTCTTTGTGACGGAGAACAATCAATTACTCCAACCGTTTTTCGTACACTTGTAGAAAAGCTCCGTAATTATGCGATTCTTGAATCACGGATAATATGAAAATTTCCTTGAACTTTTTAAATACAGAGGTTAAAATTATTAAGTTATGAATATAAAGACAGTTATTACACAAGACACAATAAACCTTCACCTAAAGGGAACAACTAAAGAAGAGATAATCAGTGAATTGCTTGATGTTCTCGTTTCTGCTCATCAAATTAACGATAAAGAAATAGCATTTGCCGCTATTATGGAACGTGAGCAAAAAATGTCAACAGGTATGAAGCACGGGGTCGCTATTCCCCACGGTAAAAGTAACACTATTAAAGATTTAGTTGCATGTTTAGGTATTTCGGATAATGAGATTGATTTTCAAGCGATGGATAAAAAACCGTGTCGTATTTTTATTATGACTTTGTCTCCCCTTGATCAAACAGGACCACACTTGCAATTCCTTGCCGAAATGAGCCTTCTTTTTAAGAGTCCTCAAAAAAGAGTTGAACTTCTTGAAGCGAAAACATACGAGGATGTTTTAAAAATCCTTTCTGAATAGTGTTGAAGGAGCCGCAAGGCCCCTTCTCAATTATTCAGAAATAGCTTCAAGAGCTGATTTAAGTATTTCCCGAACTGACGGTGACCAATTTAAATTAAGTGCAGATTGTATTGCTTGTTTTGTAACACCGTGACGTACGTCACGGAGCGCGTAAATTGTTGCGCGCACAAGCCGTTCATCTTCCTTAGTAAAAGCCCCCCGATCGAATTGTTGTCCACTGTATGTTAAATATGAAGCTAATTGAGCTGCCGCTCTCTCATCACCGGAACTTCCCAGTTTTTTAAGAGCTTGAATAACTTTTATTTGTTCATCTTCATCTGCTCCATAAATGTACGATCGATTTAAAAGAGGGTATACCCTCTCGTCACTCGTACCATACTCACTGATCATCGTAAGAGCCAATTTTCGGATCGTGTAGAGGGAACGAATCTCTTGAGGCTCATTGGAGATTGAGCGCCACCCCGCCCACAGAGCTTCAACCGCGGCGTTAGCCCGTGCTTCTTCTGAAGCAGCTTCATTTGTTTCAAGTTCCTCTAATGCTAAAAGTTTTTGAGTATAACTGTAGCTTGGAGTGTTGATAATTGACGTTAACGGTTCTGCAGGGTCTTGGGTAATAGCATTACGGCTTTCTTGTGCTTGATTCTTAACCCAAAAATTATACCAGCTATTTTGAGCAAAAAATATTGGAACATACCCGCCAACGTTTGTATAGGAGCCAAGCGATTGAATTGCTCCAAATGCAACTCGTTCACTCCCTAGCTGTGCAGCTTTATCAATGGGACGGTTTGTATTGAGATCTTTGAGGAGCTGTACTACTTTAGCAAGCTGATCGGTAGCGCCGATCTTTCCTAATGCGATGAGCGCATTTGATCGTACAACAGGATTGCTGAATCGTTCTACAACTTCCCATAAATCTGCACCAGCACTTGCATAATCGGGGCCTGCTTCCCCAATTAAATAAGCAAGTAATTTTGCGGTGTCGTCCGCTGCATCCAATTCACTGTTTCCTGTGACGGTTGCATACTGCTGAAGGAGCGTGTGGAGCGCACTCACATAAAAATCACCTGCATCATCTAGTGAAGCGTTGGCAACTGTTTCAACAATCGCTCGTTGATTCCCGGTACTTTTAGCGCTGTTAAATTCTTTGATATAAAAATCAGTGTCTGCATCAGCGAATGCTGTAACTCCAAAAGTACTCACTAAAAAAATAAGTATATATCGTTTCATGGATATATAGTACACAGAAATAGAGAGTTTTTTCAACTACATTCTTCGCCGTCGGAGAGCTTCAAGACATTCCCGCTTAAACAGTATCACTGATACTCCACGGTATGCTAATTCTGCTTTTAAACGGAGAGCATTTTCATCGATTAACTGTCGTTTTGCAGCTAATTCAATGCAATGATCCGGTTCAACTCCAGCGCCGACAATAAGTGAACGTAATTTCTCTGAAGGAATAATAGTGTCTTGACAGCCTGTCATTGCAACCGCGCTATTATCTAAAATAATAATAGTAATCGGTGTTTGCTGTGCAACGGTATCTAACAGTGCCGTAATGCCAGAGTGTAAAAACGTTGAATCACCGATAATTGCAACGGCATACTGAATACCGGCTTCAGCGGCTCCACGCGCCATTCCCACTGATGCTCCCATACATACGATAGATTCCGGAATAGCATACGGAGGGAGAACTCCAAGTGAATAACAGCCAATATCGGACGTACATACAACCGTCGACGGCTCATAGTCGGCAATAGCTTTTTTTATCGTATCAAAGCTGTCACCGTGCGGACACCCCTGACACAACTGCGCCGGACGGTTTGGTATATTGAGCGCTGGAGGTTTTGTCCGCGGGTGAGGGCTTAAGCCTAAAGCACTTCGGACAATATCCGGATCTAACTCTCCGCTTCGCTTGACTGTACCGTCTAATTTTCCCCGGATACTGATCTGTTGCGTTAAAATCCCGCGAAGCCGTTCTTCAATAAACGGTTGTCCCTCTTCAATGACTAATACCTCTTGCGCTTCAGCACAAAGCTCTCGAATTAATACCGATGGCACCGGATAAGCTCCAATGTGCAGCCGTGACGGTTCAGCCCTTACACGGATAAGATCAGCTAGATTTTCTTCGTAATAGTTTCCCCCCAGTCCGGACGTAATAACGACACTGTGCGGGTCTTTTTTTTCAAGGCGGTTTACTGCACAGTGCGCTGCCCATTCGTTGAGCGCTTTTTGCTTTTCAATGAGCGAATCATAATACTGCCGCGCGTATGCAGGAAGTATAACCCAACCGAATTTGCCTTCAGGTTTAGAACAACCGTGCGGAGGAATCGGAGGAGAATCTATCACCGTAGCCCGTGCATGCGAGAGCCTCGTTACGAGGCGGAGTAAAACCGGTATATGGAACCGTTCAGAGATGCTAAAAGCTTCACGGGTCATATCGTAAGCTTCCTGTTGATTACGCGGTTCAAGACATGGAATAAGCGCAAAAGCTGCATAAAACCGTGAATCTTGTTCATTTTGTGAGCTGTGCATCCCCGGATCGTCAGCAACTGCAACGACAAGACCGCCCCGGATAGATAAAAGCGCCCCGTTGATAAAAGGGTCTGCAGCAACGTTAAGTCCGACATGTTTCATAGTCACTAGTGATCTTTGACCGGCAAACGAAGTTCCTAAAGCTGTTTCGAGCGCGGTTTTTTCATTGGAACACCACGAAGCCCGATGTTGTCCCGGCGCAGCCATTAAATATTCAAGAATTTCTGTAGAAGGAGTACCGGGATAACCGTAAGCTGCACTTAATCCTGCATGCAGCGCTCCAAGCGCAACAGCTTCGTCACCTAATAATGTGTACATAAGCTTATCCTACTGTTCAACTCCCGTTAGGACAAGCCCACGCTTAGTATTCCGGATTCCCCGAGAGAAAACAGCAGTACTGCATTAAGCAGAGCCGCTCACTATCCCGCACCCCGTACTGACGCAAAAGATATTCTCGCAGAAATTCTCAGCGGCGTGGATATGAATCTCTCGCGTTTGGCATTGAATCTCTAGCGTTTAGACATGAATCTCTAGCGTTTGGATATGAATCTCTCGCGCGTGGATATGAATCTCCGGCGCTTGGATGTGAATCTCTAGCGTTTAGACATGAATATCCAGCGTTTGGCATTGAATCTCCAGCGTGTGGTATTGAATATCTAGCATTTGGACATGAATCTCCAGCGCTTGGAATTGAATCTCCGGCGTTTAGATATAAATCTCCAGTGCTTGGAATTAAATCTCCAGCGTTTGGTATTGAATATCTAGCATTTGGCATTAAATCTCTAGCGTTTGGAGTTGAATATTCAGCGTGTGGATATGAATCTTTAGCGCGTGGAATTGAATCTCCGGTGTTTAGATATAAATCTCCAGCGCTTGGAATTAAATCTCTAGCGTTTGGCATTGAATCTCCGGCGTGTGGATATGAATCTCTAGCGTTTGGAATTGAATCTTTAGCGCGTGGAATTGAATCTCCAGCGTTTGGACTTAAACCGCTAGCGTTTAGATATGAATCTCTAGCGTTTGGATATGAATCTCTAGCGTTTGGATATGAATCTCTAGCGTTTGGATATGAATCTCTAGCGTTTGGACTTAAACCGCTAGCGTTTAGATATGAATCTCTAGCGTTTGGACATGAATCTCCAGCGTGTGGCATTAAATCTCCAGCGTGTGGTATTGAATATCTAGCATTTGGACATGAATCTCCAGCGCTTGGAATTGAATCTCCGGCGTTTAGATATAAATCTCCAGCGCTTGGCATTAAATCTCCAGCGTTTGGTATTGAATATCTAGCGCTTGGCATTAAATCTCTAGCGTTTGGACATGAATCTCCAGCGTTTGGACATGAATCTCTAGCGTTTGGATATGAATCTCTAGCGTTTGGAATTGAATCTTCAGCGTTTGGATGTGAATCTTTAGCGCGTGGATATGAAATTGCTCCGTTCATCCCGCAGTTTCTGAAAAATTGTTTCAATCAAAATCAAACTTTCACCAGTACTTCAAGCTATGGACACTTTAATGTACAAGGATACTAACAATACGGTTAGTACAAATAATCTCTGCGAAAAGCTCAAAACGAAAGGGGTAAGTTTTCTTTCTGACCGTGAGCTGTTGGCAGTAGCACTGAGCAGTGCTGGAACGAAAGGAAAACATGTCAATCATGCGGCCCATGAACTTTTAAAGTATGTGGACACAATAGAAACCGTTCCAACGGTACAGACGCTGTCGCAGATCAACGGTATCGATGAAACGCAAGTTTACGCGTTGGTAGCTCTCTTGGAACTGGGGCGGCGGCGCTGGGATAAAGCAAAAATTCATGTTGTACACCCAAAAGATATTTACTCGCTGCTCTATCATTATGCGGATCGGCGTCAAGAACATTTTATAGCGCTTTCCCTCAATGGAGCGCATGAAGTGCTGGCGGTCCGTACTGTGACGATTGGGCTGGTTAATAAAACTATTGTACATCCGCGGGAAGTCTTTGCTGATCCGATTCTTGACCGGGCAAGCGCTGTTGTCGTTGCTCATAATCACCCTTCAGGCTATTTAAATCCTTCTCCTGAAGATGACGAGATCACTGAACGGCTCAAAGCTTCAGCAGATATTTTGGGGATTAACTTTCTTGATCATGTGATATTTTCAGAACAGGGGTATTTTAGTTACCGTCAAGCAAAACGGCTTTAAGCTTCAAGAATCCGATTACTTCATCAGTACGTTTCGCTTGACAGTCAAGGATACCTATAGTACAATAACTGTACATGTTATGAGTTTACTAGATTTATTCAGAATGGGCGGTGTGTTTATGTGGCCGCTGCTCATTTTTTCAATAGCAACTGTATCGATTACCATTGAACGGATAATCTTCTTGGCGTACCACGATTTAAAGATGGAAGATATGGGCGAACAGCTCAGTACCTTCATACGCGCGGGGAACATACGAAAAGCAAAATCGTACCTTGAAGGATTAACAAGCCGTAAAATAGGGGTACCCATACTGGCTTCATTGGTAAAACGTTCATACATTTCAGAGCATGATCTTGAAAAGATTGTAGAAACGGAATCATTAACGTGCATCAATAGCCTTGAAAACGGTTTCAATTTCTTAACTGCCTTGGGTTCACTCGCTCCCTTGACCGGCTTCTTGGGTACCGTGTCCGGCATGATTGGCGCATTCCGTTCTATAGCCGAAGCCCCGGAAGTAAACGCGCAAATCGTTGCAAACGGTATCTATGAAGCGCTGATCACGACTGCCTTTGGGTTAATCATAGCGCTCATTGCTATGGTTGCTCATTCGCTGCTCAGCCATGTCGTTGATAAATTTACCACTGCTGTTGAACGGGTTTGTTCGGATCTTATTATGGAAATAACTTCAAGGAACCGTGAAATCCATAGCCAACACCATAAGGACGATCACGAAGCGCCGCTGCCGATGCTGACGACCGGAGAAAAACGCCCCTCTGTCTATTCCTTAGGGGATTATACTTAAGTTCTTTAAAAGAAAAGAACTCTCCGTGTATTCCTGTCTATTCCCTTAGAAGCTTATGTTTATGGAAAAAAGAAAACCTTCATTCTCGACACCATAAACCAAACAAAAAAGGTCTTCAACCTATTCGTACAGCTTGCACACAAACACTACTCAACTTCCTACAAGTATCTCCACAAGTTCGGCTATACTTCCGCCAAAAGCTCAGTCCTGATCTCCCCACAGCATTGTTACAGTCTACCGCACAACAAGCCCTCGCTTGGGTGAAATCGTGGAATTCCAACCATACAACACAGCAATGGGGAAATACCGGGAACGAAAAAAGCACAACAGCTCTCCTTGAATAAGCTCTGTCTTTCAAGGCGGGGAAATTTCACGACTTTCTCGTCTGTTGGGGGAAGAATACGAGTCTTACACTTTATTCCCCAGTGGTTCATAAACCAACCGGTATCACATGCTTCAT
The DNA here is from genome assembly GCA_031273325.1 of Treponema sp. Classification (GTDB taxonomy): domain Bacteria; phylum Spirochaetota; class Spirochaetia; order Treponematales; family Breznakiellaceae; genus BOBG01. Next base: position 28,145 of record JAISSB010000060.1, on the reverse strand, counting down.
ACCAACAATGTTCAAGCAGGACAATTAAAATACCATACTAAACGGAAAGCATTTTACCGGTGTGTGCAGTATCGGGTTCAATCTTCAAAGAATCACTCTGGTAAAGCAATTATCGGAGTAGATAGAGGCTTATATACTAACCCTCTCAGACGGAACAGATTTCTCATCGAAACCATGTAAAACAGCAAAGCGGAGATATGCATATAATCAGTGATGGTACAGCCGCACCTGTCAGCAAAACGGAAACTTAAACGAGGAGCCAATAAGGGAAAAGCGGTATATGACAGACTTCAACCATTGCATAACCAAGCTGTGAATACCGATGTACAAACGTATGTCCCTGAGGACTTAAGGGAATCAGAACACAGAAAAACAAAGGGAAGAAATTCAATTCATAGCTTTCAAACTGGTCATGTGCACAGTTTGAACAATAATTGAAGTATAATGTTGCATGCCATTCATGTGGTTAACGTAGACCCCCATTACACATCTCAGCAATGTAATAGGTGTGGAACCATTGACAAAGAATCCCGTAATAAGTCTCGGTATATCTGTAAACATTGTGGACACACGGATTATGCAGATGTGCATGCTGCGAAGAATATCCGTGACACCTATGCCGGTCGTTGCAATCGGACAGGCATTCCGTCGATAGGAGAAGCGATAAACACCGTTCCAGCCGTGTAGCTAGGGACAAGCCACTGGGCTTGTCCAGCGGGAGTTGAATAAACCTTTTTTAAAAAAATATTAACACGTATACTTAAGCTATGTTTTCTCTTGATCCTAGTATTTTTCACCCTCGAAGACGTATCATCGTACTACAGATTCTTTTTGTTTTTCTGTTCGGTTTTTATTCGTACAAAGCATTCACCATACAGATTCTTAAAAGTACTGAGTACCAAGAACTGGCGCAAAATATTATTCAGCGGGTGAGTACTATTTCTGCCCAACGGGGAGAAATTTATGACCGCTCTTTTACCGATGTGCTTGCAATGAGCGTTGACACATACACGATAACGATCATACCGGCTGACATACCTTCGTCGTACCAATTAGATTCGCTGATCGAACAAGTCGCCCGCATTGCCTCGGTTCCGCCCGACCATATTCGGCAGAAAATTGACAGTGCCGTACAGAGGTATCAACCGGTTGAAGTGGTGACCAATGTTCCTTTTTCCGTTATTGCCAGCCTTGCTGAGCGGAAAAATACCCTTCCCGGCGTCTCGTGGATTACAAAGCCGACCCGAACCTATAATAATGCAGAAAGTCTCGTACATGTTGTGGGGTACATCGGAGAAATTACCAGCGACGAATTAACCGCAATGTACAACAGCGGCTACAAACGGGGAGATATTATTGGAAAATCAGGGATAGAAAAGCAGTATGATAGTATGCTTCGGGGAACAGAAGGGAAGGAGACCCGCACGGTTGATGTCCGCGGGCGTAACATATCAAGCTCTCAAATAACCCGTGAACCTGCGGTCAACGGTAAAAATTTAGTGCTTACTATTGATCGGAACCTGCAAACGCTGGTGGAAAAAGCGCTCGGACCGCGTATTGGTGCGGCAGTAGTACTGCGTCCTGCAACCGGAGAGATTCTTGCGCTCGTATCTTATCCATGGTATGACCCCAATGTTTTTACGAATCCGCTCGGCAGTGATTATCAAACACTCGTTAATGACCCGAATAAACCGCTCATTAACAGAACGATTCAATCCAGTTATCCGCCTGCTTCAACGTTTAAAATTATTATGACGACCGGTATTCTTGCGGAAAAAGCGTTCCCAGCAGAACAAACGGTCTTTTGTCCAGGGGTCATACGGTATGGCGGACGGCTGTGGCACTGCCACCTGCGGACCGGGCATGGCATCGTTAATTTACGCCGGGCTATGGCTCAATCGTGCGATATTTACTATTGGGTCGTCGGCCGCGACCGGCTGAGAATAGAGAATATTCTCAACTATGCGACCGAATACGGCTACGGTTCAACGACAGGTATAGACCTTCCTAACGAATCCGCCGGATTTATTCCTACGCCGCAGTGGAAAGAACGTACATTCTACGAGCGGTGGCAGGAGGGGGATACGATGAATATGGCAATCGGTCAAGGCTATACGCTTGTTACTCCCCTCCAAATGGCAAATATGACGGCAATGGTTGTCAATGACGGGGTGCTTTATCAGCCGCACCTGCTCAAAGAGATTAGAAATCCTGTTTCCGGAGCAGTAGAACAAACGATTGAACCGACAGTAAGCCGTCAAAGCACGATTGATAAAGAAATTTTTGAGGCAGTACGGCGCGACATGCGCTCGGTTATCACCGAAGGAACCGCACAGTTTCCGCTCAATATCCGCTCGGTTGAAGTCGCTGGTAAAACGGGCACAGGGGAAGTCGGGCTTGAAAACCGGTGGCATTCATGGTTTACCGCCTTTGCTCCGTATCAAACAGACGACCCGCAGGAACGCATTGTACTCTCGGTCATCGTTGAAGCAACGAATCAATGGGAATGGTGGGCAACCTACTCTTCAGCCATTATTTTGCAAGGAATTTTTGCTCATCAAAGTTACGAAGAAGCCGTACGATCACTAGGTTTTCAATATTTAATACCGACCAGTGAGCGGCGCGACTAGCGCTCCCACGTTTTTCCTCATGTAGAAAGAGATTCGTTTCATGAGTTAAGAGTCCCGCTTCTTGAGTTAAGAGATTCGCTTCTTGAGTTAAGAGATTCGCTTCTTGAGTAAAAAGATTCTCCTCATGAGTAAAAAGATTCTCCCCATGAGTAAAAAGATTCTCCTCATGAGTAAAAAGATTCTCCTCATGAGCAAAAAGATTCTCCTCATGAGTAAAAAGATTCTCCCCATAATGTGGTTTTTCGCAATTTTCCGCAGGAAAACGAGAAAAACAATAGGGCAAGCTGATTAGCGTCAAGTTAATCAGCTTGCCTTCGGAGGGCTTACTCTACTTTAAACTGGGAGACTTCCTGGACGAGAATCTCGATGTTTTCTTTGTTATTGCTGCTTATGGTGTTGACCCGGTCCACCGCGGCGTTTATCTGCTCCGCGCCGCTCACCATCTCATTCATCCCATTGACAATCCCCTGACTCACCTTTTCAAGATTGCCGCTTTCTTTGATAACCTCCCGGCTCCCGATAAGCATTTCGAGCGAGCCGGCCTTCACCTGCCGGGTTATATCCCGCAAGTGACCTATAGTTTCCAGTATCTGCCGGCTGCCGTTACCCTGCTCTTCCATAGCGTTCCTGATCTGCTCTTCCTGCTGGAATACAACTTGCACCCCTGAGTCGATAGCTTCAAACTTGTTTAATACTTCGCCCGTAGACTTCGTCATTTTGTCAATAGAACCTTTTATCTTTTTGAGCACCGTACTGATAGTCTTGGACTGATTTGCGGAAGAAACTGCAAGTTTCTGTATCTCAGAAGCCACCACAGCAAAGCCTTTCCCCGCTTCCCCGGCGTGAGCCGCTTCGATAGCCGCATTCATAGACAGGAGATTCGTTTGGCTCGCGATGTTTTCCATCACCGCGTTGATTTCAAGAAGCCCTTCAGATTCCCGGGCAATCCCCTGAATATCCAGCACGACATTCTGAAGACCTCCGCGCCCGATTCCTGAAGCCTCCGTAAGCTCTTTCACCTTATTCACGTTCTTCATCAGTGTCTGAGTAACCGAATCGATATTAGCAAGCATCTGCTCGATTGACGCGGAAGACTCAGCGACACTTTCATTCTGGTAATCGATATGCGCGTTGAGCCGGTCGATACTGGCGGTAATCTGTTCCATAGCGGCGTTCGTTTCGCTTATGCTCGCGGACTGGTTCACCACTTGCTTTTTAATACGCTGGATAGTAGCGGTAATCTGGTTGACCGCGCCCGCGGTTTGATGCATATTCGTCGCCAGAGAATTCCCTATATCAAAAAGCGCGGTAGCCTGGCGCTTAATAGTCATAACCAAGGCCTGTATCTTCCCCAGGGTATGGTTAAAATACCGGGCAAGATCGCCGGTTTCATCACGGCTTTCAAGGGCGATGGACTGCGTCAAATCCCCAGCACCCTCGGAAATATCCTTCAGTGAGCGGGAGATATACATAATAGGCTTGGCAATCTGTGCCGCCGCGAGGAAGATGATAGCCCCGGACAGGATAATCGCGGCAAAGGCGAATATAACCGTAAACCGGGTCATAACCGTACCCGCTGCAAACACGACCGCCGTGGGAACCGCAACGATGATTGTCCAGGGAGGATTGTTTTGCTCCACATAAAACGGGTAGCTTTGGAAGAACAGGCCGTTGTGTTCGCTCCAGCCCGGCTTTCCGGTGCTGAGGGATTGGGCAATCATACGCAGCCCCGCGTCCCCGATACGCTCCGCCATAATCTCCCGGTAGTTCTTCCCGATAAGCGCCCCGTCAGGGTGGGCAGCTATCGTGCCGTCATTGGCGTAAATCGTCAAATACGCCCCCGAATGTCCCCCGTATGGCCGGGGCTGCTGAATCAGAAACTCCTGCGTGCGGGCAATATCAAAGGTTATCCCCACCGCGCCAACAACCGCCTGATCCCGGTCCCGGATAATAGGCGCTTCAATGTTCACCAGGTAGAGCTGCTTCCCGTTCAGCACCTCCACCGTGGGATTACTGACCGCCGGCGTGTGCATCGTGTCCAGACGGTTGAGGAGGGAGCGGTAGGCTGCAGGGTTTTCCCCATAGGCCCGCGTTTCCATGAAATACCCCTGCCGCCTAACAAACCAGGTCATATACTCCCCGCTTGAGTCCGTACCCTCTGTTCCCGCAAGCTCTCCGGCGCGGCTGTCGAGGGTGTTCGGCTTCCACACCGTATAGAGGCTGAAGAATTCAAGGGAAGCTTCCATAAGGGAGCGCAGCATCTCATCGTAGTTCGTACGCCGCACCCCCGGCTCCATGTGTTCATAGCCGTTCATAACTGCCGCGAGGGCCGTAACCGTATGCAGATACCGCTCAAAATCGTCCTTCGCTTCCGCCGCCGCAAGGCCCGCAAGGTTTTTGAGATTCTCCTCAGCCGCGTTTTCCTGGAGTGTGCGGGCCTGGAACAGCAGCACCCCGGCGAAAACCGCGATGACCGCTACCACAATGGCGATAACTATAAGACTTAACCGAATCTTTAATTTCATAGGACAACCTCCTTACCTAAGTCCAGCGTCTTTTAGGTCCGCCATCCAGCCGTACCGGTCAAACACGCCCTTTTCCGCCCCCCAGCCGTAGCGCACCGTCGCGATGTCCGCCATGGTGATAGAACTGTTCAGCACCGCGGTCTTTATTTCTTGTACGTCAAAACTATACGTGTCCGGGGTAAACTCACCGGCCAGCTTCGCCGCGGCAATACGCATATCGGTAATACCCATCAGTTTGGGATCCGCCGCGGTAGTAGACACCCAGACATCCCCGTGAGAAACCATCAGGCGTATGTCCTCGTTGGAAATATCAATGGAAATAAGTTTGATGTCCTTCCGCCCGGCGGCGTCAAGAGCGTCAAGGCAGCCCTTTGCCAGCTCGTCGTAGGAACCCCAAATCGCGTCCACCGTCCCCTCGGGATACTGCGGAAGCAGCGCGGCCAGCGCGGCCTGTGTGCCGTTCCGGGGATCGGCGAAATCACTGGGAGCCACCAAAGCAAGCTCAACAATCGTCCCTGCCCGGACATACTGATCGTAGGTACGCTGCCGGCGGTCCAGCGGCGGAACCCCCGGCCCCATCCACGCCCGGATAACCCGCAGGGGCCGCTGCCCCGGTTCAAAACTCGTAACCAAGGCCTGCAACGACAGATAGGCAAGTTTCGCGTCGTCCTGAACGGTACTCGTTACCCCCTTGAGAAGCTCCCCGTCCAGATCGCCGTTCCGGTAGGGAGCCGAGTCAAACGTAACCACCGCCATGCCCTTGTCCACCGCCGGTTTCAGGGCGTTGTAGGTATACGACCCCTCCCCATGAGAGAGAATAAGACCGTCATAGTCCCGGCCAATCACCTCCGCCAGGGCCGCCTGACACCGTTCCCCATCCCCGTCGGTAATAAAGGTGTCCACGGTAAACCCCAGCGCTTGACCCTCAGAGACACAGCCCTCAAGAAACTGCTTCGTGTGATCGCCCGCGGAAAGATTGCGGACCACCGCCACCTTCACCGTCCCATCCGCTGCCGCCTGGGGCATATACTTTTTCAAAAGTGCCGCCTGTTCCTGGTTCACCGCGGTTTGAGCCCCTCCGGTGCCTCCGGCGAAACATCCGCCAAAAACCGCAAGAAAAACAACAACCCCCATACAACCCACAAACTTGTTCATGTAATCCTCCTTTCACCACAACCTCATTGATTTTAGATCGCTAGTCCAAAACGGTATCGCCCTCGACTATCGTCTGTGAGGGGATCGTAGTTCCTCCGTCAGTATCAAGCGTTACTTGGTATTCAGGTGTTATTGGTGTTTCTTTATCGGCACAGCCGAAGAATAGCAGCACACAGACAAAGTGTGCCGATTGTGACGAGATTCTTATGCGAGGTAGTTTCGGCCGGGGGGGGGGGGGGATAATTAACTAATTTCTTAGCTTGGGGATAACTACAAGCTTTCTCTTTCATATAGTCTCCTTTAGCTCGCGCATGCGCGAACTCCATATAATGAAAACTCCATACGAGGTTTTTTTCTATAGTATATCCGATATGCATGAAAGGCAAGGGTAACCTGACTTTGTTAGGGAGGTCTGTCCCCAGAGATTTGATAAGCTCTGATGAAGTATTGTGAGCCTTGATACACTATGCAGCAACCCCTGAAGGAGGTAGTGAGAGACGTGCTACAGAGTGTTAAAGGTTCTTGCAGGTATGCACATGACGTACTGCATAGTGCAGAATGTTTCTTGCAAGGTGCACATGACTTGATACAGAGTGTAGCAAGCCTTTTGCAAGGCGCACATGACTTGCTGCATAGTGTAGCAAGCTTTTTGCAAGGCGCACATGACTTGATACAGAGTGTAGCAAGCTTCTTGCAGGTGTGCACATGACTTGCTCCATAGTGTAGCAAGCTTTTTGCAAGGCGCACATGACTTGCTACAGAGTGTAGCAAGCTTTTTGCAGGTATGCACATGACTTGCTGCATAGTGTTAAAGGTTTCCGCAAGGTGCAAAAAGTTTGCTCCATAGCGGAGCAGCCTATGACGAGATAGTGGGGGACTTGCTACACTATGCTATGATGATATATATATGCAATAGGGAAGGAGATTTTTATGAAGAAACTAGTAAATATTTTGTTCCGTTCTTTGCCTAACGGGGCGCACTACGATTTTTGCGGAAGTGTTGCTACAGCACTTGCAGCGGCGGGAACCGCGGTTAAGACGGCCCTCGGTGTCCTCATCGCCCAGTTCAGCGAATGGCTGGAGAAAGAGGACGCACTGATGCGCTGGGCGTACAAAAGCGCCCTCACTCCCAAAATTGCCGATGCCGACCGTATCCTTGATCACAGCCTGTCGGCGGTCTCCACGCAAGTACACAGTGCGCTGTACAGCACCGACCACGATGTTGTCGCCGCCGCGGAGCGGGTGCGTATCATTCTCAAAAAATACGGCGATGTGAGCAAAAAGCCCTATGACGAGCAAGAGGGGGATGTGAAGGCGATCCTCGAAAACTTGGATGGGGACTACGCCGCTGATGTTAACAAACTGGAGCTTGGCACCCGGTGTGCCGAGTTGCAGAACGCCTACAACGAGTTTGCGGAGCTGCTCAAAGAGCGTGACGCAGCACAGTTGGAAAAGCCTGCGGAGAACTTCCGCGAGGTGCGGCGGGGCATTGAAGATGTCTACCACCAGATTGCGGACATCGTTAATGCCAATGCGTTGCTAGGCTCGTCGCCCGAATTCGGCGCGTTCATTGATGCCCTGAACCCGGAAATCGAGCGCCTCAATCGAGAGTTCCACCATGCAAAACAGGACATCGCCGGTGCCGAACCGGCACCGATTCCTCAGCAAGCATACACGGGACGGCCGATCACTCCACTGCCGTTGGTGCTGTTCGTTACGCCGAAAGGCACTGAAACACTCGTCTTGGGCAAAGACTACAACTTGACGTACCGCAACAACACCGAGGTGGGCAACGCCCAATGCACCCTTCACGGTAAAGGCGCTTACCGCGGCACCAAGACCGTTACGTTCATTATTGCACGGTAGGGCAGTAGTATTAATGGCAAAAGGCGCACCAGTGTTGCACTGGTGCGCCTTTTTTTGAGAGCAGGCGGTTAATAGTATTCTCAATTTCTTTACCCTTCTTATTCCACGCTCCATATCTTGATGGTTTTATCAAGAGACCCCGACACGATACGCCGTCCGTCCGGACTATACGCTACTGAATTAACCCAACTTGTATGACCTGTAAGGGTACGCAGATTCCGTCCGCTTTTTGCATCCCATATCTTGACGGTGTTATCAAAAGACCCCGAAACGATAAACCGCTCATCAGGACTATACGCTACTGATCTAACAGAACCTTGATGACCTCTAAGGGTACGCAACTCCCTTCCGCCATATCTTGATGGTTTTATCATAAGACCCCGAAACGATAAACCGCCCATCAGGACTATACGCTACTGACCAAACAGAATTTTGATGACCTGTAAGGGTACGCAGATTCTGTCCGCTTTTTGCATCCCATATCTTGATGGTTTTATCATAAGACCCCGAAACGATAAACCGCCCATCAGGACTATACCCTACTGAAAGAACATCAGATTTATGACCGGTAAGGGTACGCAGATCCCGTCCGCTTTCTGCATTCCATATCTTGATGGTTTTATCACCAGACCCCGAAACGATAAACCGCCCATCCGGACTATACGCCACTGACCAAACAGAATTTTGATGACCTGTAAGGGTACGCAGATTCTGTCCGCTTTCTGCATCCCATATCTTGATGGTGTTATCCCAAGACCCCGAAACGATAAACCGCCCATCAGGACTATACGCTACTGATCTAACATGAGATTGATGACCCGTAAGGGTACGCAGGTCCCGTCCGCTTTCTGCATTCCATATCTTGATGGTGTTATCCCAAGACCCCGAAACGATAAACCGCCCATCCGGACTATACGCTACTGATCTAACATCATATTGATGACCTCTAAGAGTACGCAGATTCTGTCCGCTTTCCGCATCCCATATCTTGATAGTTTGATCATCAGACCCCGAAACGATAAACCGCCCATCAGGACTATACGCTACTGATAAAACATGAGATTGATGACCCGTAAGGGTACGCAACTCCTGTCCGCTTTCCGCATCCCATATCTTGATAGTTTTATCATCAGACCCCGACACGATACGCCGCCCATCAGGACTATACGCTACTGAATTAATATCTTGTTGATGACCCGTAAGGGTACGCAACTCCTGTCCGCTTTCTGCATCCTCTTCCCATTGTCTTTGTGCTTCCTCTCGTGCGGCCTTTTCCCGTTCTGCTGCTTCCTTTTGCGCTTTCTCTTCTGCTTTTCGCGTTTCGGCTTCTGCTTTTAGTACTCTGTCATTTGCATTTTTTAGAGCTTCTTCTGCTTTTCGCGCCTCGGTTTCTGCTTTCAGTCTTCGTGTTTCGTCTTCGGCTTTCTCCCGTTCCGCTGCTTCATCTTTGGCTTTGCCGAACAGAAGGTCTTCTAACGGATCCATTTCTTTCTGTGCAGTTAGTTCCCACACTGCCTTCTGGGCATTTTCTCCTGCGGCCTTTTCTGCAGCGGCTTTTATTTCTGCTTTTTGTGCCTCGATTTCTGCTTTCAGTTTTCGTATTTCTTCTTCCGCTTTTTGCGCTTTAGCCTCTGCTTTTTGCGCTTTCTCTTCTGCTTCTTCCCGTGCTGCCTTTTCCCGTTTCAATGCTTCTTCTTGGGCATTGCCGAACAGAAGGTCTTCTAATGAATCCATATATACTCTCCTTCTATGAGTTCTGGGACAAGCCCAGAGAATTGTACCTAGCTGCACCGATAGAGATAGGAAGTTGCGTGCTGTTCGTGTGCAAACAACAGTACAAACACTTGTACTGCGTGGTTCATCGGGTCGAGAATGAAGGTTTTCTGTATCTTCAGTGAGCGGGAGTGTAGTTTTGATAGTTCTCACGTGAGCTTTTTCAGCTTCCATGCGAGTATGGTAGCAAATGATTGAGTCATTTACAATGGAGAATTGCCTTAATATAATGTCAACACGTACATCTTTTGTTCTTGGTTTTTTCTATGCCTATTTTGATAAAATCTTTACAATTTCCCCGATATACATTTCGTGGAAATCTTTTTGCGGATAATTATTTTCTACCAGGCTTTTATCTACAAACCCTTGTTCGAGCAGCGGTGCATGGTAGAGTTTACGGCAGATGAATACCATTTTTGCCTCTGCGAAATAGCTAGTCCCATCGTCAAATACCGGTGTAATTCCAGCATTGGTAACTTTATCTTCGTCGCGTCCGGAATGAGTCCCCAGATAAGTCAGTGCTTTCTTGTATGCTTTATCGAAAACGGACAGGGTGAAAACTTCTTCCCGATCCATAAATTCTTTTGTGTAGCGGTGCGGCCGCACATAGACAATAGCGGTTGGAAGGTTGTGCGCCTTTTCGTCCAACCGTCCCCAAATAGCTCCTATATGCCCCCATGAAGCAGTCATGGTGTTGTAACCGTTTATTTTGTTTCCGGCTGTGACGAGCCACCATTCTTCGCCGATCATTTCAATAGGATTCAAGTGCAAATCCTGAATATCAATATTTTTAAAACTCATAAGCATACTCCTTTTCATGATCCCACATAAGATATGTAGGATTATATCATGGGTGAAGAAAAAGAAAATCCACAGGATAAGCCTGTGGGATGAAATTTCTTGTAAAGGATTCTACAAGCCGCTGGCTTGTACCAGCGGTAGTTGAACTATCCAGCTATGGCGCTGTTTTAGCAGCTTAACAGGAGTTACACGGTACAGTCTTTCAAAATAGATTCGACGGCAGTTTTGTCCAATTTTGTATAGTTGCCGAGAGGACCTCTTCGAACCGCTTGAAACGCCATTTTTTCAATCTGATCGGTTGGTAATTGTGCGTCAGCAAAACTTACCGGCAAGCCGATTGATTTGAAGAAATTCCGCATACGGAATACGCCCTCGAATGCTGCTTGAATAAAATCGTAGTAAGCTCCGTCAACTCCCCATATTTTTGCTGCAAAGCGGGCAAACCGTAGCGGTTGCACACCGTCCGCAACTTCCTTTTTAATATTGTACGTTATCCATGCAGGAAAAACGATAGCAAGTCCTGCTCCGTGTGCAATGTCGTAGAGTGCCGATAATTCATGTTCAATACCGTGACTTGCCCAATCACCGATACGCCCCATATCGAGCATATTATTATGAGCAATAGTCCCGGAAAGCATAATTTCAGCACGTGCATGATAATCTTTCTCTCCTCCGTTAAAGACAGTCCGCGCATTACGAATAATGGTCCGCATCGTTCCTTCGCACAGTTGGTCAGTCAATTCATGATCCTTTTCAGGAGTGAAATACCGTTCCATAATATGTGCTAACATATCTGCTATGCCGCACGCTGTTTGATAGGGCGGCAGCGTATAGCTCAGTTCCGGATTGAGAATGGAAAAAACCGGACGGATACTTGCATGGTTTAGCCCATTCTTCCACGGTCCCTTTTCGTTCGTAAGTACCGAGCTGATACTCGATTCACTGCCGGCTGCAGGAATAGTAAGCACCGTTGCAACAGGCAATGCTTTGTGGGGAACGCGGGTGCCCGCATAAAAATCCCATACATCTCCGTTGTCAACGGCGCCGAGCGCAATAGCTTTTGCCGAATCAATAGCAGAACCGCCGCCTATTGCCAACAAAGCTTCTACCTTTTCTTTTTTAGCATATTCAATGCCGTCGTACACGAGCGAAAGTCGCGGATTAGGTTGTACTCCAACAAACTCCACCCATGCAACACCTGCCTTTTCAAGCGACTGTTTAATGGTATCAATAAGCCCGGATTTTACGGGATATCCCCCTGAATGGTGCAGCAATACCCGTTTCGCATAATGCGCCATTTCTTCTCCGACTTTTTGTTCAGTACCTTTTCCAAAAATCAATTTCGTTTGATTATAGTACTCAAAATTGTGCATACTTATCTCCTCTTTGTGTATTAAAATAAAAATTAATTAGCCTATGTTTGGTTTTAAGAATCAAATGTTTTGCCATCATAACTAAAAGCAATAAAAAAAGTTCCATGGGTACGGATATGTTTTATGGTGATTAAATTGTCGGTACAGAACATATATCCTACGGTTCCCTGTATATCTTCTACGGTAATCGTACGATTATTTCCATACAGCACTACCGGTAATTCCGTATAAAATCCATTGTTTTCTGATTCTGCCGTACAGTTAATATTCAGTTTTTTAAACGTATATAGTCCTATTTTTTCAATGACAAACGTAAAAGCTTCTTCAATTGCAGATTGGTAGGGATGCACAGTAATAGTATTATTTTTTTGTACGATACGAACCGGTCCCGCGTCTAAAGCACGGGTATGTTGATTAAATGAACGAAATACCCTTCGTTTTGGAACTGTGATCTTTTTGGAAACTGTATCCGGTTTATAGCTCTGTTGTGATCTGTTTTTGACGACAGTATCTGTTGCATAAAAAAGAGCTTCTTCACGGATTATAGGATTTTGCTCAAAAAATATTTTTGAATCGGTCATTAATCCATCGTTTATTTTCTGCCATTTAATATGTTTCTGTGCTTCTTCATTAAGATAATGAGCAATCAAATATTGTGTTTCGGCACCATGGTGTACTGCTTTTTGCCAGTGCGGAATAAGCTCGTTTAAATAAGGAATCAAAAGATTCCGGAATTTATTGCGTAAAAAACGGTTATCATTATTTGTTGAATCGCTACGGTAAACGCTCTTTTTTTCTGAAAGATAGTGAATAATTTCTTTTCGTGTCACAGTTATTAACGGACGCACAATATTTTTTGATTGTTCCTGCATACTTGCTAATCCGTCGGGTCCGCTTCCTCGGAAAAACCTCATAAGAATATTTTCTAAAAGGTCGTCTTTTGTATGGGCAATACAAATTTTTTGCGCGCCGATTCGCCGTGCTTCCCGTTGCAATATACTGTGTCGACAGAGACGAGCTGCTGCTTCAATACCAATATGTTTCTGTTGGGCAATTTGTTGAATTTTTCCGCATGGCACATGAATGACCCGACATGGAACATTTAAATGGACACAGAGCTGCTTAACCCACTGTGCATCTTCATAACATTCTTTTTTAGAACGAATTCCATGATCGACATGGAGAACAAAAATATTAGATTTTTTTATTTCGCTGAGCGCGTACAGTAACGCCGTTGAATCAGCTCCACCGGACACTGCAACAAGGAGCGCTGTTTCCATCAAACCCTGATCTAATACACAGGAAACAGTTTGTTCAAGTGTTTTATTTTGTCTCAGTTGGTGTAGCACTCTCTCCCTTAGTAAATTTCACTAAAGCTACTACTTGATCGCTACCGGATACTACGCGTATCCGTTCTCCTAAGTTTAAATCACGGACATGAATCGATTGATTTGCTTTAAGATTTATGATGTCAACTTCTATTCGGGGAGGCAAATCCTCTGCAAGACATTCGACTTCAACTTCATGGGTAGGTAATTCGAGAACACCGCCGTCACGAACGCCAATGGGGTTACCTTTTGTTCTAATGCGTACTTTGGCACGAATTGGTACATCGATTGCAATTTCATAAAAATCAACATGATATACTGCACCGGTCACGATATTCCGTTGTACTTCTTTTACAAACACATTATAAGGGCTACCGTTAACATCAACGGTAAGAATGGTACTTCGCGTTAAATTTTTTACATGGGTTAAAAATTCTCCTGCTCCTATATCAATAGTCACCGGTTTTTCAGATTTTCCGTAGATAATTGCAGGAATACGACCTGCACGCCGTATCCGGCGTGATTCACCTGAGCCTGTTTTTACCCTCGTTTGTGCGCTAAGCACTATGTTAGCCATAGATCCCCCATTTTTCCTGGGACGGCAGGATTTGGACCTGCGAATGTCGGCTCCAAAGGCCGATGCCGTACCGCTTGGCTACGTCCCAATGAAGTTATAGAGTAATTTTTTTTGTTTTTTTTGTCAAGAACTTTTTTGTTTTTTTTCAATAAAAATTTTTAAGCTTAAGCGGACTGTGTTTCTATATTTTATTTTGTAAAGAAAACCTACGGCTCGTACGTGAGATTAACCTTCTCTGCTGGACAAGCAAGAGGATTGTACGAGCTAGCTGCACAGCTGAAACGTGCTTGTCATTGCTCAATCACAAACAGCCGGTGATTGCTGTAACGGTATATATGTCTTCGAATATCTGCTATCCGCATGCACATCTGCATAATCCGCATGTCAGCACTGCACACAACTATATCTCGATGTACTCCTGACTACTTAGCAATAGTTCCGCACCCATTACATTGTTTTGATGTATTTGGAATCGAATCGGATTCCTATTGGAATCTGATTAAACACCGTCCCAGAATCTAATCGAACGCCGTACCAGAATCCAATCGAATGCCGTGCTGGAATCAGATCGAACGCCGTGCTGGAATCAGATCGAATGCCGTACTGGAATCAGATCGAATGCCGTGCTGGAATCAGATCGAATGCCGTACTGGAATCAGATCGAAGCCGTACTGGAATCAGATCGAATGCCGTGCTGGAATCAGATCGAACGCCGTACTGGAATCAGATCGAAGCCGTACTGGAATCAGATCGAATGCCGTGCTGGAATCGGATCAAACGCCGTGCTGGAATCAGATCGAATGCCGTGCTGGAATCAGATCGAATGCCGTGCTGGAATCGGATCAAACGCCGTACCAGTATCGGATCGAATGCCGTACCAGAATCCAATCGAATGCCGTACCAGAATCCAATCGAACGCTGTGCCAGAATTCAAAGTGATTCCTTACTGGAATCAAAAGTGATTCCTTACTGGAATCAAAAATGATTCCTTTACTAGAATCCAAAATGATTCCTTAGTGGAATCCAAAACGATTCCTTAGTGGAATCCAAGGTTAAGGAAACCCGCTTCTATAAGAGCGGGTTTTTCAGGGAGCTACCGCAGGACAGCGGGTTTCATGTTTCTATAAAATCAAGATATGCGTTGAAGAACTGTATTGAAAGGGGGAAGGAAAATGTTTCCGGTGTACTTATGCTCCTACCCGCTTGCCGAGAGCTTCTGCATGAGAATTATTGAGGAGTATTTCACTCCAATTTATCATTAACCCTTCATGCTCCATCAGTTTCATGAGAGCCGTTAAAGCTTTTGAGGTAAAAGGTGTCGTCTTTTTAAGAAATGCAGCACTCCGTTTTCCGCTTATACCGTTGACCGCAAGAATAGTATTCAATTTTTCCGGTAATTTTCCGCCGAATAATGAAATCTGTTCCGCTACAACAGCTATATATTCATATCCGGGCAAGCGGAAGCCATCTTCTGTCCATGCATCAATAATATCAACACGGTGTCCCATTGATTCCATTCCTTTTTGTAAAGACTTTATATAATCAGGAATGCCTTTCCGCTGTGAGGGTGCGCTTACAATTACTATTCTCATGCGTTTATCCGAATATAAAACATTGAAATTAAGGGATTTTATATCCCGTGAAGACCGTATACTGTTTTTCAGGTTAATTTATCTTTATAGAAATGTCAAGTATTATTTATTTTAAAATACCTGTTAATAATAACAGTTAATCAAAATATATCCTGAACTGTTGTCAAAAATTCTTGATTATTGTAACATACAGAATATACTATTGTTTTTAATTTTTAAATGGAGATGACTGTGGGGGTACAATCTGGAGTTGATTTTCAGCAGATATATACGAATGTATTTCCAATACTGTTCCGGGTTGCATACCATATTGCAGGAAGTGAGGAAGCGGCTGAAGACTTATGTCAAGAAGCATTTTCTCGTCTTCATGAAAAACAAATGTCATTTCCTACGTTAAATGACGCAAAATATTGGCTTATCCGTGTGGTTAAAAATGCGTCGCTTAATTATGTAAAGTGGAAAGAACGAGAACGGAGAGCGTATCAGAGGGTTCTTCAGGAAGATTCACGAGTTGAAGAAACAGGTGAACAAACGCTTATTAGGAAAGAAACCCAACTTGAGGTACAAGAAGCTCTCGCAAAATTACCAGAAAATTTGCGGTGTGTACTAATTCTTAAAGAATATGCTGGTATGAATTATAAAGATATTGGTCACGTATTAGGTATCAGTGAAGGAAATGTAAAAGTGCGAGTATTTAGGGCGCGTGAGCGTCTTATGGGACTTTTAGGGGAAAAAAAAAGTGAATAAGCTTTGTAGTATGGATCGTCAGTTGATTTCAATGTTTGCTGACGAAGAACTTCCTTCTCCATGGAAGGAGAAAATAGAGTCACATCTTAATAGTTGCCCGGTATGTTCGACATACCTTAATCAAATCAGGCACTGTTCAATACTGTTGCGAACAGTATGTCCGGATTTTGCTCCGGCACAGGAAAGAATTTGGCAAACACTTTCTACTTGTCCTACACATAAGAAGTTGCCATTGTGGCGGCGTACCGTGTCTATTCCGCTTCCTATCGTTGCAGCGGCTGCTTTAACTATCGTATTTTGTGCAACATTCCTTGTCCAACAGCTACTCACAGCACCAGCACCGAAAGGACCGGAAATGGCACTGGGAGGGACAGCCTTTGATGTTGAAAGTATTATTTCATTTTCCGAAAAAACCGGGGTGCTTCAGTATTTAGAAAACCAAGAAGAAGAAAATGTTGTTATTCTTCGATTGCCAGAGAGTCAAAGTTTCTCACGGTATGGAGTGCCGACTATTATTAAGGCCTCTGATTATACGCGGAGATAATATATGCAGCTTGCTAAAATTTCTCTTATTGGGAGTTTAATCTTTTACAGTACGGTTGTTTTTGCTCAAGAGATACTCGAAGATATACCTCCGGCACTTCGGGATCAAGCGCTCATCCTCAAGATAATTTCACGAATCGTTGAACAAGATCAACGAGAAATATGGCAATCAAGTGATTCAAAGGCGACTATTTACGGGAGACCGGTTGCCATTAGATTATCGGGGAAAAATGTTCTTGTTGATGTAAAATTTACCCCTTATTTAGGGCGCGACGGTTCCACTACCTTGGTTGCACAAGGACAAATATGGATCGATATTCCCAATAAAGGGATGGAATATCAAGCAATTATGCAACGGATTCCTTTGCAATTCGGAGAACAAGTGTACTTTTTACCGCTTGGGGATACGTTAATCTCAAGTGAATCCCGCATAGAACTGCAACTTGAATTGACTCCATACACTGCTGATATTCATGCGCAACGCTAAATGCTTACTCTATCACGCAGCATTCCTTTTGGTACTGAGTTCTTGTTTAAAGAAAACGCCGGTTATCTTCTCGATTGATCCTATGTTAGGAGATACGGGAGAAGAAATTACCCTCCGCGGGGTTGATTTTGGAGCAGAACAGGGTATGTCCTTTATAACTATAGCCGGAATTGCCCCAACTGCTTCAAAGTACCGGGTATGGCACGATACGGAAATCCGTTTTACCGTACCTGATTTTTTTGATTCCGGACTTGTTGTTGTGCACACGGCACAGAAAAAAAGTAATCCTGTTTTTCTTGCAACACGGATTTCATTGCCGCGGACAGCTTCAAGTTTACTCCCAACTATCCATACTGTTAGTCCAGCAACAGCAACAATCGGTTCTGTTATCACTATCAACGGGAGTAATTTTGGTACTTCACGGGAAAAAGGCGCGGTACTTTTTTCATTGGACGAATCAGCGTGGATTAAAGCTGTGGAGTACATACAGTGGTCAGAACAAGAACTCCGGGTACGTGTTCCGGACGGCGCACAGCATGGTTTTATAAAAGTACATACGAAACGGGGAGAAACAAATCACGTTCCGCTCACCATACAAAACCGTGTTGGTTCAAAGCTGTTGACTGACAAACGTTCATATTCTCTTTCATATTCTGTTACCGTACAGGTACTAGAAGATCACATTATCCCTACTTTATATCTATGGGTACCAAAGCCTATGGAGTCTCCTTCTCAGAGAAACGTACGCCTTGTATCACGTACGTATGAACCGTTTATTGACGATTATCAAGGAAGTTCACTGTACCGGTTTGATGCACTCGATCATAGCATTAATCTTGAAGTCAGTTATCAGCTTGATGGGTATGCAGTACAAGCTGTTATGCAAGAGCCTGCGCCGGGAAGCAGTATTTCAATTGACAGTTCGTTGATTCCACCAAGCGACCCCACTGTACAAACGCTTGCTCAAACGATTGTCGGCCGTGAAACCAATCTATTCATAAAAGCCCAACGAATATATGAATGGATGCGTCGTGAACTGCAGTTTAGTCCCGATATACATGACCGCACATTGTCTGCCATTATTGAAACACGTGAAACGGACTCTTACGGAGCCGCACTGTTATTTTGTGCGTTAGCACGGGATATAGGTATACAAGCTCAAGCTGTTGCGGGAATATATCGGGGAACGAACCATTATTGGGCAGAGTTTTGGCTGGATACTTTTGGCTGGGTTCCTGTTGACACCGTAAATGCTCAATTTGGAACATTAGATAATCAGCATATACTGTTTTCACGAGGGGAGCTTAAAGTACCGCACATTGATCAGCGGGGACAGGTCTCTTCTGCACCTGCACGGTATGCGTTTCAAAATATTT
Source organism: Treponema sp. (assembly GCA_031273325.1). Taxonomy (GTDB): domain Bacteria; phylum Spirochaetota; class Spirochaetia; order Treponematales; family Breznakiellaceae; genus BOBG01. The sequence goes on along the minus strand of JAISSB010000060.1, from coordinate 9,372 downwards.
GGGAAGAAGTAGTCGGTGACCCTCAATCATATACGACCGAGTGGAGCGCAGTGCAGATTGAGAATTGACAAGAAAAGCTTAAAACTAAAAAATAGAAAAACTACTATATAAAATAATTGGAGTAAAACCGTGATAAGCGTGATTTCATTGGGCGGTTCTATTGTAGCCCCGAAGACAGTGGACGAAAACTTTGTCCGTAATTTTGCATTGTTGATACAGACGATAGTTGAAGCTGATTCAAAGCGTCGTTTTATCATTGTTGTCGGCGGCGGCGGACCTGCCAGACAGTGGCAGCACATGTATCGGTCGATCTGCGGTGATAAAGCAACCGATGATCAAGCCGATTGGATTGGCATTATGGCAACCCGCCTCAACGCACAACTCATTAAAGCTGTGTTTGGTTCAATATGTCCTGATGCGGTCGTGGTCGATCCCACTACCGTTGAAAAATGGTCCGGGCACATTTTAGTTGCTGCTGGGTGGAAGCCCGGTTTTTCTTCTGATTATGATGCAGTGCTTCTTGCTGAGCAGTTTAATGCACAAGTCGTGTACAACTTATCAAATATTGAAAAAGTATATACAGCAGACCCGCGTCTGCATGCTGAGGCTCGCCCCATAGATTATATCTCGTGGAATGAGTTTCAAAACATCGTTGGTACTGTATGGACTTCCGGGCTTCAAGTCCCTTTTGATCCTGTTGCAAGTCAGCATGCTGCAGCGCTTGGACTTACGGTTATTTGCGCTGCTGGAAAGAATCTTGCTACTATTCAAGCCCTTCTTGAAGGGAAACCGTTCGTTGGCACTGTCATTGGATCAACGCGCGAACAGTACGTCGTACACACAGAATCAGGGTGAATATAGGGAGCAGCTATAGATGATATACTATGGCACAGAAAAAAGCTCCTACCAAACAGAAAAAACAAACATTTGGTGACATTCTTGACGCATGGGATCGGCAAACGGCAATTCCTCAAGCCAAAAAACATAAGAAAGTTCAGCCGGAACCCGAGCAAAAGCGAGTAAATCCTATCACCGAATGGATTCGAAAATACGGGGTGTACGACAAAGATGCTGCTGAAGAAACAGAACGGGAACAGTCCAAATATCAGCATGCTACTATGGTGATACACAAAACACCTGATGCAGTCTTAGACCTGCATGGCTTAACCCGTGATCAGGCATGGAATGAACTTGAAAACTTTTTTGAGGAAAGTAAAAAAAATAGATTTGAAAAAGTTGTCATTATACATGGAAAGGGAAACCACTGTGAACAAGAATGTGTTTTACAAAAAATAACCTTGAGATTCATAGAACTTTGCCCTTTTGTAGGAAAAAGCGGCTATGAATGTGCTTCGGCAGGAGGAACTGGTGCAACGTGGGTTTTACTTAAAAAAGAAACGGTTAATGCTCACGGTAAATGATTCGCCCGCGGCTCAAGTCATAGGGGGAAAGAGCAATTTTCACCCGATCGCCGGGTACAATACGAATATAATGTTTTCTCATTTTTCCAGAAAGATGAGCTAAAATTTTATGCCCATTTTGATTATCTAATTCTACTCTAAACATAGTGTTGGGAAGCGCTTCTTTAACAACACCTGCTACTTCTATAGCTTCTTCTTTAGACATATATACTCCTTATCTACTTATTCGTTTAATTTCAGCAAACACTTCTTCTTCTGTCGGAATAACCCCGCCGCTATGTCCTAACAAATGGACCGGTGCTTTGCCAAGTACTGCAAGCCGCACATCTTCAACTAACTGTCCTAAACTCATTTCCACCGTGAGAAACGGGTGGCCTGATTCCGCGATATTCGACAATATTTCTGTTGGGAACGGCCACAAGCTGATCGGTCTCAGGATGTTAACCGGAATTCCTTCCTGTTTTGCTTGCCGTACTGCTCCTTGGACAACACGAGCAGCCGTACCGTAGGCAACCACTGTCAGTACCGCTCCCGGTGCTGCACTGTACTCGTAGCGGGTTTCATCTTTCTTTACCGTTTCATAGCGCATAAAGCGTGCTTTTGTCTTAGCTTCCAGTTCTTCAGGAACCAAATTGAGTGACGTTAAATGCCGTGCCGGGCGGTTATCCATATTTCCTACCGTCCACGTCCGCTTTGAAAGTTTTTCAGGGGGAATTTCCGGAGGCAGTTCAACTCCTTCCATCATCTGCCCAATCATACCGTCGGCAAGAATAATAACCGGCATCCGGTATTTATCGGCAAGATCAAATGCCAGATACGTCAAATCGGCACATTCCTGTACACTCTTTGGAGCAAGAACAATCGACCGGTAATCGCCATGTCCTCCGCCGCGGGTTGATTGAAAGTAATCGCTTTGAGCCGGTGCAATAGAACCAAGACCAGGACCGCCGCGTACGACATTTACGACTACGAGGGGAATATCTGCCCCTGCTGCATAACTGATCCCTTCCTGTTTGAGGCTCATCCCCGGACTTGAAGATGAAGTCATCGCGCGTGCTCCCGCCGCTGAGGCTCCGTAGACCATATTGATCGCTGCTGTTTCGCTTTCCGCTTGAATAAATACCCGTTTCCGTTCAAGCATAACTCGAGCCATATAGGCAATCAATTCATTTTGCGGGGTAATAGGATAACCAAAATAAACTTGACAACCCGCGAGGATTGCTGCTTTTGCAATCGCCTCATTTCCTTTCATTAACACTTTTTCAGGCATACCGTACCTCAATACAAACATCCGGGCATACCGTATAACAGTTCCCGCACGCGATACATTTTTCTGCGTGCATCACATTTATCGGATAATTTCCCAACGCATTTATTGCGCTGCCTTTTCCTAACACGCCGACCGGGCATGCACGCTCACACAAAAAGCACCCTTTACACAGTGCTTGATCAACAAAAATTATTCCTTTTCTTGCCATAGTACCCTCATTGATTGCGGAACAAAAAATTATTGTACATGCTTGCCGAACTGGGCGAATCGTACATAAACCGTTGTTCAGGAATTCCTTGATTTATTTTAACAGCACTAAAATCAAAGCGGACCAATGTATCCGTTACCGTTCTCCCTTCAATCCGCCGAATTAAGTAGGTCTCCGGGTCAATACTCAGCGTTAATTCCCGGAACCCTTCAGAGGACGAGCGCCGCGACAGCTTCAGTTTTATCACGAGTTCTTTTGAGCCCGTTTCTAACGGTTGAGAATCAGGACCGGTCAGATATGACGTCGTATAATTCCGCCGGAGCATACTCAAGCCTCGCGCCGTTGCCAATGAAGCGCTTGAATTCCGATTTGCTTCGGTTACCGCTTGATTAAGCACTGCTTGATATTCCGGAAGATAGACCGTGAGTTGGTCCCCATTGAAGACAATCACCTGATTCGCGGGACGGGTAAAATCAAGCCGAAGGAAAGACGGGGCAACATGCGCCACCGTTCCCGTCATCTCCGTTGTTCCCGACCGTATATTAATCTTTGCTTCATAATCCTGAATGCTCGTATACCGTTGAGAAACCATCTCAAGATACCGTTCAGCGGTAACAATGTCCTGCCCAAAAAGCGGTAAAGAAACCACAAATAAAAAAATCGCTATCACACTGTCATGATAGCGAAGAAAATTAGTTTAAACAACTAGCTTAATTGGGATCAGAAATCGTCTTCAGTGCCTCTGTTAAAGTTCAAAATTTTCGTTTCGCCACTTATGAGACTAAAGTTAGTATCATCTTCAGGAGGAGAGTAGAAACTGAACTGAAAATATTCAGGATTAATTGGATCAGGCTGAGCAATTTGTACATTGACGTAGTATGCCCCCGGATTTACCGATATTTGTCGATTGTCATTTATAGCAATTTCACCGCCGGAATGTACGACAGTAGTATAAATCGCGTCATACACTGCCCATGACAGTATTTTTTTATCGCTATTATTTCGAATGTTAATAATAGCACTATCGCTTGGGAGAGGGCTGGACGGATTATCCCCTGCTATTGATTGATTGTATAACAAATGAACAAACAATTTTGCCGCTTCTTTTACATCTCCAACATTTGCATTCAGCGAAGAACTTGTATCAAGCACGATATATACAACGGAAGAATGTTTTTCAACGGTGGTAGAAACCGCACTGTCCGTTCTATATTCACTATTTAAAGTCCAGCCATTTGAATCATTTTTATACAAATATTGCTGTGGAGTTATCTTCGTTAAATCAATACTCAAACCGTTAATTATGAAACTAACTTCCGTTCCTTTTTCTGTTCCTGCTACCGGCCCCCTCCCCGTTAAAGAATTGAGTCCAGTATATTCGATATCTGTGAGCGAATATCCGCCAGAATCCGCTATGGTACCTTCAAGATATGATGTAGAATTTATGGCATTCGTCGGATTATCAAAAACCATCCGGACTTTAGTTCCGGGACTTAACTTTGTTGTTACCACAGTAAATCTTGAAGTCACGGTGACGATATTCATGTTACTTGCAATGTCTGTAAAGGTATTTTGTACTGTAGTAAAATCGTCCAATACATTGGCATTATTCGCGCTTGCAATGTTATTTAAATTGTTTATGAAAGCAGTATCATTGTCTACATCATTTCCCTTTACTCCAATTGAATAGGCAGTGATTGGCTTTCCTTTGATTTGTCTGCTGTTAATTTGCTGTTGGATATACGGTGGATAGTCAGCATCTTCTACCTTTACTTTATCTTCAATAGGATTATCTCGTGAAGCTCCATAAGAGCTGGTGTCTAATCCGTCGGTAAACGTAACGACATTTACCTTTTCAAGGTCAGCGGGCAGTTGAGATTCGTTTGCAGTCAATTGAGCAAAAGCTTTATGCACAGCATAGAAAAGCGCAGTTCCATTTTGAGTAGATGCATACGCGGTGTCTATCCAGTCAATAATCTTGTTTCGATTGGAGAGATCAAGATAAATCGGACCGTTCGTCCAATCTGTTGCATTACCGGCAAAGGTAATGAGTCCAACGTAGACTCCGGATTGGGGAGTGGGAGTACTAGGAGTACCGGGAGTACTGGTACCGGGATCAAATGGGTCTTCAAGTAAGCAAGCGCTGAAAAACAGCGCCGTAAGCACTGTTAAACCCATTAATTTAATAATTAATTTCATAACGTTATCCTTATATAATAAATGTATACTATACATACTAAATCAACTGCCTGTTTAAAACAACCTACTTTTGAGGTCTGTCCCCTTACAAGGGTGACTTCTCTTAAGAGGATTTGAGGTCTGTCCCCCCATTGAGAAACCCGTCTTCTTTTGAGGTCTGTCCCATTCTGCAAACGATAAACATCACGTGATTTTTGTTATTTGCACCTTGCAAACGATAAACATCACGTGATTTTTTTTATTTGCACCTTGCAAACGATAAATATCACGTGATTTTACTTCCCCGCTCTACACGGGTAGCAATCTGTTGAAAGAGGCTGGGAATGAACATCCCGCAACTCCCTACAAGTATCTCGACATATTCAGCTGCGAGGACTCTGTCCTGATCTCCCACAGTACTCCTGCAAACATACTCAGCTTGGTGAAATCGTGAACCAGCGGGGACAGACCTTCACTGCTTTCTGACGCAGAGCATCTATGCTATACTTTCGTATGGCATACCGTGATCTTCAAGATTTTATCGATGTCCTTGAACAAAAATCTCTTCTCAAGCGAATTAGTATAGAAGTTTCTCCTAAATGGGAGATTACAGAAATTGCTACCCGTGTCCAACAGGGTCCGGCGCTTCTCTTTGAGCATGTTCAAGGGTCTCCGTATCCGCTGTTAATTAACGCATTCGGCAGTGAGCAACGAATGGCTGCGGCGCTTGGAGCGCATACTTTAGAGGAAAAAGCTTCTGAAATTGAAGCGTTAATGGTGTGGCTGTGGACTCAAACGCGGTCATTGAAGCTCTTTGACCTTGTTAAAGCTGTCCCTTCGGCACTTGCAAAACTTCCGCTTGCTCGCGCATTAATGCCTAAAAAAATTACAAAACCCCTCTGTCAAGAGATTATTGATGACGAAAGCGGATTTGAAAGTCTGCCAATTCTTACATGTTGGCCGCAGGACGGTGGACCTTTCTTAACGTTACCGTTAGTGTGTACCGAAGATCCGGAAACGAATGCACGGAACGTTGGAATGTACCGTATGCAAATCTATGATAATAAAACTGCTGGTATGCATTGGCATATTCATAAAGACGGGGCGGCATATTTTGAGAAATATAAAATGCGCGGCGAGCGAATGCCGGTTGCAGTTGCTCTTGGTTGTGATCCAGCAGTTACTTATGCTTCAACGGCACCGTTGCCACCGGGAATATGGGAGATGCTTTTTGCTGGTTTTCTCCGCGGTAAGCCGGCGGAAGTTAGCCAAGCTACCTTGAGCAGTCTGCTCATTCCTGCAGACGCGGAATTTATCCTTGAAGGCTATGTGGATCCTCAAGAATTGCGGCTTGAAGGACCGTTTGGCGATCATACCGGGTTTTATTCTTTGCCCGATTACTATCCGGTTTTTCATTTGCAACGGATCACCCACCGGAAAAACCCGGTGTATCCTGCAACGGTTGTAGGAATTCCCCCAAAAGAAGATTGTTGGCTTGCAAAAGCAACAGAACGCCTTTTCTTGCCGCTCCTTAAACAGCTTTGTCCGGAAATCGTTGATCTTAATATGCCGATTGAAGGAGTATTTCACAATTGCGTCATCGTTTCTATACGAAAACGGTTCCCCGGTCATGCGCGGAAAGTCATGCACTTTCTGTGGGGTATGGGACAAATGATGTATACCAAGTTAATTATTGTTGTTGATTCTACCGTTGCGGTACATAACCTTTCAGAAGTAGCGTGGTATACCTTTAATAATATTGACGCACGACGTGATTTTGAATTCTCTGATGGACCGCTTGATGCACTGGATCATGCGTCCCCGCTTCCTCATTACGGCACCCGAATCGGTATTGACGCAACACGAAAGGGTCCGGCTGAGGGACATACCCGTCCATGGCCGGACCCACTTACTATGGACAGTGCTATGATTGAATATGTACAAAAGCGGTGGAAAGATTATGGTTTTTGATAGCTTGTGCAAAAAGCTTTGATCACACAAACAGAACAACGCGGTTTTCCCGGTCGGCATATCTGTTGCCCGTACAGTACCAAAAAGCTGTTGATACGTTTCCAATAGCGAAGTGGAAGTACGGCACGGAGCACCGTTTCGGTCTGATCTGGACTTTTGGTTGCAACCCATCCGGCACGGTTGCAAATCCTATGGACATGCGTGTCAACGCAGATACCGTCTTTGTCAAATGCTTCAATGAGTACTAAATTGGCAGTTTTCCTTCCAACGCCGGGTAACGCTAACAGTTCTTCCATCGTTGAGGGAACCTGTCCTCCGTACGTTTCAATGAGAATTTCTGCTATACGTTTAAGACTTTTTGCTTTGGTATGGTAAAAACCAACAGGATATATAAGCGACGCAATCTGTTCTTCTTCCATAGCGAGCAAAGCCGCTGGAATGGGAGCTGCTGCAAGTAAGCGATGCGAAGCAACGAGCGTCACAGCGTCTCGTGTCCGAAGACTCAACACCGTTGAAAGCAAGACTGCCCACGGTTCATGCTTTGTTTGTTCGGCAACAACAGTTACCGAAGGTTTTTGATCGAGACTGTTCATCCACAGTTCAAGCTCAGCACATATTAATTCCCAATCCATGTTGTTAACTCCTTGATTTTTTCTTTAAAATTTTCTATAAGTAGAAACGGAGGTTTCTATGAGTTCTATAGTATATTTTACTACCATGCGTTGTTCTGTTGGTGAGAGTCTACTCATGAAAATGGATCGGTTGATCACGAAGGCTGGTATTGAAAAAATTGATTTTAAAAATAAGTTTACTGCTATCAAGATTCACTTTGGTGAACCGGGGAATCTTGCGTTTTTGCGCCCGAATTGGGCAAAGACTCTTGCAGACCGCATCAAGAAACTTGGCGGCATGCCGTTCCTTACGGATAGTAATACGTTATACGTTGGGCGCCGGAATAATGCTCTTGTTCATCTTGATGCGGCAATGGAAAACGGTTATACGCCCCTGTCAACCGGCTGTCAAAATATTATTGCTGATGGATTGAAAGGCATTGACGAAGTGGATGTTCCGGTACCGAACGGCGTGTACTGTAAAACTGCAAAGATCGGGCGGGCAATTATGGACGCTGATATTATTATTTCGCTGAACCATTTTAAGGGACATGAAGTGTCTGGTTTTGGCGGAGCGCTTAAAAACATCGGCATGGGAAGCGGAAGCCGCGCCGGTAAAATGATTATGCACAATGACGGTAAGCCTGACGTTGAGACAAGTCTCTGTAAACGATGCCGAAGTTGTGCAAAATACTGTAATCATCAAGCGATTAGTTTTAACGAACAGGGAAAAGCTTCTATCGATCATAGCCGCTGTGTCGGGTGCGGGCGGTGTATTGGTGTCTGTACGTTTAATGCGATTGCAAATAACAGTGGGTCAAGTTCATACGATCTTGGCTGTAAAATTGCTGAATACACCGCCGCTGTGCTGCATAATCGGCAACATTTTCATATCAGTATCGTCAATCAAGTATCTCCCTACTGTGATTGTCACGGAGAAAATGACGCAGCGATCATTCCGGATATTGGAATATTTGCAAGTTTTGATCCGGTTGCTATCGACCGAGCTTGTATTGATGCAGTGAATGCTGCTCCTGGACTTGGAGGAAGTATCCTTTTTGATAAGCCGCAAACACACAATGATCACTTCACGGACGTTCACCCAACGACCGACTGGCGCGGGCAAACAAACCATGCAGAAAAAATTGGTTTAGGTACAAACGAATACGAATTAATTACTATGCACTAATTTCCTATCAGCCGCTTTTAGAGCTGGTACATGCTTTTTCTGCATATACCCAAAAGGCTTCTCCGCACGGAGAAGCCTTTTTTTATGGGGACAGACCTCTGTTGATTCGAGAAAGACCCTCCATTGATTCGGGGACAGACCTCTTGTCATTTGGGGACAGACCTCTGAAGTAATAAAAAAAGCCTGCCGTGAAGGCAGGCTATAACAGGTATAAAACTGTTATGAAGCGGCTGTGAATGTTACAGCGCTATAATCAATCTTGTAGATTATTTTAGTTGTAGCATCTGATGGTTGCGTTACTTCAAAAGTAATTACTTTTGAGGGAGCGCCCTTCCACAGCATAATGCTGAACAAGTCGTCAGTCAGCTCCGCCGCCGTATACGTTCTTTCCCGGTAGACAGAGGCTGTTTGGATTTCGAATGTGGGAAGTCCCGATGAGTCGACAAACGCCTTTGTCCACAGATTAAGAGCTTGATTAGATTGCTTTACCTTTGCTGATTCATTGGCTTTGACCAAACCGGCAA
>JAISSB010000028.1 GCA_031273325.1 Treponema sp. | reverse complement strand
AGAATATTTCTTACAGATATACAAATGACGTACTACATAGTGTTAAAGCTTCTTGCAAGTATGCAAATGACTTGCTACATAGTGTAGAAAGCTTCTTGCAGGTGTGCAAATGAGTTGCTGCATAGTGTAGCAAGCTTTTTGCAAGGTGCACATGACTTGCTACAGAGTGTAGCAAGCTTTTTGCAAGGCGCACATGAGTTGCTACAGAGTGTAGCAAGCTTCTTGCAGATGTGCAAATGAGTTGCTACAGAGTGTAGCAAGCTTTTTGCAGGTGTGCAAATGAGTTGCTACAGAGTGTAGCAAGCTTTTTGCAAGGCGCAAATGAGTTACTACATAGTGTAGCAAGCTTCTTGCAGGTGTGCAAATGAGTTGCTACATAGTGTAGCAAGCTTTTTGCAAGGCGCAAATAACTTGATACAGAGTGTAGCAAGCTTCTTGCAAGGCGCAAATAACTTGATACAGAGTGTAGCAAGCTTCTTGCAGGTGTGCACATGAGTTGCTACATAGTGTAGCAAGCTTTTTGCAAGGCGCAAATAACTTGATACAGAGTGTAGCAAGCTTCTTGCAGGTGTGCAAATGAGTTGCTACATAGTGTAGCAAGCTTTTTGCAGGTATACAAATAACTTGCTACATAGTGCAGAATGTTTCCCATTTATCAGCTTCCATTATGAGTATTCTATTCCATAATTGAAATGTTTACAGGGAATTTCATCCCACAGGCAGTGGGCTTTCTTTTTTCCGTAAACTGTAGAGACAAGACTGAGAACAAGGTTGCTGTAGCTTTTAATTATTCAATATTTTTAAAATATTTTGTGTGATACTTGTACTATCTAAAGCATTAAACCGTAATAATTCATCTCTTTTTCCCAACGCAGGTTTTGTTCCGGAAATAGCCATAATTACAACGTGTGTTTGACATTGGTACCGTTGCATTAATTCTGCAACATACTCTCCAAAACCTCCCGTCTGTATGCCCTCTTCAATGAGCACAAGCGTTTTATAGCAGGAAACCCATTGAATTAAATACTGTTCATCAACCGGTTTAATAAAACGGATATTATAAAGATCAATAGTTTCAATTTGTTTTGCTACTTCAATCATTTGCTGGTAAAGACTTCCCGTAAATGCAATACATATCGATGTTCCATTTTTTCGAATAAAAATACCGCGGCCTTCTACCAATGGGGTAGAACATATCGGAATTTCCGTTAGGCACGTACTTTTAGGGTAGCGGATCATAACAGGTCTTTCTGTTTGATGCAGTGCATAGCGGAGCATTAATGTTAATTCTGTTTTTCCTGCCGGTGCAAGGATTATAAATGAAGGAATGCAACGAAACAACGCAATATCATATAAGCCCTGGTGCGTTTCTCCGTCGTCGCTCACTAATCCTGCACGATCAACACAAAAAATAACCGGTAATTTTTGTAAGGCAACATCATGAATAATTTGATCAACCGCCCGCTGTATAAACGTTGAATAGATAGCTACTACAGGGCGTAACCCTCGTATTGCAAGCCCAGCCGCAAACGTAACCGCATGCTCTTCAGCAATACCAACATCAAAAAAGCGCTTGGGAAATTGTTGAAAAAAACCGCTTAACCCGGTCCCTTTTTCCATAGCAGCCGTAATTGCTACAATGTGGGGATCGGAGCGGCCCTCTGCTGTCAACACAGTACCGAAAACATCAGTAAACGTTTGCTCACGGTGGTAACCAGTTTTAATTCCTTCGGTTACAGAAAAAACTCCAACACTGTGATAAGTCCCCGGATCCTGCTCTGCATAAGAATACCCTTTTCCTTTTTTACTCAGAACATGTACGACAACCGGACGGCCTAAGTCACGCACGTCACGAAAAACATGTTCGAGTTTAGCAACAGAATGTCCTTCGATGGGCCCAACATACTCAAACCCAAGATCGACAAAAAAATTATCTACATAAACTACTGCTTTAATGGCTCTTTTTATTCGTTCCATCAATCGAAAAAGTATAGGAATATGCTGTAAAGTAGAATCAAGCGCCTGCCGTAACAGTTGATAATGCCGTTTCATAGAAAGTCTGCTTAAATAATGGGAAAGTGCCCCGACATTCGGACTAATGGACATTGCATTATCATTGAGAATGATAATCAATGGAACTTGAAGATGCCCTGCATGAGAAAGCGCCTCGTATGCAAGTCCACCAGTAAGCGCACCGTCTCCAATAACGGCAACAACATGCGTGGAAATATCTTGTAACTGATTTCCTAACAGTAAACCAAGCGCCCCGGAAATTGCCGTTGACGCATGTCCGGTATTAAATATGTCATAGACACTTTCGCTACGGTTTGGAAAACCTGACAATCCTTCTGCCTGTCTCAACGTACCAAAACGGTTAAAACGCCCCGTTAAAAGTTTATGCGTATAACATTGATGTCCAACGTCAAAAACAATTGCATCCTTTGGAGAATCAAAGACCCTGTGGAGTGCGACAGTTAACTCAATCGTTCCTAAGTTTGAAGCTAAGTGCCCGCCTGTACAACTTACTGTTGTTATAATAGTGTCACGAAGTTCCTGGACAAGTATTTCAATCTCGCTCGCATTGAGCGCCTTTAGATCAACCGGCCCCTTGATGCGTGCAAGAATTGAAGATTTATTTGCTTTTGTGTCGATTTTTCCGTAGCTTTTTTTTACGTTTATGGGTCGCAATTTTTTGTAGTTTGCGTTTTCTTCCGCAAGGCACTTTATTCTCCTTAATTATGTACGGAATTCAGGTTTCCGTTTGTTTTAGTTATAGATAGTATGGAACAAAATCTTATGAAGATCAAGAACTGTTGTAATGGGCAATTCTTCAGGGAGTTGACTCTTTATCTAAAAAAGGATTTGATTACTAAAAAGATTCCATATTCGGAAGAAAAGAAATTGTCTCTGTTAGGGACACGAAAAACAATATTGAGAGAAAGGAGGCAGGTTTTAACCTGCCGCGGTGTTTTAAACCAAAATGTATGAGGTTTCACACCGTTCTTTTTTATGAAAAGAATATATTATAGTTTTGTTGTACTTTCACTTTTTTTAGTTTCGTGTACTGCCCGTATTTCCAGTACTGTTCGTGCAGACGGTTCAGCAACAGTGACTCTCCGTATGACGGTTGAACCGCGTATGGCAGCACTTATCCGACAGTTGTCAGCGGTTAATGCTCGAACAAATCCGGGAAATTTAGTGGTTAATGGATCTGAAATTGCTGCTTCGTTAAGCGCTTCAGCGGGGGTACGTTCTGCTGATCTTCGAAATATTAATCCAACGACCATTGAAGGAACTATCATTGTAGCCGACATAAATAAATTTCTTTCGGTTCAAACCTCACAAGGAGGCAAGCAATTTTCACGCTACCGTGCTCCAACAAAATCTACTGACGGCAATTTTGCTATAGATATTGATAGGTTAAGCGGTCCACAGATTGTTGATTTGGTTTCAAAAGAAGTTTCAGAATATCTTGCTGCTATCATGGCACCAGTAGTTACGGGCGAAATACTTTCTAAAGCCGCATATTTAGATTTAGTACGGTCGGTGTACAATAAACCAATTGCTGACGAAATTGCCGCTGCACGAATCCGTGCAACTATCGAATTTCCGCGTCCTGTCTCTCGAAGCCAGGGAGGAGTTTTCAATGGAAGAAGGGTTGAATTTGATATTCCTTTAATCGATCTTTTAGTACTTGAAACGGCACTCCATTATGAAGTTTCTTGGCGTTAACTGTTTTTAGCACGCGAATGTCCGAGGAATATTCGGGCAGTTCTAACTCCGAAGCGAAACCACCACGGTTCCATTCGTTTTCGTACTTGTTCCAGATGTTCACGGATAGGCAAATGTTGTGGACAGTGAGTTTCACAAGCTCCGCATTTCGTGCAAAGACTTGCTCCATGTGTTTGTTTTGAAGTAACTGCTGTACTCGTGGTATACTGTTGCATTCCAAGTGACATACCTAAAGCAAATGAAGTGTTGTATGCAGAAAAACATGCAGGGATATTGACTCCGTGGGAGCATGGCATACAGTAATTACAACCGGTACAATGAATTTTGTACGTACTGTTGAGAACTTCACGTACTTTCTGAAATACCGTCATGTCTTCGGTGCTTAATAGTCCTGGTACAGCATTATTAGCTGTTTGAACGTTTTCATGTAATTGTTCGAGGGTATTCATACCGGAAAGAATTACCGTCGCTTCAATCTGATTCCAGATCCAGTTAAGTGCCCACGCAGCAGGAGACAGTGTCGGATTTGCGTTTTTGAAGAGTTGTACCGCTTTTTCTGGTAACCCAGTTGCTAATTTACCTCCAAGGAGTGGTTCCATAATAATGACCGGCATCGTTTCGGCAGCTTTTTTAAGACCAGTAATTCCAGCTTGAAAATTTTCGTCTGAATAATTGTACTGAATTTGGGTAAATTCCCACGGATATGAGTCTATAATTTTTAAAAATTCTTGCAACGAGCCGTGGTAAGAAAAACCGATATACCGAATTTTTCCTAATTTTTTTTGTTCTGTAATCCACGATTCAACACCCCACGCTCGTAATTGTTCCCATTGATTAAAATTAGTAAGCATGTGTAATAAAAAATAATCAATATACGAAGTTTTAAGACGGTCAAGGCTTTTCGTAAAAAATCTGTCAAAATCATTCCGGTTGTGACAAAATATTAAGGGCAATTTAGTTGCAATATAGACTTTTTCACGTACGTTATTTTTTTCAAACACAGTTCCAACAGATTCTTCACTTTTAGGATATAAATATGCAGTATCAAAATAATTAACTCCCTGTTCAACAGCCTCCATAAGGAGTTGCTCAGTTTTTTTTAGATCAATTGCGCTAAAATTTTGAGAACCGGCACTATGCCTGCCACCTTTCCGGGGAAAGCGCATACAACCAAATCCAAGAACAGACAGTTCATTGCCGGATTTTTTATCCTTTCTATATTGCATATATACTCCTAAAAGATTGGAATCATCCACCCTTTTGCATCCGGAATAATACCGTATTGAATACCTTTAAGGATATTTCGCAACTGAGCGGTTAGTGCACCGTTTGTTTCAAAAACCGCCTTTTTCCCACGGTACGTAAGTGAATCAATAGAGGTAGCCCCCACGGCAGTACCACTCACAAAACATTCTTTTGTTTCCGAAAGAGCTTCTTCAATGGAAATTTTACGTTCTGAAACGTTAATATTCAGGTCCCGCGCTAATTCAATCAGACTTGCTCTGGTAATGCCCGGTAAGATAGTGTCCCCTAATTCAGGAGTAACTAATTCTCCCGATTTGAGAAAAAAGAAAATATTACATGAAGAACCCTCTTCAATATAGGTACGCTTTGTTGCGTCTAAATAAATACATTCCATATAACCAGCTTCTTGAGCTTCATGTTTTGCAAGAGCAGATATAACGTAATTTGAAGCCGCTTTAATCCAACCGGTTCCTTTTGGTGTAGCACGGATCCGCTCGGTAATAACCGCGTCATTCGTTATACCGGAAAAATACGCGCTTACCGGAGTATTAATAATAACAACCCACGGTTCACGGCATAGATTTACTCCTATACCACTTTCTGCTACCGTAAAAGGACGAATATAGACAGAATCGGCAGTTGCAAACGAATCTTTTTCCCATTCCATCTTATATTGAGGAGAAAAACCAAGCACCGCATTGCGTTTAACCGTTTCTATACAAGCAGTCAGAAAATCATGTTCAGGAAAACCAGGCATAAAAAGCCCTTCCATTGAACGCTTGAATCGTGCTGCATTTTGATCCGGACGGAATAAAGCAAGTCCTCCGTTTTTCTGTGGTAAAGCTTTCAATCCCTCAAAACATGAAATACCATATTGACTTGTATAATTTACCAGCGGCATATCGTCATACATGTTCCGACTTTGTTCCAATGCGTCACGTTCTTTCTCTGGAAGAGAAGCTTCTTCCGCCGGTGTAAGATGTGTTTTTTCTAAATATTCAGCACTCCATTGTGAATGTTCACGGTATTTCGCTCGATATACAGTTGGATAGCTATTTAATGCAAATGACATGTTCCCCTCCATATCAAAACAGTCAAAAATGACTTATTATATAAGACCTTTAATGTTGAACGTGACACGCAATACTGGTGATCACAGTATTAATCATAGTGATTATATTCTATGTATTCAATATATTCGAATTCTCCGTCATTATCCCAATCACTTTCTGAATAACTAAGAATATAAGCACTTTCCATGTCCGGGAGAAAATGCCATATTGTTTCTCTTCGACCGTCACAATCTAAATCAATCGTTTGAGTAACCGGTTTCCCGTGGGAAAATACTGTTTCTGATAGTAATAAACCGGTAGCATTATATTCTCTTGCTCTATACGGAATTCCTTCATTGAGTTCAACTATTTCAGTTATATTGCTAAACATACTACTTGGCCGTTCAATATACCGTGCAGACATACTAAGCATATTTTTATTGAGTGGAATAAAATGCGGATTTGGCTGGGGATATAAAAAAGATCCAATAAAATGTTGCAACGTAATTGGTTCTGTTATAAGACTTCCTGCCGCCGGTACGTACCGTTCGTGATCAATAGCAGAATAAGAAACGTAAGGATAATATTCCCACTGAATATGTGCCAGATTACGGTCAGAATCATAGACTGGAAAGGCAAAAGGAGCGGCAGGTTCCGCCGTCGTTATCAGTACTGCTCGTTTTGGTAATTCAGATTCAAAAAAAATACTATAGTCATATAAACCGTCTTGATTAGAATCATAAAAATATGATTGAAGCGAACCATTTTTATACTCAGTATACGATTCTACTACACCGTCACGGTCGATATCTTCTGTTATAGTTCCGGTGAATTGAAGTAACCGCTGCATATAGGTATGTTGTGTTGAATCTGTCCGGAGCAGTGCGTACACCTGTTCAAGCACTGTTTTGTCAAGTTCTTTTACAGCAAATAATTCCTCAATAGCCGTTTGTTCATCGATTGCTCCAACATTGAGTGCTGCCGGCAAATGACGGGAATCATGAGGAAACATTGCCCGGTACGATTCGATTAACGTAACTGCCTGATTTTTATCAGTCAAAAATGGGCTTACAATATACAAAAAAGAAGGGTCAGCATTGACCAATGAAGGTAAATGAAGTATAAGATTATCTGTTATCGAAGGCTCTAATTCGGCATACTGCTCAAAAAAGAACCGTACAAGTCTCGGCTCCCGCGGATACAATGCTAAAGCTTTTTTAAGCTCACTAAGACAGTGCTGTCTATCTATGTTGTGCAATGCACGCACCTTAAGCCATAAAGAATCAGCGCTGAGAGGGACATACTCTAACACGCGGAGAGCTTGATCAAAGCGCCGTACTGTGATCAATATTTCCGCTTCAAGGAGACGCGCCGATTCTTCGGTGTAGGTATTCCAGCGATTTGTTTCAATAGCTTGCCATAAAGGAACAAGAACTGAACCGAGTGATCCTTTTTGCTGAAACCGTATCCACGCCAGCAAGTATGAAACATCAGAAGAAACAGAAGCAAAATCTTGCGCCCGTTCTAAGGCAGCAAGAGCTTCAGCTCTATGATTCTGAGAAAATGATTGTTCTGCCCACCTAATGTAACGCGCCACAATAGCTGTATCTTGAGCAGCAAGCGGTTGAGCAATGAACGATAAAAATACTAAAATAATCATATTCCTTCCTTAAATTAGGACGGATGTGCCGTTATCAACGCAAAATTATTTTTTTGCGGAGGAAAGCCAAGTAATTCTCGTACTTCTTCGTCGATTAAAGTTTCATGGGTTATCAGCGCGTCTGCAAGTCTTATTAAATTGTCTTTTTGTTCTTTAAGAATTCGTTCTGCCGTTTTCCGTGCGGTATCCAAAATTGTACGGACTGCATTGTCAATATGTTTAGCTGTTTCTTCAGAATAATCTTTATGGCGGGAAATATCGCGTGCTAAAAAAATGGGTTCATCTTCCTGTCCATAGGTTACTGCTCCAAGCTCTGAAGACATGCCCCATTCGCACACCATACGCCGTGCCATTTCTGTTGCTTGTTGAATATCTTGTTTCGTGCCGGTTGTCGTTTCTCCATAGATAAGTTGTTCGGCAGCCCACCCACCGTAAGAAACAACAATGCAATCTTCAAGCCACCCTCGCGTACGGCTATATACATCTTCTTGAGGGAGTGACATAACACCACCGAGCATCTTTCCCCGAGGAACGATAGTTACTTTATGAAGTGGATCCACATTTTTCAAAAAATAATATAGAAGCGCATGTCCTGCCTCGTGAATTGCGGTCATACGTTTTTCTTTTTCCGACATTGCAAGCGTTTTTCGCGCAACTCCCATTAAGATTTTGTCGCGTGCTTCTTCAAAATCTGCCATTTCTACGACTTTCTGATCTTGCCGTGCTGCAAAAAGAGCTGCTTCATTTGCTAAGTTTGCAATATCTGCCCCGCTCATACCCGGTGTTGCCCGTGCAATGCGGTTGAGATCCACCTCTTTAGAAAGAGGAATTTTTGCAGTATGAATTTTAAGAATATCTTCACGTTCTTTAATATCCGGCATTGCTACCACGACTTGACGGTCAAAACGTCCCGGTCTCAGAATCGCGGGATCCAAAACGTCCGGACGGTTCGTTGCGGCTAATATAATAATCCCTTCTTTTGAATCAAAACCGTCCATTTCAACAAGCAGTTGATTTAATGTTTGTTCACGCTCGTCATGTCCACCGCCATAGCCTGCGCCTCGGGTTCGCCCAACAGCATCTAATTCATCAATAAAAATAATGCACGGAGCATTTTTCCGTCCCTGTTCAAAGAGATCCCTCACGCGGCTTGCTCCAACACCAACGAACATTTCAACAAAATCAGAGCCGCTCATGTGAAAATACGGTACCCCAGCTTCTCCTGCAACCGCCCGTGCCATCAACGTTTTGCCAGTGCCGGGCATGCCAACGAGCAGCACTCCTTTTGGGATTCGCGCCCCTATTTTAGTAAATTTTTGAGGATTCTTTAAAAAAGAAACAACCTCTTCAAGTTCATATTTAGCATCTTTTTGACCGGCAACATCGGCAAAACTCACTCTTTTCCCTTCGTCTGAATAGAGCCGCGCCCGGCTTTTACCAAACTGTAATGCTTTATTATTTGGACCTTGGGCGTTCCGCAGTATAAAAAAAATAAACCCAAACCCAATAATCCATGGTACTAATTCAAGAATGATTCTCGTAATACTAACGCCGGAAACACCGCCTGAAACTCGTACATTATTATTTTGCAAACGAGGAATTAAAGTAGGATCTTGATAGGGAATAAATGTTTTAAAGATAAACCGTTGTCCGGAGCTATTTTGTATTATTCCTTCAATAATAGAACCGTCAACGATTTTAGCTTCACTAATTTCTTTTCTATCAAGTGCATTAATAAACTCAGAATATGATAATTCTTGAACATTGCGTGCATTTCCTCTAAAAAGGTACACTGCGAACAAACCAACTACTACCAACAAAAAAATAATGGCAAAAGGACGTGGTCTTCCTATTTTTGCCATTGGTTGTTTTTCCTGCTGCTCCGCCATGTATAGCTCCTCTATAAAACTAATTTTTTAATGGCTATTCGATTCAATCATGTTAATGATAACAATAATGATAACAATTTTTATTCTACTTTGCAACAGTATCGCTTCACTGCGAATATTCCTGCATTTTTAATCAGCAGTCGAGCCGAATTCCCATTCAAGCGCATTAATTGCTGCAAGATACGCTTTTATTGACGATTCAACAATATCGGTCGATACGCCGCGTCCATTCCAACACCGTTTATTCCATGCAATTTTCACCATCGTCTGTCCCTGTGCGTCCTCTCCGCTTGTTATTGCAGACAGTTCATACAGTTCTAATACCGGTTCTTTTTCGATAATTTGATTGATTGATTTGAACGCCGCGTCAATCGGTCCGTCACCAACCGAAACTTTTTCAATCAACCTTCCATCTTTATGTTGCAGCCGAATAGCGCTCGTTGCACTTAAACTCGACCCGGAATTCACAACCCACCGGTCAAGTTTCCATGTTACTTCAGATACTGTTCCAGAAATCCCCATAACGAGCGCTGTGACGTCACTGTCTGTAACTTCTTTTTTACGGTCGGCTAACTCTTTAAACTGTAGAAATATTTTATCTAAAAGCGCGGGATCCACCGGCATTCCCAGACTTTGCAGGTGCGTTTCAAACGCATGGCGGCCGGAATGTTTTCCTAACACAAACCGTTGCTGCGGAATGCCTATCGATTCCGGTTTCATAATTTCATAGGTTTCACGGTTTGCTAATACACCGTGCTGATGAATTCCAGCTTCATGCAAGAATGCATTGTCTCCAACAATTGCTTTATTCGGCTGCACTTTTACCCCGGTTACCTGCGATACCAATTTACTGCTCACATAGAGCTGTTCGGTGCAGATTGCTGTATCAGCGTGCAGAAAGTTATGCCGAACCCGAAGCCCCATAACGATTTCTTCCAACGAAGCGTTACCCGCACGTTCTCCAAGCCCGTTGATCGTACATTCAACCTGCGTAGCTCCCGCTTCAATAGCCGCAAGACTGTTTGCCACTGCAAGCCCTAAATCGTTGTGGCAATGGACCGAAAGCTGCACGTGTTCTATATTCTCGGTGCGTTCTTTGATTGCCGAAACGAGCGCTGCGAATTCTTGCGGAAGGGCATAGCCGACGGTATCCGGAATATTGACGATGCGGGCGCCTGCTTTAATAACTGCCGAAAACACGGCAGCAACGAAGTCAAGGTCGCTGCGCGTTGCATCTTCGGCAGAAAATTCCACTTCTTCACAGTATTGTTTTGCATAAGAGACGGCGGCAACTGCCTGTTCGAGCATTTGTTCGGGAGAAATGTGCAATTTATAGCGGAGATGAATGGGAGATGTTGCCAAGAAAATATGGATCCGCGGGCGGACGGCAGATGCCAAAGCTTCCCACGCTTTATCAATGTCGGTTTTCAAAGCCCGGCATAGTGCGGCAACAGTAGCGTCTTTGATCAGTTGGGCAATAGCTTTTACGGCGGTTAAATCGCCGGGACTTGAAGCGGGAAATCCGGCTTCAATGACGTCAACGCCCAAGCGCTCCAACTGTCGGGCAACGGCGATCTTTTCTGTTAAATTCATGCTGCACCCGGGTGCTTGTTCTCCGTCACGCAAGGTTGTATCAAAAATGTGAATTATTTTTCCATAGTCCATAGCTTATTTTAACAAAAAAGAGCGGCTCCGCGGAGCCGCTCTTTCATACGCGCATGCGTATATTATTCACCATTAGCTGGATTAAATATTACCCTGCTCCAGTCAATAATAACCGTGTACGTTGACTTGCCAACAGGCGTTATCTCCAACTTAGCTGTCTCAGGCGTGACGCCGTCTGCAAACAGTATGCTCAATGTATCGTCATCGGCCGTTATATAGTCGGCGGTATAGGTTTTGTCTTTGTAGAGGATTTCGTCGTCGCCCTCGACATAAATACCGTTTTGATCTGGCCAGTTTGCGGCACCTGCACCATACGATGCCCCACCCTTGTACAGGATGAAAGATTTGTTTGTTTGCTTAATGTGCACACCGATTCCCAGATCAAGCCCTTCGATTACAAATGCGGAATACTGTGTCGGTATCTCTGCTGAAGTTTCTGTTGTAAACTGCGCAACAACAAAACTTTCTTCCAAGCCGGTCGGAATACCGTGATCAATCGTGCCTGTCAAGACAACGGTGGTAACACCGCTTGCTGCGCCTTTTTTGGCGGATTCAATGCTTAATCCAGCATGCTTAAGTTCGGCACCGTTTTCACCTGCGAGAAGGGTGTAGTCAACATCAGTAGTATTTTCTGTCCACTGGGCGTAAACCGTGATGTTCGCTGTTACTTTAGTGGAAGCTGTGAATGCTGTGCCGCTACCGTTTTTTGCGGTATTCCAACCAGCAAATGTGTAATTGGTTTTAGTCGGCTCATCAGGCAATGTATCGACGGTTTGACCATCGGTAACCGTTTTGGTTGTCGGATCTGCTTCAGCAGTTCCATCGTTGCTGTTAAAAGTGACGGTGAACGTAGCAGGTGATGTTTCGGGATCATCGTCTTTGCAGGCGATCAACACTACACTCATTGCCACAACAAGGGCAACCAATCCAAGATAAAGACTCTTATTCTTCATAGAGTCCTCCTCAAGAAAATATATCCAAGCACAAGCTTGGATTCTATGTAAAGAGGAGAACACGCAGTACATTGACATATTAGGGATTTTTACACTATGTTTATCAATGTACTACGTGTACAGGCTTACCGTAGTCAGTTTCATTTATCAGATTGGCCTGGCTACGGTCCTCTTTAAAAGACACGCAGAAAAAAGCAGATCAAGAAAAATAAAAAAAATGCTTCTGCTCTCTACAAAGTACTATACCGTGTAATTCTTGTTTTGTCAATATTATTTTTCGATTTTTTTTAAGGTCTGTCTCTGTTGAGGTCTGTCACCGAAAGGTCTGTCCCTGCTCGCAGCTAATTCTGACTCATTCGCAGCTAATTCTGACTCGCTCGCAGCTAATTCTGACTCGCTCGCAGCTAATTTTGACTCGCTCGCAGCTAATTCTGACTCGTTCTTAGCTAATTCTGACTCGTTCGCAGCTAATTCTGACTCGCTCGCAGCTAATTCTGACTCATTCTTAGCTAATTCTGAGTCATTCTTAGCTAATTCTGAGTCATTCTTAGCTAATTCTGACTCATTCTTAGTTAATTCTGAGTCATTCTTAGTTAACTGAGTCTTGGTTCCAGCTCATTTTGAAGATGAGAGGGTTTTTTTCTTCAGGAGCGGAAGTGTGGCTTTGCTGGTTCTTACTTGACCCTTTTCAGATTCCATACGATTATTATATTCTGTAAACAAGGAATGTGATCTCACAGATCAGTTGTTTTTCATCTTTTCATAGAAAGGAGTTTTTATGGAGCATTTTGGGCTAAATGATGCTCAGGTTCAAGAATCAAAAGAAAAATTTGGTGATAACCGTCTCACGGAACAAGAAATAAAAAGTTTTTGGGATACTCTCAAAGAGAATTTCGGCGACCCTATGATTAAAATTCTGTGCATTGCTTTAATCGTCAATGTGTTGTTAGTCATTGGTCACTATGCAGGGCTGATTGCTGACGAAATGGCATGGTACGAGCCGGTTGGTATTGCGCTTGCAATTTTGCTTGCAACCTTTGTATCGACACTGTCTGAATACCGGAATGAAAATGCGTTCCGCGTTCTGCAAGAAGAAGCTTCACGGATACGGTGCAAAATCTACCGTAATGCCGACATCGTTGAACTTCCTATTGAAGATATTGTCGTACACGATGCAATTTTGTTGCAGCCGGGAGATAAAATTCCTGCCGACGGCATTATCATCAATGGAACGCTCAAAGTTGATCAATCGGTACTGAATGGAGAATCTGCCGAAGCTACCAAGACTGCTACAACGCCCGATTATACGGATACCCAAGAATCTATGGATTTTCTCAATACCCATAAGGTATTCCGCGGTTCCGTTGTATATTCCGGAAATGCAGTGATGCAGGTCACGGTCGTTGGCGATAAATCGGTATATGGACAAATTGCTAAGGAATTGCAAACAGGAGAAGAGCGCGATTCTCCCCTCAAAGTAAAATTAACGAGTCTTGCGCATGCGATTAGTAAGTTCGGCTATATCGGCGGTATCGCTATTGCTGTTGCAATGCTTTTCCAGCGGATTATTATGGCGAATAACTTTAACCTCGTGGAGATAGTGGCCTATTGCAGTGATTGGGTACACATTGTCAATGATTTAATTCATGCAGTTATGCTTGCTGTTATTATCATCGTTATGGCGGTTCCGGAAGGGCTTCCTCTTATGATTGCAATAGTTTCAGCACTGAATATGGGAAAGATGCTTAAAGATAATGTGCTTGTCCGCAAAATTGCCGGTATTGAAACAGCCGGAAGTTTAAATTTTTTATTTAGCGATAAAACAGGAACTATTACCAAAGGAAAGCTTGAAGTTGTTACTTTTATTGACGGTACAACGGCTCAATACAAGACTTACGCCGAAGTTAAAGACGGCTTAAAAAAGTGGCTTTCGCTCTCTATCCATCAAAATACCGATTCTGTTATATCTGCAACGAAGCATGTTGTCGGCGGCAATGCAACAGAACGGGCAATATTAAGCTTTTCCGGCGGAGATTCAGTGCCGGTCAACGTTACAACAACAGGACATATTCCCTTTAACAGTACGAATAAATATTCAGCAAAAACTGTCTCCGGCGATTATAACGTAACTCTTATTAAAGGGGCTCCGGAAAAAATTCTCAACAATTGCCGGTTTTATTTTGATAGTAATGGAGAAAAAAAACCGTATTCGGGACACAGTGAGCTGAATGCAATTATTGATTCGCTTGCTGCGCGGGCAATTCGGGTGCTTGCTCTTGCTGTTTCTGAAAAATCCTTAGGTGCTAACGACGATAGTCTGCCTACCGACGCATGGATTCTCGTCGGCATCGTCGGTATTCGCGACGAAGTGCGCCCTGAATCAATCACGGCGATCAGTGAAGTTCACGGTGCGGGCGTGCAAGTCGTAATGATTACGGGGGACCGCCGGGAAACGGCTATTGCTATTGCGCGTGAAGCAGGCTTACTTACAAAATCTGAAGACCTTGTGTTGACGTCTGACGAGTTGGCTGCCCTTTCAGACGAGGAAGTAAAGAAACGATTACCGCATATTAAAGTAGTAGCACGCGCCTTACCGACCGATAAAAGCCGTCTGGTTCGGCTTACTCAGGAACTTAACTATGTCGTTGGTATGACGGGGGATGGTGTCAACGATTCTCCAGCGCTCAAGAAAGCTGACGTCGGCTTTGCTATGGGCGGCGGAACTGAAGTTGCAAAAGAAGCTTCTGACATTGTCATTTTGGACGATAACTTTAATTCTATTGATAAAGCAATTCTCTACGGTAGAACTATTTTCAATAGTATCCGGAAATTCATTATTTTCCAGTTGACGATCAATATATCGGCAGTGTTGATTAACTTTTTTATGCTTTTATTAGGACATGAAAATCCTCTTACTATTACCCAAATACTGTGGATTAATTTAATTATGGATACCCTTGCAGCGCTTGCGTTTGGCGGGGAACCAGCGCTTACTCGGTTTATGCAGGAAAAACCCAAACGCCGCGACGAATCTATTGTCAGTTCCCGTATGTGGGGAGAAATTTTACTCGGTGCGGGCTGGGTTTTTGTGTTGAGTTTTGTGTACACATTTGTACCGGCGATTCAAGCTAACTTTCCCGGTAAAGCTTTAGCAACGGGCTATTTTGCTTTTTTTGTTTTTATTGCAGTGTTCAATGCGTTCAACGCTCGGACAGAGCGGCGGAATCTATTCGACAACATCAATAAAAACAAAGGGTTTCTTCAAGTTTTTGCCATTATTGCTGTCGTACAAATACTGTTAACCTACATAGGGAGAGGGATTTTTAACAGTTACGGGCTTAATGGGACCCAGTGGCTCATCCTCTTAATACTTACCGTTTCAATTATTCCGGTTGATCTCATACGAAAATTCTGTCTCAAGTAAGATAGCTGGTTAGCGCAAGCTTTCTGCCCGTTCTTTTGTACTCCGTTGCCAGAATTGACTGTAACCGATTCCAAGCCCTATTTCGCCCCGAATTTCTAATACTTCGGTTTTGTATCGGTTACCGTCTGCCGGGTGGTACATAACTCGGCACCGATACATATTTCCATCTTCCGGGTTTATTACATTGCCTTTGACCCACTGTCCGGTACTTTCCCGGCTTAATCCAAATATCCATGGAGTGCCAAGGAGCGACATTTGGTTTACTTTGCCGGAAATGGGAAATCCCCTATAACTTTCTTTGCATTTTGTTGCTATAGCAGCAGCGCTTATGCCAACGACAGACAACATTTTTGCCTGCAACACACCGTTATTTTGATAAAACTCCCAGCCGGCGGTTGCTATTCCTGTTTTTTCGTCAATACTAATCCAGAATCCCTCGGCGGGATCGGCGGCAAACGCAGCGCATGCGAAACTACAAAGAATAGCACATACAAACACTGTTTTTTTCATTTTCAATAACTCCTCTTTCTTATTTTTTATTAGCATAAATTACCCGATTAAGCACGTCAAGTATTATTTTCCAGAGAATATCGTTAATTATTCAAAGGAATGTAGCTTCCAGAATATGAAGAAAGAGGCAAAACTCCTGCTATTGACAAAACGGTATGCGGACTATACGGTTTAAAAAAGAGGAGAATACTATGGATGTTTTTAACAGTGCCGACGATGCAAAAATGCATATCAAAGCACTTATTACAACATTGAAACTCAATGAAAAAACGATAAATGACCTTAATGCCGATATTGCAAAATGGGAACAAAGGGTACAGCTCGCGCGCACTGCGGGAAAATGTGAGCTTCAAAAGCAAGCTGAAGCTGTTTTAGCTGATATTAAAGCAAAACGGGATACAATAAGTGCAGAATGCACCGCTTTGCGCCGTCAATGGAGCGAATTACAACAGCGGCTACCAACCATAGCAGCACAGGAACGTACGATAGATACCGATCTGCTTCAACAGGAATTACTCATTGTTAACGGTTATTTGCCCGGTGAAGAAGAGAAGATGGAGGCTGATCGTCATTTTGCCGCAGAAGAAAAAAATGTTTCAGCAGCGGCTGCCCTTGAAGCTCTCAAGGCAAAAATGTCTGTGCAATAAGTATTTTTTTTGAAAAAATTTGAAAAAATTTGAAGAATTTTAAAAATATGATTCCACTATTAGCACACTGTGAACGCCCTTTAATTTTTGCACACCGGGGATGTTCTTCGCTTGCCCCGGAAAATACAATGGCTTCGTTTAGAAAGGCTCGTGAACTGGGAAGTCCGGGTTTGGAATTAGACGTACATGTATGTGCGTCCGGTGATTTGGTTGTTGCTCACGACGACACGTTTGAACGTACGGCTTATTATCCTTATGCTATCGAGCAGTTAAAGCTTGAAGATATTCGGAAACTTGACGTTGGATCTTTTTTTGATACGTCATTTTGGCGTGAGTCTCCCCCATTATTGCAAGAAGTCTTGGAGGAGTTCTGTCCGGATTGTTATATAGATATTGAATTAAAAACACGGAAAACAAAACAAGACCCGTTACCGGGTCTTGTAGCTGATATGCTGCGCACTTTCGGCGAGAAAGTACTCACGTCTGTTACTGTTTCTTCTTTCAACCCAATCGCGCTCCTTGCCTTTAAGAAACTTTGTCCAACCGTTCCGACAGCTATTATTTGGTGTTCCGATAAAGGTGTTCCGTGGTTTCTCCGGTATGGTTTTGGGGCTGTGCTGTCCCACTGTGATTATCTAAAGCCGATATACAGTCAGGTTAATATGCTTTTTCCCATTCGTTTCCGGAAACCGGTTATTCCCTGGACGGTTGATAAGCAAGACATTGCAGAACGCATGCTTGATTTCGGTTGTGTGGGAATTATTACCAATTATCCGCAACAGTACTGTCATACCGTGTGATCACTTTTAAAAGCTCTGCAATGTGCTAAGTGGTGCTAGGCGTAGTCATATCGTGCATGCGCCCTATTAATTCCATGCAGCTTCGCGCATTATGATAGGGAGTTTTCCAGTTACCGCCCTTCGGCTTATCACGATCCGCGGTTCCTTCAGCAGACACTGCCCAAAACCAATCACCGCCGCTCGGATCTTTTTGATACTTTTTAATCCATTTCCACTGTTTAATAACAGCTTCACGGAACCTCGATTCCCCGGTCAACTGCCACGCATTAAAAAAGCCAACCATTGCTTCAGCTTGACACCACCAAATTCTCGTTTTGTCGCGCGTGCCGTTCTTAATCTCATTGTCCAAAGCTCCCCACTCGTCAGACCACTCAAACCCTTCAACGAGAGCCGTATCTGCAACCTGAATAACGAGCGGGCGGATAGTGCGCTGAAGCTCTTCGTTACCGGTCAGTTCGGCAGCCTCCCACAGAAGCCAGCTTGCCTCAATGTCATGCCCAAACGACACAATGTCGCTCGTCACTGTCCAATCATTATTAAAAAACAATTTTAAATGGTTATCTGCACCGAAAATATGGTCTTTTGTTACCGTAATGAGCGACTCAAGCGCTTTCTTCACCTGCGTGCCGATTTCCGCTGCATCAAGTAATGCTTGTTCTTGCTGCAGTTGCTCCAGACCTAATTTCAGCGCATCTTCTTGAAGCTGTAATTGGTGCAACTGTAATTCGAATCCTGCTACTCGTTTCTGTAATTGTTGCAACTGTAACTCTTGATTTAATTCTTGGCGCTCTAAGTCTTCCAACTGTGAATCCAGTTCCGGCTTCCGACTCTGTAACGCTTGTTGCTCCGATTTTACCTCAGATTCTTGATCGTGTATGTCTTGCAACTGTGACGTCATATCGAGTTCTGGGTCTTGTTGCTGTACTTTTTGTAATATTAATGCTCGTTGCTGTAATTGTTGCAACCGTGATTCTAGCTGTAATTCCCGTTCCGGTTTTTGTCTTTGGAGTTCCCGCAATTCTAGCCCTCGATTAGATCGTTGTTCCCGTATTTCTTGTAAATGTGATTCGTGATCTCTCATTTGCTGCTGGGATTTTTGTACCCATAATTCTTGCTCAGATTCATCGTGCTGTACTCTTTTTAACTGTTTTCGGATCTCTAATTCCTCTTGCTGAAATTTCTGTTGCCATAACGCTAAACCCGATTGTTGGCGCTGGAATTTTTGCTGTCCTGACTCTTGGCGCCTTAATTCCTTCATCTGTGATTCAAGTAGTGATTCTTGATACTGTAACCGTTGTATCTGAGCTTCGAGTTCCGGGTTTTGCCGCCGAAGCTTTCTCAGCCATGCTCTCAACTGCAATTCGCGCTGCCACAGTTTCTGTATCTGCGATTCAAGCTGTATCTCTCGATGCTGGGGCTTTTGCACCTGCGATTCTTGCCAGCAATACTCACATTCCGATTCTTGCTGCTCCAACATTTGCCGCTGTGATTGCAGTTCTTGTATGCGCTGCTGGATTTCCTGCAGATCAGGTCTTTCTTGTTCTAATTTCTGTTGCGGGGCTTTGTGCATATCAGATATTTGCTGCTCTAACGTTTGTATCTGTGATTCCACATGTGCTTTTTGCTGCTGCACTATCATCGGTTCAAACGCTTTGCATGCCCGGTATAGATTGCTGAGCGCCTCCAAGACGTGGAGGTTCGTATTCATTGACTTATCGCAGTCAATATCAACCGCCGACAGTTTTGTGTCGTTAATCGGCTCCCAATTCCGGCCAAGCGCTTCACAGTAGCCGCCATGTTCCCAATCCCGTGCGCGTTTTTCCAGCACATTAAAAATTTTAACAGCTTGAGTAAATGCGTCTATCCGCTGCAGGATACCGTCAGCAGTGACCGATTCTTGGGTGATCGTGCGCGCATATTCCGATAATCCGTAGATTGCAAAAGCTTCACCGTATATCTGCTTACGCATATCCGCCGGCTTTCCGTCCGGTTCAACAGACCAATAGACACCGCCGAATTCCTTATCGTCATAATGATCGATATAACGGTATATGCTGTCTGCCGTGTCACGATACCCGTGCCGTCCGCTGTCCTGTTCAAAGAGTTGCCGGTGGGTGTCGAGGAAATTCGACGCCGCACTGTATGCCCAGAGATGCCGTGCGCTCATAACGATAGAGCGGTTTTCTTGGGAATCCCCGCGGTTTTGATTGTCTAAAGACCCATAGATACCGCCGTTTTTCGGATCATAGGCATGGTGAATCCAAAAAGGAAGGATATTTTCTGTCAACTCAGCCTTTAATTCAGCCATAAATATTTTAAAGTCCATCTTACGATTGATTATAGCGGCTTTTTCACAGCCGTCAAGAAAAATTTTATTCGAGGCGCGGCGGAGGTCCCTATCCTGATATAACAGAGGTCTGTCCCTGCGGCGCAAAGAAAATGTTCAGAGTCTGTCCCCGCGGTGGAGGTTTGTCCCCATAGCGCAAAGAAAAATATTCATACGAACTATGAAAGAGCATTTATCTTAAGACTGTAAAACTATTAAGGTGTAATACAGAAGTCTTAGACTATAATTTGGAAGTCTTAGACTATAATCTGGAAATCTTAGACTATAGTCTGGAAATCTTAGACTATAGTCTGGAAGTACTAGACTATAGTTTGGAAGTCTTAGACTATAGTCTGGAAATCTTAGACTATAGTCTGGAAATCTTAGACTATAGTCTGGAAATCTTAGACTATAGTCTGGAAGTACTAGACTATAGTCTGGAAGTACTAGACTATAGTCTGGAAGTACTAGACTTTAGTTTTATAGCATGCTAGTATAGGATATATGTACCATAAGGAGGCGCTCGTATAGCACACAGTGATTGGATTCCCACACGGGAACAGAATATCGTTGATTTGCTGAAGCAGTGGGCTGCCGGGCTTGCCGATACGGAACAACAAAGCGCGTTTGATTGGAACGAGGCGGACTGTACGGCAACGATTGCACGTATTATGGCGTTTTTGAATGCCCGTGCTGTGTACGAAATCAACAATTCTACCCAAAATCGCATTGCAAAAGATGAAGCGAAGGTTGAGGCAATACGCGCAATGCGGGATTTTGCTAATACATCTATCCGTTTCAACAAAAAAATGAAAGACGAGGACAAGCTGGTGTACGGTATACGTCCGGCGGATACGAAGCTGACAACCCACGCACCGCCGACCTCTCAGCCCAGCACGGAAGTACTGCTTACGCTAAACCATTATCAGCACCGGGTAAACGCTTTGAGCCACGGGGTAAGGGCTACGTCTAAACCGGCGGACGCATACGGCGTGCGGTATGCGTGGCAGATAGGCGGGGGAAAGCCGGCTTCGGGCGCTGATTTGCCCAAGACGCAGTTCTCACGGAAAACGTCCTACACGGTAATTTTCACGGAAGCAGACAAGGGAAAAACGGTCTATTATGCAACTTGTTATGAAAATTCTAAGGGGCAAACCGGTCCGTGGAGTCCCGTAACTGAAGCAATTATCGCGTAGAGGTCTGTCCCCCTAAACCGAACAACCCGCCCTGCGCTGTTCATAGGCAGAGCGGGTTGTTCTTAAAACAGAGAGCAAAAAATTCTCTCATACTGTAACATAAGGAGATGTTATTCTATGTTTCTGAACTATTTATGGAAAAATGAAAACCCACCGGCTTGTCCTGTGGGATAAAATCCCCTGTAAAGGGTTCAGTCGAACTATCAAAATTAACCTTCCCGGAGAACAAAAACCCTTCGTTCCCAACACGATAAACCACGCAGCACAAGTGTTTACACTGTTTGTGCAGCTTGCACACGAGCAGCACTCAACTTCCTACAAGTATCTTCACAAGTTCAGCTAGATTTTATTGGGGACAGACTTTGCTAGTTTTGGTTAGAACCGCCTTTGTTGAACGTTTAGGAAGTATCCTTCATTGGAAGGAATAACAAAATCGAGTTTCTTTTTTAAGAATTACCGAAACATTACATGGACATGTGCGTTAATAGCGGTGATCATACATTGCATGGTAATTTTTAAAAATTTTGAAGATAAATCGGCACTTGGGTATCTGCTGTGGTTTGCGCTTCTCCCCCTGTTGTATGCGAGATTAATCGATATTTTTGTAATCATTCCTTACAATATTGTATTGAAAAAACAGATGCTCATACTGTCGCCAGATGAATGGGAAGAAGAGCCATAATGTTTCAGATCAACGGTCTGTCTCTGGGGCAGAGGTCTGTCCCCTTAAGTCAAAAAATCTGCGGTAAAAATTTTAACCAGTAAGTCTGAGAAGGTTGTTACAATATGAACGATATTGTGAAGATAATGATATAATCCGCCGAATACCCATTCTTTCGCGTGGTTCACTAAGCCGGCTTTCACTGGATTCTGGTTGATATACCGGAATACTCTGAGGAAATCCTCGCTACTTTCAATCATCCGTGCGTGGAATCTATCTCCCCACAAGTGTCCCCGCACTCCGTGCAACTTGTTCCATCGAATAGCAAAGACCATCTTTATCCATTTCATAATTACGGAAAGACTAACGTCTTTGTCCGGTGTTATGAGGAAATGAATATGATTGTCCATAATACAGAAATTCCACAGGTTAAACCCATATTTTCGGTGTGCTTCAGCGATAATTTGTATAAAAAGCATTTTGATATACGGATCTTGGAGTTCCATTAACCATCGGTTTATTTCAAAGGTGACATGATAAGTATAACCAAGAGCGGTATTTCCTCTAATTTTTCTTGCCATATCAAGTTAACGGGGTGTATAACTAGTTTGATTCAAAAATTTTATTCAGAGGTCTGTCCCCAGAGAGAACGTGGACAGCTTCGATTTGATTCAGGGTCTGTCCCTGCTTGTTATTCGGGAGTCTGTCCCCCAGAAAGAACGTGGACAGCTTCGAAGGTCTCTGCTACACTCTTTTTTATGATTAAATTTTATTCACGGGGGGCCGCGGGAGAAGTAACCGGCTCGAAACATATTATTGACGTTGACGGAAAACTGTATGTGCTTGATTGCGGAGCATTTCAGGGGAGCCGCGCGGAATCGGATAGGAAAAACCGCACACTGGGTTTTGATCCGCAGTCAATCAGCGCCGTTATTTTGACTCATGGGCATTTAGATCACTGTGGGCTTTTGCCCATGCTTCCAAAACAGGGCTACACGGGAGATATATATGCAACGCCTGCGACACGGGATATTGCAAATCTTATTATGATGGATTCTGCGAATATTCAAGCCCATGATGCTGAATTCTTAAGAAAACAAGCTCAAAAACGGAAAGAAAAGTTTGTATGGCAGCCGCTCTTTAATGAAAGCGATGCTATTCAGGCAACAAATCAATGTTTAAATATGTCTTATCACCGCCCGCGTATGATTGGTGAACAGGTATGTGTGGAATTTTTTGATGCAGGACATATTCTTGGATCGGCAATGGCGCTTTTGACGGTGAAACAGCCGCACAAAACAGTAAAGATTCTCTATTCCGGAGATTTAGGGCGGCCCATAAAACCCATTATTCGCGCTCCCGAAACAACCGCTATACCAGCACCGGATTATATTATCCTGGAAAGTACATACGGCGATAGATTACATGATAAAGCCGATGTTGCTATGGAACGGTTAGCTGAAATTGCCAAGCGTGCCGTTAAATACAACGGAAAAATTCTTATACCGTCATTTGCCATTGAGCGGACCCAAGAGTTAGTGTATTATTTTCACCTGCTTCTCGATAGAAATATTATTCCTGAAATTCCTATCTACGTTGATTCTCCTATGGCAACAAATGCAACAACGATTTTTCAAATACACCCTGAATGTTACAGTGAGGAAACCCGTGCGGCGTTTGTAACGCACCATAAAAATCCTTTTGGGTTTAACGCGTTGCATTTTACTACCAGTGTTGCAGAATCAAAAGCCCTCAATGAACATCCGGGGCCGCTCATTATTATTTCCGCTGACGGTATGTGTGAAGCAGGACGTATTCAGCACCATTTGATAAATAATATTGGCGATCCAAATACCACTATTTTAACCGTTGGATATATGGCAGAAAATACTTTAGGGCGCCGGATCCGCAACAAAGAAAAAGAAGTAAAGATTTTTGGACAGTGGTTCACCCGCCGCGCCGAAGTTGAAGAAATTAACGCATTCAGCGCTCATGCAGACTATGCAGAAACAGGAGCATGGCTTGATGCCCTTGATACGTCACAGCTTAAAAAAATCTTTCTGGTACACGGAGAACAAAAAGCACAAAACACTTTTAAACAATATTTAAGCGAAAAAGGCTATACAGTGGATATTGTTAACTATAAAAATCAGTATCCTTTACAGTAACAGCTTGCTTTAAAAAGCTTATTTTATTTTTCTTACGATAAGTTCTTTGATTTTTGCAGCTTTACCAACTTTAGAACGAATATAGTATAGTTTTGCCCGTCGAACCTTACCGGGACGCGTTACTTCAATTTTAGCAACCCGTGGGGAATGGACGGGAAAAATGCGCTCCACTCCGACACCGTAGGAGTTTTTCCGCACGGTAAAGGTTTGATGTATACCACCGTGCTTTATTGCAATAACTAACCCTTCGTATATTTGAATACGTTCTACTCCCTCAACAATTCTAAAATGCACTTTTACGGTATCACCAACTTTAAACGGATATACTGTTTGCTTTAGTTGTCTCTGTTCAATCGTTTTTATTTCGTTCATTTTTTATCTCCTTTATGAATGTTTGTACTTCTCCATCAAATGTACCTCGTTCAATGAGATCCGGCCGCACCGTCAATGTTTTCTCTACACGTTTTTTGAGTCTCCATGTTCGAATGTGTTCATGGTGTCCGGACATTAACACTTGTGGTACTGCTCTACTTTTATAGAATTCCGGTCGTGTGTACTGCGGATACTCCAACAGTCCATTCTGAAAACTTTCTTCACAGAGAGACTCAGATTTAATCACCGTTTCAACAAGCCGAAACGTTGCATCAATCACTACCAAAGCTGCTGTCTCTCCTGAAGAGAGTACATAATCTCCTATTGATAACTCTTGATCAACAAATACATCAATAATTCGCTGATCAATACCTTCATAGTGACCGCAAATTAATACGAGCTCTTTTTTTTGTGCTAATTCTGCTGCAATCGTTTGATTGAATACCTTTCCGGCAGGAGAAAGATACACAACTGTTTTTGTTCCTCCCTTTCCGAAAACGTTTACTGATTCCAACGCCCGCCCCAACGGTTCACTTTTCATAAGCATACCAGCTCCTCCACCAAAAGGAGCGTCGTCGCACACTTTATGTTTATCGAGTGCAAAATCCCGAATGTTAACACATTGGTACTCAATAATACCTCTTGTTACTGCTTTTGCAGGGATCGAAAGGCTAAAAAAGGAATCGATAAGTTTCGGAAAAAGAGAAAGTACTGTGTATTTCATACGAGTACCTCAGGTACTAAAAGAATTGCTGTTTTTTTTTCAAGATCTATAGTTCCAATAAACTCATTCCGAAATGGTACAAACCGCTTTGACCCGTCCGTCAAACTGAGTTCCAACAGTGTTCCGCCGCCGCCGTCCATACATGCATACACAGTGCCGTACACAGTACCGTCCTGATTTAAAATCTTTAAGTCAATAAGATCATTGATGTACCATTCTCCGTCACCCAACGGTGCAGCATGGTCTCGATCGACAAGAATTTCTCCTCCACTGATAGCTTTAAGTTGTTCAGGGCTGTCAATTCCCACAAATTTTAAAGTGACAGTTGCACCGAGGAGTACACACTTTTCAATGAAATATTCATGCTCAGTACCGTTATACCGTACGATTACCGATTGGAGACGCTGAAAATGCTCAACTTCTCCCGAAAGGCTCCGTACTTTTACAAAGCCTTCCAGACCGAAGGGAGAACCAACAATCGCTGTCACAAACCGTGTGGTCATTGAGCGTTAGTCAAGAATCTCCAGCGTAACACGTTTACTACCTTTTGCAGCAGCTGACTGTAGTATAGTGCGAATCGCTTTGGCAATACGACCATGTTTTCCAATCACCTTACCTAAGTCAGTAGATGCAACCGCAAGTTCTAATATAGTTGATTTTTCTCCTTCAACAAGGTTAACACGCACCTGCGAAGGATCATCAACAAGATATTTGGCGATATATTCAACCAGATCTTTTTCCATACTTTTACCTTATTGTAATAGCTTTTTTGTTTAATATATGATGCACCGTATCACTAGGAATGGCGCCTTTATTGAGCCATGCTTTAACTTTATCAGTATCAAGCAATATCTGCTTCTCTTCTGATTCTATTGGATGATAATATCCTACTTCGTCTATTGTTTTTCCGTCACGCGGCGCACGGCTATCCATAACAACTATACGATAATAAGGACGCTTTTTTGTTCCAAATCGTTTCAGTCTTATGCGTGTACTCACTAGAACCTCCTCACAAGCGTACGTAATTGTATGAGTGTTGTGGATAAAAGTCAACTATGCTCTTTCCTGTGCAAAACCTCCCGATTTCCAGCTTTACGGAAAAAAGAAAGCTCACGGCTCTTCATATAGGACGAAATTCCAGCATGATTCTTAGCTGCGAGATTTAAAGGTCTGTCCCCCTTTAGAGTCTATCTCCTTTCGGGGTCCCAGCAGATTCGAAGGGTGACAGACCTCAATGACAGTTTCCCGATAAGCTGAAATGTGATTCTCCGCCGAATTTTGGATTTTGAACGGAAACATTGGTCATCACGAAATCCGCAAAAAACATTGACGTACTAGAACGCAAAACATACAATAAATGCCAAGAGATCAGTGCAATAAGATCTCACAATTTTCATTGATAGGAGGATAGTATATGTCTGTTAGTGGTAAGATTCTCAGCGCGTTGAAAACGAAACTCGATTTTGAAAAAGATAGGGATGGTGCGATGATGTGGAAAGAGCTGATTCCCGATATTTCACTTTTTTTCCAAAAGGAAAACACGAGGGGGGATGAAGGGGGACCATTTGTTGGTTTCTGGATTGGTGATGCTATAAGCACGACTTTACGTGATAATCTCAAAGTCGAACTTCATAATTGCTTTACCGGCCAAAAATGTAGCGATGTTTCTATTGTTAAAGATGAAGATGGATTTTGGGTTGCCTGTACTATAACAGTCTTATCTGATTCCGTTGTGGATTGGATTGTTACAGCGACAGAAGAATTGGAACGCCGAGCCGTATTCATGATAAATCGATGAAGGGTACCAATTACCATTCAACTACCTCTGGGCTTGTCCCAGCGGTAATTGAAAAAATATAGTATGTTAAAAAGAATATCTTAATGCTTAAATCTGGAGTGTCGATGTGCTAACCATAACAAATGTGTCTTTTTCTTATGATTCACGTCCGGTGTTCAAAGGACTCTCTCTTTCTTTTGGCGAGCAGTGGACAGCTCTCATGGGAGCAAATGGAACAGGAAAATCAACGCTCATTAAAATCATAAGCGGTCTCCTTGTTCCTCACAGCGGCAGCATTGTTTCGAGTGGGACGATTGTCGTATGTCCCCAATCGAGCGAACAGGTACCCCCTTGTTTTTCCGACCCTGAACTATTGAATACCAGCACCTTTTTTTCATTACTTTCAAGACTTGAAATCGGTGACGACTGGATCGATCGGTGGGACACTTTATCAGGAGGAGAAAAAAAACGGTGTATCATTGCAGACACATTAAGCCGTAAACCAGACGTTCTTATTTTAGACGAACCGGCAAACCACATTGACGCATTAACTGTGAAGTTGTTGAGCAATGCGCTCAGAACATTCACCGGTACCGGCATTATCGTGTCTCATAACATGGATTTTTTAAACAGTATTGCACAATCAACAGTACTGCTCATTCCAGAACAAGATAGTGGTTCCCGCGCGCTTGTTTTCTCAACTCCGCCACTCAACGCGATCAATGAATTTGAAAAAGAACAGGAAGGACAGCGAGAGAGAAAACAGCTCATGGCAACTGCATTAAAAAAGATAGAAAGACAAAAAAAAGAAGCAATATATGAAGCGCTGCGAGACAAAGCTACACGGATGTCGAAGAAAAATATTGATATTCATGATTCTGATACAAGAGCAAAGATAAACCTTGCTCGATTATCAGGACGTGACAAAACCGGCGGGAAAAAAGTGAGGTCGCTTGAAACAGCGGCAGCACAAAGAGAATCAGCATTAAAAACGATAGAAGTAACCGGGCTTCGTAAAACCGGTGCCGGATTGAACGGTAAAAAAAGTGAACGGCCGGTATTATTCTATGCATCTGATGGAGATTTAAACCTTGCACAAGGTACGTATACACTTTCTCACTCGGCATTAGAGATAAGAAATGATTCTCGTATCGTCATTACCGGCGATAATGGAAGCGGTAAAACATCGATATTAGCGTATATCGTACACACCATTAACAACCATGATCTTTCTCTGTGGTATCTGCCTCAAGAATTAAGTGATCATGACCGTCAAAAAGCTTTAGAAAAGTTTCACGCTCTGAACGAGAAAGAAAAAGGAGTGATACTGTCAATCATCTATCGGCTTGGAAGTGAACCTTCAGCGTTGCTCAGCACTCAAAATTTGAGTCACGGAGAAGCTCGAAAACTCTATTTTGCAGACGCACTCGTACAAGGCGCTTCTCTTATACTCCTTGACGAGCCGACAAATCATCTTGACACCGTTTCTACCGATGCCCTTGCTGACGCACTGAACGAATTTGAAGGAGCTGCTGTTATTGTTACCCATAACACCGTCTTTGCTAAAAAAGTAGGGAAAGTTTTTTGGAGAATAGAGCGGAAATATTCTACCGGGAAGCTTCTTGTGTATTCTTAATTAATACGTTTAAAAAATTCAACAGTAACATAAATCTTCGGGGATCTAAGCCGGGTTTTGGTTTTCATTCTTTTTCTGTTTTCTGATTCCCCTTAAGTCCTGTTCAACAAAGTTCAAAAAAAGACAGTTAAAAGCTTAAAAGGGGACAGACCCTGCTGTTGAAGTCTGTCCCCTTTTCTTCTATCCGCCATGTGGACACGTTAATGACAAAAACAGGCGGCAAGGTCTGTCCCCCTTATCAAGGTCAAGGGGACAGACCGTTCACCTACAAGTAGAACAACATTATTTTTCAACTACCCCTGGGACAAGCCAAGTGGATTGTACCTAGCTACACCGGCTGGAACGATGGTTTTCGCTTCTCCAATTGACGGAGTGCCTGTCCCAATTACAACGATTGGCATGATGAACGGTGTTATTTATAAAGTATTATCCATGCTCCTACTCCATTCACACCATAATCTATTTCGGTAGGTGAATTGCGTTTTTTAACTTGCATACCGACAAAGGTTACAGTATCTCCGTTGACACTGGTAAGCTCATATCTAATTGGTGAGAGTATATCACCTCCATATGTGGAGTAGTAAGAAGATGTTATTTCAAGTATCTTGTTTCTGGGACCGCTGGCAGCACCATACCATGTTCCCTGAGCCCATAATGGAACAGACTTTCCGTCACCACCACTTCCGCCCGTGTCACATCCGATCACCGTCATTCCCAATGCCAGCCCTATGCCGAGCATTGCCGTTAAAAATTTCTTACTCATACAATCCTCCATACTATTTCTGTCCGCTATGCGGACACATTAATGACAAAAACAGGCGACAAGGTCTGTCCCCTTGACGTTGCCACCGATATCTACGGAATGCGGTTCGCCCTAAAACTGCCGTATGGCACGAACCGAGTAGGTATTAGGCTTGTTACTATTAAATGAATAGTCACTGCTCTGGACGCCATTACTGAACTGCTGAACCCAGACGCTACGGCTACTGTACTCCGACGAAGACCAGTACCAACCGCTTCCAAAACCGCCCAAGTCCTTTGCCTTGAGGTCTTGATACATCAAATTCAATTCGTCTTTACTGGGCAAAAACCAGTCGTCGAATTCTCCCGCAAATTGTTCATCGCAGAACTGCGCCGCCCTGCCGGTCTCTGTTGTACTGTTGAGATACTCTAGGATTAATTCCGTGTTCCTTTTCCCTGCCCCAACATCGGTATTAGTCCCACCTACTGTCTTCATATACGCCCCCCACTCGGCGGTAAGTCGCTTTCCTTCGGGGCTGCCTCCAAGTAACGCCAGCCATCAGTTACCCTGCCCTTGTCATAGAAAACAATGCCTCCGGCGGGACCGGTGTCACCGATATTGTAGACCTTGCCGTTGGTTGCCGGTTGGGCGGGCGCTGCCGTTGTAGACCCGGCGTTGTTTCCGCTCTGCGCCGTTGTCAAGCCCGGTGTTCTCGCCTGCGCCGTTTACACCGGCGCGGTTCCGTTTGCCGGCGTGGATACCGGCGTGATACCTAGGCAACCCACCATGATACACACCATTAATCCGATCATTGACGTTAAAAATCTCTTTCTCGTCATACTACCCTCCTTCAGGTAAAAAAATTACTTTTGCTGAGTGTTAAAAGATTTCACTCAGGCTTTATCAACATGCGGTTCTTACCCGCACGTTAATCCAAGGTCTGTCCCCGTGGGGGTCTGTCCCCATTGAAGTTGTCCTTCCCTACTGCTGCCGGGAAGCCAATGCACACTGTTTGCCATAGATGTACCTCCCTTATGGTTTTTCATAGAATGCCTGTACAGGCATAAAGCACTGAGTAAAAATTCGGGTATATAAAAAAAATAAAGATTGAAAGTTATTAAAGGGAGTAAAGTGCCGGGGGGGGGGGGGGTAATTATTAATAATAAAATCATTGACAGTATTACCCTCCTTATTTAAAAGCATTTAATAAATGTTTGCTGCACAAACTTAAAAATTACTATACGTTTCCTATTTTAGTGAGTCAAGCTCTTTTAAAAGAGCCGCGCTGCAGCTAATTCTGACTCGCTCGCAGCTAATTTTGACTCGCTCGCAGCTAATTCTGACTCGCTCGCAGCTAATTTTGACTCGCTCGCAGCTAATTCTGACTCATTCGCAGCTAATTCTGACTCGCTCGCAGCTAATTTTGAGTCACTCGCAGCTGACTTTGACTCATTCTCAGCTGACTTTGACTCATTCTCAGCTGACTTTGACTCATTCTCAGCTGACTTTGACTCATTCTCAGTTGACTTTGACTCATTCTCAGCTGACTTTGACTCATTCTCAGCTGATTGTGACTCATTCTCAGCTGACTTTGACTCATTCTCAGCTGATTGTGACTCATTCTCAGTTGATTGTGACTCATTCTCAGCTGATTGTGACTCATTCTCAGTTGATTGTGACTCATTCTCAGCTGATTGTGACTCATTCTCAGTTGACTTTGACTCATTCTCAGCTGACTTTGACTCATTCTCAGCTGACTTTGACTCATTCGCAGCTGACTTTGACTCGCTCGCAGCTAATTTTGACTCATTCGCAGCTAATTCTGACTCGCTCGCAGCTAATTTTGACTCATTCGCAGCTAATTCTGAGTCATTCTTAGCTAATTCTGACTCATTCTTAGCTAATTCTGAGTCATTCTTAGCTAATTCTGACTCATTCTCAGCTGACTTTGAGTCATTCTCAGTTGACTTTGAGTCATTCTTAGCTGACTTTGAGTCATTCTCAGCTGACTTTGAGTCATTCTTAGTTGACTTTGAGTTATTCTCAGCTGACTTTGAGTCATTCTTAGTTGACTTTGAGTCATTCTCAGTTGATTATGACCCATATCTTAGCTGATTATGACCCATATCTTAGCTGAGAATCATTTCGAGGTCTGTCTCCGTTGTCGGGAATCCGTCTTTCTGATTCAGAGGTCTGTCCCCGTTGGTCGGGAATCTGCCTTCATGACTCAGAGGTCTGTCCCCATTAATCGAGAATCCGTCTTTCTGATTCAGAGGTCTGTCCCCATTAATCGGGAATCTGTCTTTCTAACTCAGAGGCTGTCCCCATTAATCGAGAATCCGTCTTTCTGATTCAGAGGTCTGTCCCCATTCGGAAATCTGCCTTCATGACTCAGAGGTCTGTCCCCATTAATCGAGAATCCGTCTTTCTGACTCAGAGGTCTGTCCCCATTCGGAAATCTATCTTTCTGACTCAGAGGTCTGTCCCCATTCGGAAATCTATCTTTCTGACTCAGGGTCTGTCCCCATTCGGAAATCTGCCGTTCTGACTCAGGGTCTGTTCCCATTAATTCACCAAAGACGCCTGTAGAAATGCCAAAGACGCCTGTGGAAGTTCCAAACACGGCGCTGGAAGTTCAGATCAATCGTGAGCAAAGGGAGGTTTAATCTAGCACTGTCTTGCTGTGCATAGCTATACTAGTGCTATGCTCACACGAACTCCTGCACCCGAAACCAAAGCTTCTGCATTAATCGGCTTAATGTATGATCGTTTAAAGACTATCGGGTGGGACGCCCGCTCCTTAAACATCTTTTTAATACGGATAGTATTTTGTTTATTCGCTGACGATACCGGAATCTTCATAAACCCCAAATTGTTTTTTAACTATGTGAAGGAAAAAACTGCCCTAGACGGAAGTGACCTTGCCATACACCTTAACCGTATTTTCACCATGCTTAATACCCCTGTGGACCAAAGACCAACAAATGGCGACGGCGCCCTGAATCAATTTCCTGCGCTCGCGCTGCCCTTGTTTGAAGAACGCCTCGTATACACCGCGTGCGATTCGGGAGTCCGTACCCTCTTACTGCAATGCGGAACGCTGCGGTGGTCTGCTATTTCCCCGGCAATATTCGGCTCATTATTTCAACAGGTTATGCACCCTGCAGAACGGCGCACGAGCGGCGCACATTACACGAGCGAAGAAACTATACTCAAAGTGCTGCGCCCCTTATGCTTAGACCGCTTATACCAAACGTTTCATGCAATATGCTGCGCGCCTTCTGCATTAAAAACACAAAGACTCCGCGCATTTCAGCACGCATTAACGACGATAACGTTTTTAGATCCCGCGTGCGGGTGCGGGAATTTTCTCCTTGTCAGTTATCGAGAACTAAGAAAATTAGAAATAACCGTGCTAAAAGCATTGCTCAAAGAGGGACAGACCCCCGCGGTGACTGCAACGGTAACGGCAGCTCAATGCTATGGGATAGAACTTGAAGAGCTTCCTGCACAGATAGCGCGGGCGGCGCTTGGGTTGATCGATTATGGGATGCAGCGCACAGTCGCAAAGATATTGGGGACATCCGGTGCTTTCGCACCGTCACGGCCGTCTCCGCGGATAATACAGGGAAATGCACTGACAATGGATTGGGAGCATGTCGTGTCAAAAAAAACCTTAACGTACATAGTGGGAAATCCGCCGTTTCTGGGGAAAAAGGAACAGTCGAGCGCGCAAAAAGCAGACATCAAGCGGCTCTTCCACCAGACAAAAGGGCGGGGCGTGTTAGATTATGTAACCGGCTGGTATAAAAAAGCGGCAGAATATATTCAGGGGACAGATATTACCGTCAGTTTCGTGTCAACGAACAGCATCTGTCAAGGAGAACAGGTATCGGTACTATGGAAAGAATTAATGGAACAGTATGGAATAAAGATACATTTTGCCCATCAAGCGTTTCTGTGGACGAATGAAACAAAGAAAAGAGCAGCGGTATGGTGTATTATTGTCGGCTTTTCTGCATGTGAGCAGCGTGAAAAGAAACTGTTTGTATATACCGATCTCAAGGCAAAGCCGCGGGAAAGGTCGGTAACACAGATAAACGCCTATTTGACCGACACCGGAAATATTTTTATACCCAAACGGAAAAAGCCGATTGCTCCGGTGCCGGAGATGTTCTTCGGCAACATGCCCGCTGACGGCGGCAATTTACTGTTCACCTTAAAAGAAAAAATTGCTTTTTTGGAAGAAGAACCGGCGGCGGCACAGTATATCAAGCCGTTGATCTCTGCCCGTGAGTTCTTGAATAACAGTGAGCGCTTTTGTTTATGGCTTAAAGATGTGGAGTTGCACGCTTTAAAACAGTATCCCGCACTCTACCGCCGAATAGAAACTGTGCGGGCGCTCCGCGAACATTCGTCCCGTCCGCGCCTTGCTGCCTTCCCCCATCTCTTTGCTCAAATAACACAACCGGCAGGGAAACCGTTTCTTTTAATTCCCAGTACTTCTTCAAGCACGCGGACCTATATCCCTATCGCTCTGTTTTCTGCTGGATATATAGCACACAATAGCTGTCATATTATTCCTGAAGCGGGATTATATGAATTCGGCATTTTGACGTCTGCTATGCATAATGCGTGGGTGCGGGCCGTGTGCGGCCGCTTAGGCAACGGCTACCGGTATTCAAAAGATATTGTGTATAATAATTTTCCATGGCCGGTTCCGGTTGGAACGCAACGGGCATCTATTGAAAACGCAGCGCAGGAGATCATAACAGTGCGGAATCAATATCCTCACAGTCCCCTCACGATACTGTATAATCCCTTAACGATGCCGCCCGATTTAGTACGCGTTCACCGGATATTGGACAAAGCGGTTGAGCATAGCTATGCCAGGCCGTTTAAAAACGACAATGAGCGGATTGCGTATTTGTTTAACCGCTATCAAAACGTTACCGGCGAATGAGGCATAAAACCAATAGTCACAAAGGAGGTCTGTATGGCAGACAAGCATACTCAAGAACTGTTATTTTTTTTAGATACTGCTGAAGATTTTTTAAGGGACGGTCAACGGCGCACCCGTCACCGGGATACGGCTCCGGAAATGCCTTCCATGGATAGTTATTCCGTAGAGAACGATTCGGTAGAAGCCATTGCTGAGGAAGTCCGGTTGTGCAGCGCATGCGGTTTACACAGCATGCGTCATACAGCTGTTCCCGGTGAGGGAGTGCAAAAGCCGCACGTGCTGGTTATTGGAGAAGCTCCCGGTGCAGACGAAGATTCAAGCGGACGTCCGTTTGTCGGCCGTGCAGGACAGCTCCTGGACAAGATGCTTGAGGCAATCGATTGCTCTCGCGACAAAAACTGTTTTATTACGAATATGATCAAGTGCCGTCCGCCGGAAAATAGAGACCCGCAACCGGCTGAAGTGCATGCGTGCAAGCATTTTCTGGTCCGTCTTATAGCTTTAATAGAGCCGAAAGTTATTCTCTGTGTTGGACGGATAGCTGCTCAAGCTCTCCTCAATACGACGGTAGGAATTGGAGAACTCCGCGGAAAATGGACAGCCTATTACGGGATCCCTTTTTTCCCGATCTATCATCCAAGCGCCCTGCTGCGGAATCCCAATCTGAAACGGCCGACATGGGAAGACCTCAAGCTATTCCGGACTACGCTTGATCAATTAATTAGTCAAGAATAGTAATTTCAACCCGACGGTTTTTATTTCTGCCCTCTGAGGTATTATTATTACCGAGAGGTTTTGCGCCGCCCCACCCTTTATAAATGAAACGGTTGGCGGCTATACCGCGGGCTACCAGTTCATCGACGATATACCGTGCGCGTTGCGTTGAAAGCGCTCGTCCGTCGCTTCCGCCAATCGCTGCTGTGTGTCCTTCCACCAAAAAAGTTTTGTCGGAAATCTGTTTAAGTGCTGCGGCAATAGTGTCCAACCGTTCTGTTTCTTCGGGAAACAACCGGTCCATATCAGGTATAAACCGTAACTCTTTAATCCGAAGCAGTATTCCTTCCGGAACAGCTATCACATCAATATCCCGCCCGACAGCTTCTAAATTCGGTTCAGGCTCTGCTACTGTTGCAAGCGGAGTCTCTG
Organism: Treponema sp.; assembly: GCA_031273325.1. GTDB lineage: Bacteria > Spirochaetota > Spirochaetia > Treponematales > Breznakiellaceae > BOBG01. The sequence continues at coordinate 24,553 of JAISSB010000028.1, read as the reverse complement.
GAATATGTTCCGGCAGACTGTCTTCGGTACGCGGAATAGGAGGGGGAGTCGTTACCAGTTTATTCTCTAACATCGTTATAGTTGTTTTGCGGTTAAGGGGGACGGTGCCTTGCCCAAAGGTTAAGGTTAATCCTTGAAAGCGAAGCGTTTTTCCATTTGAAAAATGAAACTGCTCGTCAAGAATATCACGGATAAATACCGGAAACGAATCGCGGACCCGAATAATAATATCAACAGTATGAGAACCCTGAACTTTGATGTCATCATTGTACCGGAGCGCATACTGCGCCTTTATGCGGTGTACCAATTCATTCTGATACATTTCGGTGCCTACATACTCATAGAGGGCAAGAAACGTTACGATAACCGGGTCTCCCGTGTTGAGCGGGTCAATCGCTCGGTCGCCGGGAGCAGTCCACTGCGCACCGGGTGCAACAGCTTCGTCAGGAAACGTAGGAAAGCCGCGGAGCGAAGGAAACCCCTGATCGTTTTCAAGCTGTAAGTTCCCATTTGGTTCAATACGAAAACTAACGGGGACAATTGCTTCAACAGCTTGAGCGCTTCGGCGCATATCGCGGCGTGTTTCCTCTAAAACATAGACATTTCCTTTGTATAACCGATCATTTTTTTGAAATGTCAGCAAAGAACGTACCTCTCGGCACGCAAGGCCGGTATACGTTCCGTTGTCATAGCGGCGGAGATCAGAGCGTTCAACCGTCGAATACGAAGCTGTGTTATTTATCTTAAGAACGACGCCCTGCTCTTGACCAAAAACATATACCGTAAAAAAAAATACTACATGTGCTATATATACTTTCTTTATCACAGTCAAACCACTCCTCTCCTTTAAAGATATATCGTTATTTCCTTTTCTTGTCGATAGAAATCTAAGGGGGACAGATTTCCGACTAAAGGGGACAGACCTCTGACTTACACAGACAGATTCCCGACCGATGGGGACAGACCTCAGAATCAGAACGTGGAACTTTTAGCCGCGGGTTTTAAGTTTTAAACCGTGGGTTTTAAACTTTTAGCCGCGGGTTTTAAGTTTTAAACCGAGGGTTTTACACTTCCGGCCGTGGGTTTTAAGTTTTAAACCGAGGGTTTTACACTTCCAGCCGAGGGTTTTAAGTTTTAAACCGTGGGTTTTAAACTTTTAGCCGCGGGTTTTAAGTTTTAAACCGCGGGTTTTAAACTTTTAGCCGTGGGTTTTAAGTTTTAAACCGCGGGTTTTAAACTTCCGGCCGAGGGTTTTAAGCTTTAAACCGTGGGTTTTAAACTTCCGGCCGCGGGTTTTAAGTTTTAAACCGTGGGTTTTAAACTTCCGGCCGCGGGTTTTAAGTTTTAAACCGTGGGTTTTAAACTTTTAGCCGCGGGTTTTAAGTTTTAAACCGCGGGTTTTAAACTTCCGGCCGCGGGTTTTAAGTTTTAAACCGCGGGTTTTAAACTTTTAGCCGCGGGTTTTAAGCTTTAAACCGCGGGTTTTAAACTTTTAGCCGTGGGTTTTAAGCTTTAAACCGCGGGTTTTAAACTTTTAGCCAAGCTTTAGCAAAATCTTTTTTATGGGGACAGACCCCAGAATCAGAACAGCAGATTCTCGACTAAAGGGGACAGACCTCTGACTTACACAGACAGATTCCTGACTAACGGGGACAGACCTCTGCTTGAAATAAGCGTTTGATTTTAATAGTATTACAGGAAGAATATATAACAAAAAAAATGCTCAAGAATTTTAATGTCTGAAAAAAAGGAGTTTTATCATGAGCGGAATTATTTTTCTATCCTTATTTCTTATTGTTATGATTGCTGTCGGATTTTGGGGAATGCGCAGGACTAAAACATTGGGCGATTTCTTTCTTGGCGGAAGATCCCTTGGTCCGTGGGTTTCTGCCATTGCCTACGGTACGTCATATTTTTCTGCGGTGATTTTTATTGGTTTTGCGGGCGCTCAAGGGTGGCAATTCGGTTTCAATGCGCTGTGGATTGCACTGGGAAATGCATTAATCGGAGCAGGAGCCGCATGGCTCGTGTTGGCAAAACGTACCCGCAGGCAAACCCAAAACCTTGAGGCTATGACTATGCCGGAATATTTGCAGGAACGGTACGGGGCAAAACATCTTAAAGCTTGTGCAGCTTCAATAATATTTTTCTTCCTGCTTCCCTATTCCGCTTCAGTTTTTAAAGGATTAGGACATTTATTTGAAGCAGTCTTTCATATTCCGTACGATATTGCGCTCCTTATTATGATTGGGTTTACGGGGGTTTATTTAATCCTTGGCGGATATTTTGCTATTGCGGTCACTGATTGTATTCAAGGCAGTATTATGTTTTTTGGTGCAATTGTTATGATTGTTGTCCTCACCAGAGAAGGCGGCGGGCTTTCTGCAATGCTGATAAAAGTCACAGAAAATTATAATAGTCACGTTCCGCCAGCACAGCAGCCGTCAGTATTGACGGTACTCTCGCTCGTATTTATGACAAGCTTCGGAACATGGGGATTGCCGCAGATGACTCAAAAATTTTATGCAATAAAAAATGAGCACATTATTCCCCGCGCTACTGTTGTTACCACAGTATTTGCATTAGTCATTGGGGTTACTGCGTATTTAACGGGCGCATACGCGCATGCCTTTTTTGATTTAACAACCGTGCCGAAAGCTAGCTCCGGAGCTATCAATTATGATTCTATCGTTCCAGCACTTCTCACGGGACATTTGCCGGAAGTACTGTTATCACTCATCTTATTACTGGTACTTTCAGCTTCTATGTCAACATTATCCAGTTTAGTACTTGTTTCTTCGTCGGCAGTTGCAATTGATCTTGCACCGGAAGGGCAAAATTCTAAAACTGGTAAAGACCATTCCGTTGCACTTATGCGGGTACTTTCCGCAGTTTTTGTTATCATTTCGTATTTTATATCACGGTTTCAAATCAGCTTTATTGTGACACTGATGTCTTTGAGTTGGGGAGCTGTTTCCGGTGCTTTTGCTGCCGCCTATCTGTACGGTTTATATTGGAAACGAGCAACAAAAGCAGGCGCCTATTCGGGACTTTTTTCCGGACTTATTATTGAAATTACGCTCTTTTTTATACTGGGACCGTCCAATTCTCCGCTTGCCGCTTCTATTGCCATTATCGTTCCTTTTATCGTCGTTCCAATCGTTTCACTCTGCACCCGTCCCCCGCGTATCACTATTATTAAAAAAGCATTTGAAGGAGTATTACCTTGACCGTTAAGTATATATACCATACTATAACAGTATGCATATTGCTGACACATTAACAACGGTGCGCCTCATATTTGCACCGATTTTTTTGATACTGTATCTGTACATGACACAGATAGAGGCGATTGCCGTTCCGCTTATTATGGTATTAATTGTATTATTAGCGTTGGTAGAATGTACTGATTTTCTTGACGGTTTTGCAGCACGGAAACTTAATCAAGTAAGCGATTTTGGAAAATTATTTGATCCTTTTGCTGATGTTATACTGCACATCACTGCATTTTTTTGTTTTGTAATCAAAGGTTTTATGCCGTCCATACTCTTTATACTTATTGTATACCGTGAATTCGGCATGCTTTTTTTACGCATGATTTCAATAAAAAAAGATATTATTATCGGCGCACGGAAAGGCGGTAAATTAAAAACGTTTCTCTATGGTTGTTCTGTTTTTTTTACTTTAGCGCTTGATTCAGCGCTCCAATCTCATGCGCCGCTTCCGGAACCTCTGCTTCGATACGGTGCTATTGGACTCTATATCCTCTGCACCGGAGCGGCTTATCTCTCTTTTTGGGACTATATTACCCATTTTACTGCATCTTTTAAAAGAGTTAAAAAAGTTAAAAAAATATAATTACTGTTTAAATCCAACGATTTTCTGAGGAGTACGTGCGCTGAGTTCTTCTTGACAGAAAGACCGTAATTTTTCTATTGAAGGGCTAACTCCGGAAATAACAGTATCAATAATATTCCGCCGGCTTATATTTTCGATTTGTCCCCCCGAAAAATCATAATTAATGGCCAACTGTTCTGCTTCAGAATCAGAAAGACTCGGAATCAGTGATTGCCATATTGCTTTACGCGCGGGTGCATTTGGCTTTTCAAACTCAATTTTATACAAAAAGCGTCGTTCAAAAGCTTTATCCATATTTTTTGTTAAATTACTTGTTGCAATTAAAATGCCGGTCAATATTTCAAATTCTTCAAGAATAATATTTTGAATAGCATTTTCTGTTTGATCGACTGCTTTACTTGAATCGCTAAATTCCATTCTCCGGCTAAGAATACCGTCTGCTTCATTGAGTAATAAAATGGGTATAATGTCACTTGTTGCTACATATTCCCGGTAGCGATCAAAAATGCCTTTTACCATTTTTTCACTTTCTCCGAACCACATGCTTTTAATATCTGAAGCATTAACCTGAAAAATATCGCGTCCGGTTTCACGAGCTATCTGCAATACTGTTTCTGTTTTTCCAGTACCGGGCGGTCCGCTGAAAAGACAGGTAAAACCAGTTCTTAACCCATGCTCTTTAAGGCGTTTTTGTACGGATCTAAAATGTTCTTCCTTAAAAAGATCACTGCATTGTTTTATTTTTTCTGTTTCTTTTTCATTATAAATAAGTTTTTTCGCAATGATGGATTCTGATAAAATAATCCCTTTTTTATTTTCAAAATGATTGTGTTTTTTTAAATGTAATTCACTGAGTAAATCATCTTTGGCTTTGTCCGTTAATTTAAACGATTCACGGTCGCCAAACCCGTTACTGTTCGTATTTTCAATAAATTTCATTTCTATAAGGGTATGACTTCCATCTTCTAACATATGCCTTGTACGCCGAAATTCAGCTTTATGTTCATAAATATCTTCAATATCGTGAAAACCGATATTTTCATCATCATTATTAACAAATAAATGACAAAAACAAATGAGTAACACTTTATTATGTTTTGATAAATTAAGTTTTTTAATATTCTGACAGAATTCAAGGTGTATATTCACTTTAATGAGATCATTAAGTTCAGCGCTTAACGTATCAAACGTTAATTCATTATCGTTACGCTGATCAAAAAGATTTTCCACCACCGTAAAGAATTCTGTAATAGAAATATTTTCATGACGGTCCGGTTTCGGTTCTTCTCCTTTCCTTAATGCATTAATGACTTCAAGAGGGACGCGATACGAAACACTTTTATATTCTCTGCAGCAGCAAATAAGTTTCCGCTTTTCTAATACGTCAAACTCATTCATATATTGAATAATGCGTATTTTGCTGCATTTTGTAGATTCTGCAATATCTTCAATAGAAATAGCTTGATCGTCGCATTTATTAAGAAAATGCGACAACAGTACCACTTGTATGGGAGTTAGCTGAAGCTTTTCTGTTACAAAAGAAATATGTGCAGCCGCTTTTTCAAAAAAACTTTCAGTTATCCCTTTTTTTTCTGACAATTCAACGATCTTTTCAATGTGACCTAATAAACTTTGGATATAGTCCGCTTTCTCTTCGATTTCGAAAAGATATGGTGTTTTATTTTGCATAGACAGTCCCTATTTTCAACTTCCTCGGACAAGCCCGAAGGATTGCAGTCCTACACCGGCTGGAACGTGCTTCTCGCAGGGGCTGGTTGAAGGCAGCCGGTCTGCTCTGATTGACATGCTGTTTACGTGCTTCCCGCTTCTGTATCTATAATGATTATACGGTTTTCTTTGCTATATATTCAAGAGAAATGCGCTTTTCTCTCACAAAGCATGCATGTTCGTATATTCAGAAGCTTTCCGGATGATTGCACTTTTAAATATAAAAATCACGCGCACCGTGCCGGATCTTTTCGATATTTTGAACAGTAATATTTTGTATTCTTTCGTGAGCAATATCGGAGATTTCCCGTTCAATGGCAGCAGCTGCTTTTTGTTTAAAGGCAGAATCACCGTAATCTTCAGCGTATTCAGCTAAGGTCATTAAAGCGTTCGGTAAACAAACATTTCTAATCTTTCCGGATTTTGCAAGGGACATAAAACGGTCTCCCGTACGTCCTGAACGGTAGCACGCGGTACAAAAACTGGGAATATAACCGTCGTCCATCAATTCTCTAATAGTTTCTAACGCGTTCCGTCCATCATTGACATAAAATTGAGGATTTAATGTTTCATTCTGTACTCTTTTTGCGTAACCGCCGACATCGGTTGTTGAACCTGCGCTGATTTGCGAGATACCGAGTTGGAGTAATTGTTTACGCATTGCATGGTTTTCACGGGTTGAAAGTATCATACCGGTAAAAGGAACGGCGATACGGATAATTGCAACAATTTTCTCAAATGTTGCATCGTCTACAAGATGGGGAAACTGTCCAAGATCGACTCCTTTTGAAGAAACAAGCCGTGGAACGGAAATCGTATGAAAACCAACGCCGAAACGTTCTTCAAGGTGTTCATTATGAATCATCAAGCCGAGTACTTCAAACAAAGGATCGGCAAGCCCGAATAAAACACCGCCGCCGACATCGTCAATACCTGCTTCGTGGGCGCGGTCAAAAGCAGTCAAATGGTATGCAAAATCACGCTTTGGTCCGGCAATATGTACTGCTTCATAGGTTGGTTGGTGATATGTTTCCTGAAAAAGAATATAGGTTCCAATCCCCGCTTCAAAAAGTTTCCGATAATGTTCAACGGTTGTCGCAGCAATATTAACATTAACGCGCCGGATCGAACCGTTTTCAAACTTGAGGTCATACACGGTATGAATACATTCAACGACATACTCAATGGGGCATTGAGTATTGTCTTCTCCTGCTTCAAGGGCAAGCCGTTTATGGCCCATAGCTTCGAGAATACGCACTTCTTCACGGACTTGTTCTTGCGTTAAGCTATGACGCGGATAGTCGCGGCTCGTATTAAACGCACAGTAGGTACACCGATTAACACAGTAATCGCTGAGATATAACGGAGCAAAAAGTACAATACGGTTCCCGTAAATATGTTTTTTAATATTAAATGCTATGGAAAAAATCCGCTTCAAGTGGTCAGGATTTTCTGTTACTAACAGTGCAGCAATTTCCTGATGATTCAATCCTTCAAAACGTTCTGCTTTATCAAGCGCTGCATCTATATTCGATTGAGGCGTCGAGCGAGCTTCTTGAAGAAGAGAGTCTATATAATCTTTATCAATACATACTTCTTGTGACATAAGGCTTTTAATATATCAAAAGAATAGATAACTGTTAAGCTTGCGAGTCTGTCCCCATTGAGGAATCTGTCCCTTGTTTGATTCGGACGATTATCGCTGTTTGATTCGGACGATCGTCCTTGTTTGATTCGAACGATCGTCCTTGTTTGATTCGGACGGCTGTCTCTATTAGTGGAATCTGTCCTGATTCAGAGGTCTGTCCCCGTTGGGAATCTGTCTCTGATTTAGAGGTCTGTCCCCCTTAGCTTAAAATAGCACAAGAGGTGTATACTTTTAGTAATCATGTGTAGAAAAATACTGGGTACTATCCTTATTTTTGTGAGTGTCCTCATACATGCCCAAGAGGTTGTAATCACGGTTTTTGATGCCGATTTAGCTATACCTTTGGAAGGGGCAGCGGTGTATTACAATGGGCAACAGTATGCGTGCGATTCTGACGGGCAGGTAACAGTAGCAGTTCCTGATAATCAGTCTGCCGTTATTCAGGTTACTTATCCCGGTTATGAAAGCGTGCGGCAGGTTATACCTCCCGACAATGATGCGGTTACCGTGCAGTTAACCTTGGGAGGTATGCTGGAAAATGCAGAGTTAGTTCTTGAAGTGGCGCGTCCTGACGGCGGGAACGAGACCCATACCGGGAGAAGTGTATCGATTGCGGGAGAAGCTTTACGCCGAACCGCAGAGATCGGCATCGTGGAAGACATTATGACATCGATTAAACTGTTACCCGGTGTTGGCTATTCCGGCATGTTCAATGCACAACCGTCGATCCGCGGCGGAGAACCGGGCGATCTTATGGCAGTTATGGACGGCTTTTATATTGAGAATCCCTATCACTGGGGCGGAAGTATGTCCATTTTCGATCCCCGTATGGTTGAAAGCGCAAAACTTTCCCACGGCGTTTTTTCTGCACGATATGGACATACGACGGCCGGTTTATTGGAAGTTACCTCGCGGAAACCTTCCTCGCTTGCAACAGAATTAGAGGTCGGAATCTCTTCAAGTGCAACAAATTTAAGGATGTCATTTCCCCTCAATGGTAAAGGTGGGATCACCGTTATGGGGAAACTAACCTATTGGGATCCGTTTGTATGGCTTGTCCAGTTACTTGCACCTGCTTTACGCTCCGTTGTTGAAGAGATCGATTATGTCAATGCGGTGAGCGTTGCACCCTACATACGGAATACAGCTTTTTCGGGTAATTACCGTTTCACTGACGATCTGGAATTAACTGCGAATGGCTACTTTGGCGGCGACGGTGTTGGCACTGATTATCAAAATCCGAACAGCCGTATGAAGTTCACCTGGGACAATATGATCGGCTTTGTCACGACAGGTGCCGCATACACGCCGCGCCCCACGATGATTGTACGGGGGAGAGCCGGTGTCGGCTTTCACAACCAAGCGGCAATCGGAAACGTTCAAAACTGGGTCAGCCAACAGTATCAAAAAGGATTTGTTGACGAGTACCCTAATTTAGAAGATGGTACGAAAAGTGAATATAACTGGGGAGAACTGTTAGGTATTAAAGCAGGTGAAGACTACCGTTATGCAAATCAAACGGATTTTAGTTTAAAAAACAGTACGTTTAATACGCAGTTCCGCGGTGATTTTGATTGGGATATTGGAAAAGGCTTTCTCTTTGCTTCCGGCGCACAACTGTTATACAACCGTTGGAGTTCAACAGTGGATCAAATAACATGGCCAAGCGTGTATCGGCCTGTCTTCAGTGAAGTTATTCCCGGCTATCCCTATATTGCTGTTGCTTCGGTGCCGACGCAGTGGAAAACATATACACACAATGAAGCTTTGTTCTCATCTTTGTACAGCGTAATGGAATGGAACAATCCGGATCTCAAGCTGGGGGCTGAACTCGGCTTAAGGGTTGATCATCTTTTGTATACCGGAGACGGTTTTAGTATTAACACAGTGCCGGTGTTGAACCCGCGGTTGAACGTCGATTATAACCTATTCAAAAACCGGGGAATCGTTGATTCAGTGGACTTAACGGCCGGAACGGGACTTTTTTCTTCGTTGAGTCATAACGATATGAGCTTTATTGATAAAGACAGCGGATTGCATGATTTTGATCTTAAACCGGCGCGGACATTTACGAATATTATCGGAGCAAAAGTTGATTTTTTAGCACAGTATACGTTTAACATTGAAGCATACTATAAATACGGTTTTGATCGGAGCTATACAACGAGACAGTATACGTGGACTTCCGATGAAAGAACTGACACGACAGGGATTATCAATTATTTTTTTGACGGACAGGCACACATGTTCGGCTTTGATTTTATGCTCCAAAAAAAAGCTTCACGCTTTATAGACGGGTGGATATCGTATTCATTCAATGTTGCCCGATACCGTGATCCTTTAAGCATTGACAGTGAAGGGTATTATCAGGATTGGTATTATCCGTCCTTTCACCGGTTTCACAATTTAAATGTCGTGCTTAACTATAAACCGACAAACAAGTTCAGTATTGCTGCCCGATTAAGTTATGCTTCCGGAGCTTTAAGAAATTATTCTTCCGGTGGTACAATTGCGAGTTTTCCGGTTTTTGCTGAAAACCCTGATAAAACCGGCAATTATGATTACGATTCTGAAAAGCAGATGTATGTCAAAAACAAAGACGGCAATGGTAGATATTCTCTTGTTCAGCGGTACTATCAACTTGACAGAGAATTTGAACAGGCGCGGGACGGCTTTACCATCCCGGTAGATTTAAAATTCTCGTGGTTCAATTTCAATAAAGCCGGAAAGACTCAATCGGAAATGTACCTTGCAATCGAAAACGTTTTCGCCTTTCTCAAAACCCGCCGCACGAATAATACTACCTTCAACAATTACACCGGCGTTGAAGAGCCTGGCAGCGATGTTGCAAGCTACAGTCTTCCTATTCCTATGATCTCTTTTGGATTCAAGTGGAGTTATTGAGTATGGGGACAGACCTCATTCTTTTTTAAATGGAGTCGTCCTCTGATTCGCTGTTTAGTTTTGACTTATTGTGTAATGCTCTTTTTTGTAAAAGATACTCGCCATAATTAAGGAGTTCTTTTTTGTCTGTTGGTTGCATAGCATTATATATATTGAGAAATTCCCGCTCTTCTGCCGACCGTTTATTGACAAAAATGTCGCCGATTCCTTCTAAAAGCCACTGTTCATTGATATCAAACGTAATGCAAATAAGCCGCACCGTTGTAGATAATAAGTTGCTCCGCATATGTTCAACATTTGACAGGGCTTGCTGTTTCATATTGATTTTAGAAGCAAACTGACCTTGATTGAGACCAAGAATTTTACGCAATTTAACCAATCTCGCTGCTACTGTGTTTTCCATAATGGTTTAACCCTCCTTTAAAAAAATAACCATTTTCTGCGCTTTGGTAAGGCTTTTGATATTTTATGAGATTTGAGGGTAAATTTTTAGCTTTTGAGCGGTTAGTGAGAGGTCTGTCCCCTTAGCCGAAGTCTGCGGTGAAGACCTTAGCAAGCAAGTCTGAGAACGTTGTCACAATATGAACAATATTGTGAAGATAATGATATAAACCGCCAAATACCCATTCTTTTGCCTGTTTCACTAACCCGGCTTTTACCGGATTCTGGTTGATGTATCTGAATACTCTGAGGAAATCCTCTCTCCTTTCAATCATCCGTGCGTGAAATCTATCTCCCCACAAATGTCCTTTCACTCCGTGCATCTTATTCCACCGAATAGCAAAGACCATCTTTATCCATTTCATAATTACAGAAAGACTAACGCCTTTGTCCGGTGTTATGAGGAAATGAATATGATTGTCCATAATACAGAAATTCCACAGTTTAAAGCCATATTTTCGGTGTGCTTCAGCGATAATCTGTATAAAAAGAGCTTTAATAACGGGATCTTTGAGTTCCATTAACCATCGGTTTATTTCAAAGGTGACATGATAGGTATAACCGTAAAAGGTGTTCCCTCTTTTTTTTCTTGCCATACAAAGTTAACGGGGTGTATAGCTATTCTGATTCAAAGTTTTTATTCAGAGGTCTGTCCCCGTTTCTTGTTCAGAGGTCTGTCCCCTTATCTTTTTGAGGTCTGTCCCCGTTAAACAAAACTTGACTCGCGTTTAACACAATACTACAATCGAATAGAAATGATAAAATCCCAAATTATTAAACTCATTGCTAGTATTTCTCTGTGCGTTAATGTTTTTCTAGCATGTATTAAAATTATTACCGGCATAATCGGACACAGTAATGCACTGCTTGGCGATGGAATCGATTCTTTATCAGACGTTTTAATAGCCGGGATTACCTTGATTATTGTGAAAATTATGGTGCGTCCGGCAGATAAAACTCACCCGTGGGGACATGGAAGAGCGGAAACAGTCGGTACAGCCTTTTTGTCTTTCACTATTTTTTTTGTAGGCACAGAACTTATAGTAAATTCTGTATATGCTATTGTTACTGTGAGCGACATGGAAATTCCCTCGAATAGCACTGTTATTATTGCGTGTATTTCTATAATCGGGAAATTAATATTAGCGTTAATACAGTATGGAGCAGCCCGTAATACAGAATCTCCTATTCTTAAAGCTCATGCGAAAAACACGGCTGGCGATGTACTTATTTCGGGAGGAGTACTTATCGGCATTGGTTGTTCTATTATGTTTAAAACGGGTATTGTTGATCCCATTATTGCTATACTAATCGGTGCCTGGATAATTAAATCTGCGGTAAGTATTTTTTTGGAAATAACTGTAGAATTAATGGACGGCAACTCAAATCCGGAATTATATACGGTTGTTTTTGAAGCTGTTGCTTCGGTACACGGTGCTGTTCACCCGCACCGTACGCGGATAAGAAATGTCGGCGGGTATTGGGACATTGATATTGATATTGAAGTTGATCCTTTTTTGACCGTACAAGATGCCCACAGTATTGCTTCTGACGTTGAACAAGCCATTAAATTGAAAATAAAAAATATTTATGATATTGTAGTACATGTAGAGCCGAAAGACGACATTAATCCTCATGAAGGATACGGTCTTTCGGAATTATAAATACTCGTAAAAAAGCTATACAATGTCATTAAAAAAGCGCTCCTTAATAGGAGTTTGCTAAGGAACTAGTATGAAAAAGATTGCTATTTCAGGAAAAAGCGGTTGTGGAAATACGACGGTGAGTCAGCTCCTTGCCAAGGAGTTAGACATTCCATGCATTAATTTCACGTTTAGGAATCTCGCACAAGAGTTAGGGTTGGACCTGTCGGACCTTTTGGAAAAAGCGCAACAGGACGATTCCTGGGATAAAAATTTAGATGAACGGCAAGTGAGCCTTGCACGAGCTGTTCGAAACGGCTGTGTGCTTGGTTCACGGTTGGCAATTTGGTTGCTTCCCGAAGCCGATTTAAAAGTATATTTATGTGCGTCGGCTCTCACGCGGGTACACCGTATTGTTGAACGTGAAGGCGGCGACAGTACTCACGTTATGTCTTTCACTATGGAACGGGACCGTCAGGACCGGGAGCGGTATAAACGTATTTACGGCATTGACAATGACGACTATAGTTTTGCTCTTGTCGTTGACACCGATACTATGAAGCCTCCGGCAATTGTTCAATATATTATCAAACATTTACCATGAATGATGCTATACAAACGTTTCGTGACACAGTGTACGCAACTCCTTTGCGTTCATTTCCGTGGCGTATGAATACCGACCCGTGGCACGTGCTTATATCCGAATTCATGTTGCAACAAACTCAAACAGAACGGGTAATCCCCTATTTTAATCGATGGATTTCATTATGGCCGACCCCTGAATCGCTTGCACAAGCTTCTTTTGAAGAAGCATTACGGGAATGGAGCGGACTTGGATACAATCGGAGGTGCAAATACCTCAAGGAGTGCGCCTCGATTATTACCAATGATTATCAAGGCGTCGTCCCGTCTTGTTTGGAACAATTGCAGCTTTTACCGGGTGTTGGTTCGTACACTGCAGGAGCAGTTACCGTGTTTGCCTATAATTATCCTGCCCTTATTATTGAAACCAATATCCGCGCTGCACTTTTGCATACTTTTTTTAGTAACCGTGATGCCGTGTCTGACACGGAGCTTTGTCCGATTCTTGAAGCAAGTCTTGATCGGGACAACCCGCGGCATTGGTATTGGTCATTGATGGATTACGGTGTTCTGCTCAAAAAACAGATGACAAACCCTAACCGGCAGAGTAAACAGTATACCCGTCAAAGTTCTTTTCACGGTTCATTTCGGCAAGTCCGCGGGGCTGTGATCAAAGCGTTGGTTTCAGGCGGTCCTGCAACGCTCGATGAGTTAAAAATTCGGACCGGCATGGATCAATCCCGCATAGAAGAGGCGCTTAAGATATTGAGCGCGGAACATTTTGTTGCAGAAAAAGAGCATATTTACCATATTGATTAACGTAAAATCCTCGAATATCTCAATTGCTCTGTTCCATATAAGCAGTATGGAGGTCTGTCCCCACAGAAGAAAGCTACGGACTTTACTTCTTTTGAATAGCTAAAACGCCCCTTTTCCCATATACTTAACACTAGTCTGAAGATTTTATAGTGCAATATAAGACTCTCCCATTACACTATAAGACTCTCCCATTACAATATGAGAGTTTTATACCGCGATATGTGACTTGCATACCGCGATATGTGACTTGTATACCGCGTTATGAGAGTCTTTTAAATTATTCAAAACATATATTAAAAATGTCCAAAGCTAATGTATAGGGTTCTCCCCTGCTCTACAGTTAAGAGAAAGAACAGAGGAATGGAGTTTTTTCTTTTACTTGGTTGTATTTGTTTGGAATGGGTAAAACGCCTCGTCTCCAATCTCAGTGATCCCTTCAGGAATGCTTAGCGCGGTCAGTTGATTATCAGCAAATGCCCGTTCCCCAATGCACGTAACGCGGTCAGGAATTACTACAGCAATTAATCTATTATTTCTAAAAGCTTCTTTTCCAATTTTAGTAACGTTGTCAGGGATGGTTATTGTGGTCAGGTTGTTGTCAGCAAAGGCCCAGTCTCCAATTTCAGTCACGCTGTCAGGGATTGTTACTGTCGTCAGTTGATTAAGAGCAAAGGCCTCTTTTCCAATCAAAGTAACCCTGTCAGGAATGCTTACTGTCGTCAGCTTATTATCCCGAAATACTTCTTCTCCAATCGTAGTAACGCTCTGGGAGATTGTCAGTGCGGTTAGTTGATTCCATTCAAACGCCCCGTCTCCAAGAGCAGTAACGCGGTCGGGAATGGTTATCACCGCCAGCTTATTCTCAGCAAACGCCCAATCTCCAATGTTAGTAATCCGGTCAGGGATTGTTACCGCGGTCAATTGATTAGCTCTAAACGCCTCGTCTCCAATCGTAGTAACGCTGTCAGGAATTATTACCGCGGTCAGCTTATTAGCAGAAAACACCCCCTCTCCAAGAGCAGTAATGCGGTTGGGAATGGTCACCGTGTTCAGCTTATTAAGAGCAAATGCCCAGTCTCCAATACAAGAGACACTCTCAGGGATTGTTACCGTCTTCAGCTTATTAAGAGCAAACGCTGATCTTCCAATGCACGTAACACTGTCAGGGATCGTTACTGCCGTCAGTTGATTAAGAGCAAAGGCCCAGTCTCCAATCTCAGTGATCCCGTCAGGAATGGTCACCATCGTCAGCTTGTTTTCGCTAAACGCCTTTTCTCCAATACTAGTAACACTGGCAGAGCCAATGACGGCAGGAATGTCTACTTCTTTTGATTGTCCCGTGTATTTGGTGATCATGAGCGTCCCATCTTCAAGTTCGTGCCATTTAAAGGTGTTCTGTTCCATAGCAGACAGTATAGGGGTCTGTCCCCAAAAAAGAAAGATAGCTTCAGAAAATAAAAAAACATTTAAAAGAATAACGAGTGGGGACAGACCTTGAGGGGGACAGACCTCTGACGGGGGGACAGACCTCAATTAGAGTACGAGTTAAGGGAAAGTACATACAATGAAAAAATGTAGTACTTTCTTTCATTCATTGGTATAATAATCAAATTACCGCTTTCCATAAACACTTCTGCAAGAAAGCACTGCGGATCAGTGGTATATAACTTCAAAGGAGTACGTATGATACAAGTTGCCGCTCGGCAAAATTATGATATTAACGGATTGATTAAGGAAATTGCTCAGCCCAATGTAAAAGTAGTGATCTTCTTCTTTTCAGTAGAATACGAACGGTTCGAGCCGCATAAAGCCATTAAGCAGGCGTTCCCGCAGGCAACGTGCATTGCTTCGTCTATGATCGGAGGGTGGGCACCTGCTATGGCCGTGGAGAAAGGTATCATAGCTATGTCTTTGAGTTCGGACGAAGTAGCAGATGTTTTTGTGAGTTTCAAGGAAGGCGTGAAAAGCACACCGGACAAAGCTGCCCATCAAGCGATTGAAGAACTCAAGAACAAGCTGGGCTACCGGAAGGTAAACCCGCATGCCTATTTAGGTATCGTTCTCTTTGACGGGCTGTGCAGAGGAGACGATATTATGCAAGCCTTAACGCTGGAAAGTACTTTAAATATGCCCTTTGTCGGCGGAGCTGCTGCCGACGAGTTGGCCTTTGCCAAGACGCTCGTCGGACTTGACGAAAAGATTTCAGACGACGGACTCGTGCTGTTAATTATGAAGATGAATATCCCTTTTTATTGCGACCACTTCGTCCATTATACGCCGAGACATACGGCTATGATGGTAACGAAAGTAGAACCGAAAAGGCGGATCATCTGGGAGTTCAACAACGAGCCGGCGGCACAGTATTATGCAAAATTGGCTGGAATCACGCGTATCGACCAGCTTAACACAACCGTTTTTGAAAGTAATCCGCTCGGTGTGTCTTCCGGAGGGCTGCTGTATTGCCGCGCGATACACTCGGTAATTGACGGGACCGGACTGGTATGTTTTGCAAGCGTAACAATGGGAACAGTTGTGCACATGTTGAAGGCGGGGGATATTATTGCACATACGCAGAGCGCACTGCAGAAGGTAAAAAGGTATATTCCTGACCTTCAGGGAGTGATTCTGTTTAACTGTGTGCTTAGACTGTTGGAGATGCAACGGCTCAACAAGATCGATACGTTCCGGAACATATTCAGCGGGCTTCGGTTTATCGGATTCAATACCTATGGAGAAGAGTTATTTGTCCACCACAATCAAACATTAACTGCAGTCTTTTTTGGCGGGGGGAGGGGAGATTAACCGTATAGCATTAATAATTTCTCTCATTCTTTAGGCGGGAAACCGCCTTTCTTTTTTAAGAGGTCTGTCCCCAGAAACAAGAAGGTCTGTCCCCGAATGACAAAGAGGTCTGTCCCCGAATGACAAAGAGGTCTGTCCCAAAATGACAAGAGTCTGTCCCAAAAGACAAAGAGGTCTGTCCCCAATGACAAGAGGTCTGTCCCCGAATGACAAAGAGATCTGTCCCAAAATGACAAGAGTCTGTCCCCGAATGACAAGGGTCTGTCCCAAAAGACAAAGAGGTCTGTCCCCAATGACAAGAGGTCTGTCCCCAAGACAAAGAGGTCTGTCCCCGAATGACAAGAGTCTGTCCCCAAGACAAAGAGGGTCTATCCCCTTTAAAAATTTTATTTTTTAAAGTAGCGAAAGAAAATATCGAGTACCCGCGGCATTGTTTTAATGCGTTGCATAACCGTCGAAGCTGTTAAGAATTCACTGAGAGCATACAGTCCGTCATAGACTTTTTTTGAATACGGCTGCCAAAAGATATTGCGTTTTACGCCAGGAAGTATGTCGTCAACGATAATGTGCGTGGTGAGCATCTCACGAAACCCTGCCTCGCCATGCGTCCGTCCTATGCCCGAATCTTTAAATCCTCCCCATGGAGTTTCTGCCAAACCGTGCGACATCAGGTGATCGTTGATCATCACTGTTCCCGCTTGTATCTGTTGAGCCACTAAGCGTGCATGGCTGCGGTTTCGCGACCATACCGAAGCTGTTAATCCATACTGTGAATTATTTGCAATGCGGAGCGCTTCTTCGTCAGAACTAAATGGGATAAGCCCAACGATTGGTCCAAATACTTCCTCACACATAATAGGCATCGTTTCTTTGATATTGGTAAGCACGACCGCGGGAGCCTCGAGACGTAAATCTTCAAAACTTCCCTGTGAACTTTGAGCAGCAATTGTTGCCCCTGCACTTAAACAACGGTCTAGTTGCTCTTTAACCGTTTGTTTTTGCTTTAGCGAAGCCATTGGTCCCATATCGTAATCGACGGTACTGCCTATGCGGAGTGAACGTACCAACGAACACAATGTGTCGCTAAACGATTGATAGACGGCAGTATGTACGAGAATCCGCTGAGCGCCGCCGCACGATTGTCCTGCATTTGAAAAGCCTGCCCATACAATCCCCGTAGCAGCACGCTGTATATCAGCATCTGCACATATTATCGCAGGATCAGCTCCGCCAAGCTCTAATACCAAGGGTACTAACCGTGAAGCGGCAAGGCTCATCAAATGGCGCCCAACTGTCGTTGAACCGGTGAAGAAGAGTTTATCAATTCCCCCTTCAATAAACGCTTTTCCGGCTTCAGCGCCCGGCATTTCAATATAGTTAAACAAACCGTCCGGTATGTGAGCTGCACTGAAGACTGCGTTAAGCAGCCGTCCAACGCGGGGAGTAAGGGAAGCGACTTTGAGTATAACCGCATTACCTGCAAGGAGCGCCATAAGTACTTCAGAAAAAGGAATAGCAAAAGGATAATTCCACGGTGAAATAATTCCAATAACTCCATACGGTTGATAGTCAATACGGCTCCGTTTATTGAACATAAGAATATGACCGCCGTGAATTGCATGCCCTCGGCTTAATCGTTTCCCTTGCTTCACATAGTAGGGAAGCGCCATAAGAGCCGGTAATACTTCGGTAGCTAATGCGTCGAGCGTCAACTTTCCATTTTCTTCATGAATGGTCGTGACAATACTGTCAACATGTTCTGCTAAATACGGTTTAATAGCACCGATATATTCTGATCGTTTTTTATAGGGGATTGCTGCCCATTGACGTTGAACATTTCTTGCATGTTCAATAAGTTCTTTCATTTTTTACTAATTCTACCAACAAAATCATCCATGGAATGATTGATTCCAAAAAAATCTGCGAGAATATCTAAGACTGTCGGAGGGAAAAGTCTCAACCATACAGTTGAATACACAAAAGGAGGGATAATAAGACGTTTTTTCTGCTGAAGTATAGCGTGTATAATTTTATGAGCAGTTTTTTCTTTATTAAGAATCGGTAATAAAAGCGGGAATTTTGTTTTCACTCCTTTGAACATACCGGTATCAATAAAAAAAGGGCATACAACTGTCGTTTTTACCGCGCTTTTGCGTGACCGTAATTCCATTCGGAGAGCTTCATCAAAACCAAAAACGGCAAATTTACTTGCCGAATAATCAGCAAGCCCTTTGACTCCAATAAGTCCTGCTGCCGAAGCTATCGTTACAATATGACCGCTATTTCGAGTTAACATTGACGGCAGAAAAGCTTTTACTGTCCAAAAGTGAGCCAGTACATTGACATTGAATGTGTGGATAATACTATCGTCAGGCGTTTCTAATACCGTAGTTCCGGAAACGACTCCTGCATTATTGATTAAAATATCAACGTGTCCCACTGTTTTTTGAAGTTGTTCAGCTTGATAATACACATCCGCTCTATCTGCAACATTGCACCGCATAGTAGTAATTCCGGGTACTGTCGTTTCAAGTCCGCGGAGCATCGTTTCATTGATATCCCACACAACCACAGTAGCACCGCGTTCTGCACATTCACGTGCCATATACGCTCCAATACCGCTTGCCCCTCCTGTAATTAGAACAATACTATTCTGCATAATCATATTTATATCATTATGACATAATAAAGTGTTTTTGTCAAGTCTTACCGTCTTGACGAGAGTATAGCACTGCTCTAAACTTACAGTTCTATGAATGTATACAAGCCGTTAAGGGTGGTTTTGTGTATTTATGAAATGATTCGCCTCGTGCTTGTTATACAGACAGTTAATAGTACTGCAACGACAAGCTTTGAAGAACCGCTTGTGACGTATACCGTTCCCAATGCACTTTTTCTTTTAATAGCATTTTTTTTATTATTGCGACTGAATGCATTTTTTCCCTATATTGAACTGTATATTGCTGGTAAAATCATCGTTATAGTGTCATTTTTTACGTGGATTATCGTTTCATTATATATATCTTCTTGGAGTGTTTTTTTATTTCCTTTTATTCTTTTTGGTGGAGATCTCCTTTCTCTTGTCGCAGCGATCGCACTCCGCGCAAAAATTCGCCGACTTAATCGCCCGGAATCCCCTTGACGCTACAAGTTTAGCGAGCTAAAATCATGAAATGGAGGAGGCTTACCCATGCGTATTATTCCAGTAGCAAGCGGTAAAGGAGGTGTTGGAAAGTCGCTTATTGCTGCTAATTTATCTGTAGCCCTTGCCCAAGCTGGACAGCGTGTTGTGCTGGCAGATCTTGATTTAGGCGCTTCAAATCTCCACTTGGTACTTGGTCACCACTCGCCAAAAGCAGGAATTGGTACCTTTCTTAACAACATTAATTTAAGTCTCAACGAAGTTATAGCCGAAACCGATATACCCGGCCTTCGCTTTATACCGGGAGATACAGAAATACCGGGGACAGCAAATTTAAGACCTATTCAACGTAACGCGTTAGTGAAACAACTGTTAGCACTAAAAGAAAATACTGATGTACTTATTATTGATCTTGGAGCAGGAACACACCAATCTATTTTGGATTTTTTTCTCCTTTCAGGACAAGGGATTATTGTAACTTCTCCTGCAGTAACAGCGGTACTTAATGCCTATGTTTTTCTCAAAAATACCGTGTTTCGCCTTATGTACACGATATTCGGCAGAGATACTCCGGCAAATGCATACATCGAACAAATCCGTAAAGAAGGTTCTCAGCGGCTTTATATTCCGCGTATTTTGCCTGAAATACAGAAGATTGATCCAAATTCATACCAGAAATTCCTTGAACATATGGCGAGATTCCACCCACGTATTGTAACCAATATGGTTGATGACCCGAAAGATGCAGAAGTTGCAACGAAAATTAAAAGGTCTTGTGCCGAATATCTGTCACTGAAAGTCGAATACCTGGGAGTTATTTACCGTGATTCATTGCAAGATACGAGTCTTGCGTCAAGAATTCCCATCACTATTTATAAACCACAAGCACTGTTATCACAGGGTATTTATAGAATTGCCGAAAAAATACTGCAATCAAATGCAGAACAGTTTGTTTTAAACGACAAGGAAATTGAAGCTAGTTTTTTAGAAACAAGTTCAGAAGCAGAAACAGATTTTGAAAATAAGTTAAGTTATGTTGAAGATTTGCTCCATTCCGGAACCTTAACACAAGGCGATCTTATTGAAACAATTAAATCGCAACAACTAGAGATAAATAAATTGAAAAAAGAAAATAATTTTATCAAATTGAAATTATCAAAAGCTTTAAATCAAGGATTTAAGGTGTGAATTTTTTATATATTCCTTTTCCTTCATGGTTATCGCCAGAAATAATTCCAGGAATTCCTATTCGTTGGTATGGAATAATGTACATTCTTGCTTTTGGTACGGCTTTTCTTTTGTATCAGAAACAAGTACGCGAGCGGAATTTTCCTATAAGTTCCGACCAACTTTCAGGATTATTTTCTTGGGGAATTGCCGGTTTATTACTGGGAGCGCGAATTTTTGCAACTATTGTTTATGAAACGAGCAATATTTACCGGGAACAACCGTGGCTTGTATTTTGGCCGTTCCGAAACGGTCAATTCACGGGACTTGCAGGAATGAGTTATCACGGTGGTGTCATTGGTGGGTTAGCGGGTTTTATCAGTTATTCGTTAATAAAAAAACTGAGTGTCCGCGAAATTAGCGATATGTTTGCAGCAAGTATTCCCCTTGGATACACATTTGGTAGGATCGGCAATTTTATCAATGGAGAATTGTACGGCAGAGTTACCACAGGTCCTTTGGGAATGCTTTTTCCATACGCTGAAAAATTGCCGACACGGGAACAATGGGTACAGGAAGCAGCAGAAAAAGTCGGCATAGTTATTAATAATGATATGGTCAATTTACCGCGCTATCCTTCTCAGTTATTTGAAGCTTTTTTTGAGGGAATTTTTTTATGGGCGATAGTATGGCTTTTAAGAAACCGTAAACCATTTAAAGGCTTTTTATGGGCTTTGTACATTGGTGGTTACGGTTTAATCCGATTCATTTTAGAATATTTTCGTGAACCCGATTCGGATCTTGGCTATCGGCTTGAATTTATTTCTAATACCTTAGCTCCTGCCAAAGCACACCCTCTGTTAAGCTTCTCAACCGGACAAATTCTTTCTTTTTTTATGATTATTGCCGCAATTGTAGCGCTTCCAATCTTGAAGGCTATGCCGCACAGTCATGCTATCTCTGTATATCCCGTACAAACAAGTACCGCAAAAACCGTAGCGAAGAAAAAAGGAAAACGAAAACGACGATAATCCAGATAATTACTTTTTAGTCCCTTGTTGACGCATGCGAATAATTTGTTTTCCAACACGGAACCGTTGAACTAATTTAATGCGGGCAGGACATACATACGTACAACTTCCGCATTCAATGCAATCAAGTAAGCCGGCTTTAACGGCTCCCTTTAAATCACCTGCGTCCAGATTTTCTTTCATAAGTGCTGGTGCAAGACGGCATGCACAAAAATTGATACACCGTCCGCACCGGATACAAGAAGCTTCACTATCGCTATTTGTTTCTTCGCCGGTCATAAGAATAATACCCGATGTATTTTTTTGAATGGGAATCTCAAGACTTGGTACCGCAGTTCCCATCATAGGTCCGCCGAAGAGAATTTTCTGCACGGTAGTATGTTCTATAGTCATAAATTCAACCGGTAAATCGGTGAGAATAGTACCAATCGGGGTGCGGATATTTTTAGGAGTTTTACATGCTCCTCCTGACACTGTTAAATCTCGATCAATTAACGGTTTTCCTACAGTAAAAGCTTCTGCAATAGATACTAAACTTCCCACGTTTTGTACGATACATCCGGTATCCATAGGTAAACCGCCGGAAGGTACTTCACGCCCTGTTAAAGCTTTAATGAGCATCTTTTCTCCGCCTTGGGGATACAGTGTTTTACATACTTCCACTGTAATAGAGTCGGGGTATTGTCTAAGCCGAATCTCTCGTTCAAGCAACGGTATTAATGTTTTTTTGTTATCTTCTATACCGATAATAGCTTGGCGAACACCGGTAATGTGCATAACAATAGCAATTCCGGTTATGAGTAGGTGCGGTTTTTCGCTGATAATAGCTTCGTCTGTTGTGAGATACGGTTCACATTCTGCACCGTTAGCAATTAACAAATCTATCTTCTTATCCGGAGGTGGGGACAGTTTTACATGCGACGGGAACCCTGCTCCGCCAAGTCCGACTATACCGGCTTCCTGAATTCTCTTGAGTGCATCCGTTTTTGTACAGTCAAATGCATCAAGCGGCGGCATAAAATCGACGTCACGATCTTTATCAGCGTTGGGATTTGCTTCAATAAGAATACAGAGTCCTTCGGTATTATTTGCTTGAATATGCGGTTCAATTTTTTTAACGGTGCCGGTAATAGAAGCATGTACGGGAACGGTCATTAACCCAGGCTTTAGTGCTTCAGCAATCTTTTGTCCTCTTTTTACTGTATCGCCAACTTTAACTATGCTTTTATTTGGGGCGCCGAAATGTTGATTAATGGGTATTACTACCCGTTTTGGAAGCGGCGCACATTCAACCGGATGTCCTTCCGTAGCTTCTTTGCATGGGTGAAGCTTTATACCTCGTTTAAACGTCCTAACAATCATAGATACAGTATAAGCTCTTTTTAACTGTCGTCAAGAGGAGTTGAATATTCAGTTTCTTATTGTTATTATAAACCGTTATTTAACATGCAGAGGAATACTTATGGAAATTTTTTTACAGCAATTAATTAATGGTATTTCCTTAGGAAGTATTTATGCACTGATTGCCCTCGGATATACGATGGTGTACGGTATTGTTATGCTCATTAACTTTGCCCATGGTGACATTTTAATGGTTGGTGCGTATACGGGCTATTTTGTACTAACACGCTTCGGTGTGTCTCCGCTCACACTTGCTTTGGCTTTTATTATCGGGGCAACTGTTTGTGCCATACTTGGTGTTAGTATTGAGCGCTTTGCTTATCGGCCGTTAAGAAACGCTCCGCGGCTTAATTCATTAATAACGGCAATAGCTGTATCGCTTATTTTACAGAACGGCGTGCGTGTTATACCGTTTATTGGACCGAATCCTCGTCAATTTCCGCGTCCGGCAGTAAGTACCGTATCTTTTGGTGGAATAGCGGTATCAACTATTCAACTTATTGTCATTGTATGTTCGGCATTATTGATGGTTGGTTTAAGTTTTTTAATTAATTACACAAAACGCGGAAAAGCAATGCGTGCCGTTTCGTATGATATGCAAGCAGCAAGTCTCATGGGTATTCCCGTTAATAGTACGATTTCTTTTACTTTTGCGCTTGGTTCAATACTTGCTGCTGCGGGTGGTATCCTTTTTGCTTGTGCGTATCCGCAAATTTCTCCAACAATGGGAACAATGCCAGGACTTAAGGCATTTGTTGCTGCGGTTCTTGGAGGCATTGGTTCGGTTCCTGGAGCAATGCTTGGCGGTATTATCCT
Source organism: Treponema sp. (assembly GCA_031273325.1). GTDB lineage: Bacteria > Spirochaetota > Spirochaetia > Treponematales > Breznakiellaceae > BOBG01. The sequence goes on along the minus strand of JAISSB010000028.1, from coordinate 571 downwards.
GGGGATTGCTGAAGCCTTAACAAAAGGTTATCTTTCTTCACAGTATGCCGATGCAATTTCTTTTTCTATTCTTATTATTATTTTATTAGTAAAGCCAACCGGAATACTGGGGCGGACACTCCGCATAAAAGTTTAACGTGACCCGCTGTCGGCTTATTATTGCCGATAAGCTTATATACATATACAAAAAATATTTTTCAGTATCTATATCTATATATATGGTTTTAGAAATATTAATAAAATTTAGAAAATATTATAAGGCGGTATTAAGCTTTAAAGTATTAAAACCTTGCAGTATACTAATGTAATGTCTTTATTAGCAAAACTAACCAGAATACTAAGATAAACATTCTGCATAAAGATTTAACGTGACCTATTGTTAGCTCATTATTGCCGATAAGCTTATATACATATATAAAAGATATTTTTCAGTATCCGTATTTACACACATAGTTTTAGAAATATTAATAAAATTTAGAAAATATTATAAGGCGGTATAAAGCTTTAAATTATTAAAACCTTACAGTATATTAATGCAATCTCTTTATTAATAAAGTTAACCAGAATAATT
>JAISSB010000038.1 GCA_031273325.1 Treponema sp. | reverse complement strand
AGACGCGGACACCGAAGTAACGGTTACCTTCAGCGGTGCAACCGGAGTTACTGGGCTTGCAGCAACTGACTTCACCATTACTCCTACTGCCACTATTGGTACCCCAACAGTAAGCGATGATATCGTAACCGTTCCGATAACGATTACAGAATCAAACAGTGAATCCACTGACAAAACGTTCACCGTGGGCATTGCCTCAGACAGCACGCTGATCAAAGGCACTGCTACTGTTACCATTACTCAAGCAGGAACAGGAGCCGAACCGTCGGCACCGGCAATTACGTGGGACGGCAGCTTTACGGAATCAAATGATACTGCATGAGCCATCGAAGGCGAGGTTACTGCAACGCTGAGCGGCGATACGTTTACTGAAGATGCGGCAACATTAACCACCGGCTTCACGGTTGAAAATCTTCCGGACGGCTTAACACTCGGAGCAGTCAAAACGAGCGGTACCGTTATTACCTTCAGTATTACTGGCACCGCGACTAATAATGATGCTGAGGATAGCGTTACTGATCTTACGATTAGCTTTGAAGACGCTGCATTCGATGAGTCAGAGGCAACCGCTGTAACCGGCTCAGCAAAAGATGACCTTGCAATAGCATTTATAGAAGAATAAGACTAACAAAGTTTTATGAAGGCGGAGCAAAAGGCTCCGCCTTTTTTTGTCTTAAGGGGACAGACCTCAAGGGGAGACAGACCCCGAATCATCGACAACGGGGACAGACCTCTGACTTATTGGCGTTCCGCAAGCGGACGGCTTCCGCAGCAATATTTATATTTTTTACCGCTTCCGCATGGACACGGTTCATTTCGACCAACTTTCGGACTGCTTCTTACCACTGTTTCAATAATCATTTTCCCCGTGTCGTACACCCATTTACCGCCTTGTTTTTTGAAAAACGCTTTCTCGTGGTGTACGTCCGGTATTCCATCATGCTTATAGTAAGCTTTGAATTCAACGGTACCGGTAGAATCTTGTTCTCTACCTTCGGCGACCGACAGTATTTCTAATTTAAGCCATTCGGACTGTTCGCTCCATGCACGGGTTTGTTTTTCGTCAATGCGTTCTTGAGTTTTTGTACAGGTACTTACAATGTAGTTAATGGCATGTTCAACATACGCCGAATAGCGGCTCCGCATGAGAGCTTCAGCAGTTGGGGGCAATGCAGTCCCAATAATAAACGGTTCACAACATTCTTGATAAAGAGAGCCGGAACCGCAATGACACAGTTTCATAAAAACTCCATCAGAGCAGATAAATCTGCCGGAATAATTTGTTTTTGAGGATTTCTTTGTATAGTTAAACTTGCAGGAACTGGAATCGTTTCGGTAAGCGGTTCAACAATATCCGCAAATTTTGCGGGGTGCGCGGTTGCAAGTACTATAACCGGGAGAGCCGCACGGTGCGACGCACGGTAGCCGACCGCAGTATGCGGATCTAAAAAGTACTGTTCGGTGTTGAACACCGACTGTATGATGTGCTTCGTTTCGTTGTCGGACACAGAAATCCCGATCATACATTCGCGCAGAGCCGTCAATGAAAAATGTGCAGCCATACGCTCAAAATTGCTGGGATTCCCAACGTCCATAGCGTTTGATAATGTTTTTTTTGTCGGCTGAACTTCATAGTACCCGCTCTCTAAATAATTGGGAATGATTTTATTTGCATTCGTTGCTGCAATGAACGATTGAATCGGCGCTCCCATCTTTTTTGCATAGAGTCCGGCAGTTAAATTACCGAAGTTTCCGGAAGGGACAGAGATAATTGCTTGCTTTCCGCTTTTTTCCTTTAACAGTTGCGGGTTAAGGAGTTTGTGTTTCCGCGGCGTTGCTTCTTCGTCGGCGTCACACCGTCCCGCAAAGACTTTAGCCGCAGACGCAGAATAGTACGGTATCTGAGGAATGAGTCTTGACACATTGATAGAATTAGCAGACGATAAATTATGTTGTTTCTTGAGGACAGGATCACTGAAGGCTGCCTTGACGAGTCTTTGGCAATCATCGAAACTTCCTTCAACGGCAAGGGCGCGGATATTAGCTCCAAGTCCCGCGATTTGACGTTCCTGAAGAGGAGATACCCGACCGTGTGGGTAAAGAACCGTGACATTGATACCTTCAATACCCAAAAAACCTGCGGCGACAGCACCTCCGGTATCCCCCGAAGTTGCAACAAGAATGTGAAGTGCTTTATCTTCTCCACGCCGCACATAAGAAAAAATGCGTGCCATAAACCGTGCGCCGAAGTCTTTGAATGCGGCAGTCGGTCCATGAAACAATTCCAATATAAGCCGGTCGGCAACAGGCACCACCGGAGCTGGAAATGAAAAAGCTTCGTGAACGATTATTTCTAATACTGAAGGAGGTATATCGGCGCTAACAAATGGATATATTGTTTCAAATGCAAGAGAAGAAAAATCCATAGTGGCAAGAGAATTCTTGACAGTTGTTGAATACTGTGGGATAGTTTCAGGCACATAAAGACCGCCGTCTGGAGCAAGCCCTTCAAGTGCAGCAGTGGTGAAAGATACCGCCTTTGTTTTACTACGGGTGCTATAATAATGCATGAAATGATATTAATATACTTGTAATGTTCTAGGCAATGGTGTTAATTTTGAATTTTAAAGAAGGCTTGTAAAGTAGCTATTTTTAATAAGGAGGGCCGTTTTATGCGGCAAAATAGTATGAATGATAGAGATGTACTGAGCCTCATGCAGTGGACAGTCGAACACGAGGATGAGTTCCCTGCTCTTATTTTTGGTAGCAGTGACGATGACGACGATGACTTTGACGATTTCGACGACGACGATTTTGATGATATTGACGACGACGAAAATGATTTTGACGATGACGATGATGATGATTTCGACGATGATGATTTTGACGATGACTTTGACGAGGAAGATGAGCTAGATTTTGGGGAGGACGATTAACGTCACTCTACTCCTCTTTTTGAGAAAAATACCGTTTAAGGAATACTGCTTTAAAAGAGGAGAATCGATGCTCTTTGATTGCTTGACGGGCATTCCGGACAAGCTCTTCCAGAAAATAGAGATTATGATAAGTAGCTAAAATAGAACAAAGGATTTCTTGAGTTTTGAAAAGATGCCGAAGGTACGCACGAGTGTGACTACGGCAAACGGAACAGGAACATTCAGAGTCAATTGGTTTAAAATCAAAACGTCGTTCCTCTTTTTTAAGAGAAAGATGCCCATCACGAGTAAAAACACGTCCTGTTCTGCCTGTGCGCGTGGGTAGAATACAATCAAACATATCAATACCGTTTTCAATTGCAGCAAGGATGTAATCGGGACTGCCGATACCCATCACGTACCGTGGTTTTTGAACAGGTAAAAGGGCGGTTGTATAAGCTAAATATTCTAAAAATACTTCTTGAGGTTCTCCTACTGAAAGTCCCCCAAGAGCGACTCCTGGTGTGTCATACTTAAGGGTATTCTCAACACTTTCAACACGGAGATCGCGGAAAAAGTTTCCTTGTACAATGGCGAAAAGCATTCCTTTGGAACCGTCTTGCTGAGTTTTTTTCCACGTTTTTACTGATCGATCTAACCACTGTGTGGTTGTCTTAAGTGCTTCAACCGATTCTTGATAGGAAATTCCCCAGGGAGTGCAAACGTCGAGGGGCATTAAAATATCGCTATGAAATACTGTTTGAATGTGCACTACTTTTTCTGGACTCAAGTCGTGCAATGAACCGTCAATATGAGAACGAAACTGGACTCCTTCCTCAGTAATTTTTCGAAATGGTGCCAAAGAAAACACTTGATATCCGCCCGAATCGGTTAAAATGTTATGATTCCACCCCATAAATTCATGAAGACCGCCAGCAGCCGCTATTACTTCAATGCCCGGACGTAAGTACACATGATATGTGTTTGAAAGAATAAGTCGGTAACCGAGAGCTTCGACATCTGCTGCACGGAGAGCTTTAACGGTTGCATTGGTGCCGACAGGCATAAAAATGGGAGTTTGTACTGTTCCATGCGCCAGCTTAAGAGTTCCATTTCGTGCATTACCGTCACAGTGTTGAATACTAAAAAAATTGTCTACAAAAATAGTTAATACCTCTCAATATTAGCTATATAGTATTGTCGATATGTACGTCTGTGTGCAATAGTATACGTTAAAAAACGTTTCAGGTGCCACTGCAAAAAGACATAAAATTTGCTTCTATGATGTGCAGAATACAGAGACTTTACAGAATTGGTCTATCAATTGATAGAATATATATTCACCCTATAATTACTTGAGCTACCGTTTTGTAAACGCTAAAATTTATTTATGTGCGCCAATATGCTCGGCTCTTGTGCTTTACTATTTTTCTGTTGGGTATTATAATAAGTATATGCGGATATTAATTATTATTGGAATTTTCTTAAGCCTATATTCCTGCGCTTCAAAGGGATCGATTGTTGTTGAAGCGGATATGTCTCCCGCACAAATCATTCAACATGGACAAGAAGCGTTTGATCAGAATAGATATGATCAGGCGCTCCAATACTATGAAGCGCTTGAAACACGTTTTTCAAATAACCCTGCATTAGCACTTACTGCCCAATATGAAAAAGCGTTTATTCACTATAAAATGAAACAATATACCGTTGCTGCCTATGAATGTGAATTAATTTTAGCACGGTATAATGAACCGGATGCGTCGATTCTCCCCGCTCAATATAAAAAACTTGCTTCAATAGTTTTGGGACAAATAAAGAATAAAACCTCTTGAGATAGAGCCAAACCTAAAATTTGTTGACGGAAGCTTATCCGTTTTTGTATATTTCTCTTAAATAATATAATTTATGGAGGATTTTCTATGAAAGTAAAGCCGTTAGCGGATAGAGTCATCGTTAAATTGGAAAAAAGTGAATCTAAAAGTGCGGGAGGGATTATTATCCCTGACACAGCACAAGAAAAAACACAAATTGGTACAGTCGTAGAAGTCGGTCCGGGTACAGAAAAAGAAAAAATTACCGTAACAGTTGGACAGAAAGTTATGCATGATAAATATGCAGGAACAGCAATTAAAATCGACAGTGTTGAATATCTTATCCTTAGAATGTCTGATATCGTTGCTATCATTGAATAAACTGTATTCCAGCTTGTAGTTTCTATAAGCTGGAACTGTTTCGACGCGCAAGAAAGTCGCAACGTTCATTATACTTATCACCATTGTGTCCTTTTGTCCATTCCCAGGATACTGAAAGTTGTTGCGTGTATAATTCTAATTTTTGCCATAATTCTTTATTTTTAACTGGCGTTTTGGAAGTTGTTTGCCAATTATTCCGTTTCCATTTATAAATCCATGCCGTAATGCCATTTTTTACATATTGAGAATCAGTTACAACCGTAACTTCGGAACTACTCATGGATAAAACTGTTTCAAGCGCATTAATAACTGCAATCAATTCCATGCGATTATTGGTAGTGTACAGTTCAGCACCGGCATGTTCTTTGCATACTGTGTCTCTGTCTAGTATAATGAACGCCCAACCACCTCGTCCGGGATTACCCAAACAGCTACCGTCTGTATAAACTTTTAAGCTATTCATAAATGTATGGTATACTATTTTTGCCTAAAATGACTACTCTAAAATTTTCTATTGACACACTGTATTAGTTCAATTATTATTGTAATAGATAAATAGGACAAATTAAGAAGAGGTGATATATGGCTAGTCTTTTAACAATAGCATATCGAAACATTGGACGAAATATGCGGCGGACAATTCTCTGTGTTGTGGCGGTTGCAATAGCAGTATTTTTTAATATTTTTTTGCAATCTATGACAGAAGGTATGACGAAAGGCATAGAAGATGTCGTTAAAGTCTTTGACACTGGACATATCAATGTTGTTTCGTCACAGTATGAAGAAGAAAAAGAGTACTATCCAGTACAGTATCCCGTTGCACAGGGAAGGAGTACATCGGAGATGATTGAGAGTATTGAAGCAATTCCTCATATACGTGCTGTTCTGCCACGGATTAACGCGTATGCGACTTTGCAAGACAGTACGGTGAAGCATGCACTCCTTTGGGGGCTTAATTTTGAAAAAGAGCAAACAGTACTCGATTTTAATTTGAGTGACCACAGTAACGGTTTACGTGCGGGGCATTTTCCTACTCCCAATACAAATGAATGTGTCATTGGGACGGCATTAGCTAAAAAAGCGGGGTTACGTATTGGTGACCGTATTCCCCTTAAAACAGTTTCGGCGCAATTTTCTGATAAAATGTGGAGTCCGGAAATTGTTGGGTTATTTGAATTTGATTACCGGCGCTTTGACGAAAATGCTATTTTGGTTGACTTTAGCCGCTTACAGCGGCTCCTTGTTCTTGGGGAAGGGACTCAACAACTGTATATTTACGTTAACGATGAAAAAACAACGTCCGCAACAGCGGAACAGATTCGTACAATTGTCGGAGATGGAAATACTGTTCATGAATGGCGTGATAATTATATGGTTGCAATGATGCAACAAACTACATCTATATATATAGTTATCTTTTTAGTATTTCAAATAGTTGCAAGTTTTCTTATTGTGAATACAGTGGTAATGATCATTCATGAACGGGTAAAAGAAATCGGAATGATGGGGACACTTGGTATGACTCGCCGTGAAATCGTTATAGTATTTTTCTTTGAAGCAGTACTATTAAGTGTGTTAGGCTCTTTAGTTGGAGTGATTATCGGGGGAATTACAACCGGAATAGGTTCTATTTTTCCTGTTGATTTACAAACTTTTACTGGCGGTGGGTTAAAAGAATATCCGATAACGGGTTCACTATTTTTGAAATTCTCTCCCGTTATTTTGCTTCAAGGCTTTCTTTTCGGGGTTATAGTTGCTGCACTATGCACCCTTATTCCTTCGCTTAAAAGCGCTTTTATTGAACCGGTAGAAGCATTGAGACAGTAAGTATTGAGACAGTAAGTATTGAGAGGGTCTTTTTAAATATGCTAATCAAGCCGCTGTGTTCTTCGTTTTTTTCCAAAAATCGGATCAAAATACTTTTCCATATCAATCTTTTTGAATAAAAACTTAACTATAGCACGGTAAGCGAAAAATGAAAGTGCCAAGGAAAGTACGAAACTAAGCGGCATTCCCCACACTGTTGATTGTTCCCCAAGAACAGGTACAAGGAATTTAACGTATAAAACGATTATTCCGACGAAAAAAATTAAGCACATTAATATATTAAATACTGTTGCACCGAGCATAAAGAATATGGTATTTGTTGTCTTGCGGTTCATGAAATAACCTCCGTTTTGGTAATTTGCGGTTTTTTATCAAAAAACATAGAGATAAGAAGGGTGAATAAACAGATAACAACGCTTGAATCAGCTATATTAAAAGTTGGAAATCGTTCTATACCGAGAAACCCATAGAACTTAACACTGATAAAATCAACAACTCCGTCCGGACGGAACATACGGTCAATTAAATTACCAATTCCGCCGCCGAGGATACCGGCAACAGTCCACCGCTGTAAAGACGAAATATCCTTTGCTTTAAAATAATGCCACAACAAAAAGCACAGCGCTCCAAGGGGCAGGACAATAAAAACCATAAAGCGGACAGAATCGGGCAATGCATGTCCCAAACCAAACGCCATAGCAGTATTCCGCACATGGTAAATTTCTAAAAACTCGTTATTAAACACATCGCTAATCAGGCGTGCTTTTTCCCCCTGTCTAAGAGGCCACTGGTCGGCAATGAATATTTTTACTGCTTGATCGAGCAATATAACGAGTGCTGTCAGTGAAAACGGTATATATTTCATCGTCATTATTGTTATAAGCCTGTTGGAACGTCAATAAATTCAGTGCGTATCGGCAATTGTACACAACTATCCATAACAGCTCGCACTCCCCATGTTTCAGTATTATAATGTCCCCCGGCAATCATGTTGAGTTTTCCTTCCAACACCATGTGATAAACGGCATGATTCATTTCTCCTGTTATATAGAGATCAACGGCTTCTTCAAGCGCTTGCTGCGCCTCAAATGCCGCTCCCCCAGAGATAATTGCAACGGTGCGGTTCTTTTGCACGCCGAAAGGATAAACATTTAAAGGGGGCCGATTGAGATAACTGATTCGCTGCACCGCTTCGTCCACAGTCAGTTCGCTGCTCAATCGTCCGGTGTAGCCGATCTGCACACCGTGATACCAACCGAAAGGTTTGGGTGAATCAACATTTAATAGTCGTGCCAGCACGGCATTATTTCCTAGCGTTGGATTCTGATCAAGGGGGAGATGTACCGCATAGAGGGCAATATTATGTTTTATTAAGAACGCAAGCCGCTCCCTCAAAAGGCCGGTGAACCGTTCCCGCTTTCCCCACAGTAACCCGTGGTGTACAAAGAGCATGCCGGCCCCAACGCTCAACGCCCTTTTAAATGTTTCCAAAGAAGCATCAACAGCAAAGGCAACAATGTTCACGTCAGCACCGTCATTATCAACTTGAAGTCCATTTAAAGACGAATCAAAGTTTTGAAACCGTTCGATATCTAACAGGTCTCGGAAAAAGGTATCGAATGCTTTCGTGGTCATCGCAGAATAATCTCAACCCGGCGGTTTTTTTGCCGTCCGGCTTCAGTACTGTTGTCGGCAACCGGGCGTGACGAGCCGTAGCCGCGGGACTCAATTTGCGAAGCTTCACGGATACCGTTTTGAATAAAGTAATTCGCCACGGTCCGTGCCCGTGATTCCGACAGTTCTTGGTCGCCTGCGGTCGTATTTCCGACCTGAGCGGTATGTCCGGTAATCAAGACATTGCGGTTCTGATACTGCCGCAAAATAGTACCGATCTGATCGAGTTTCCGTTCTTCCCCCGCTAACATCCGTTCAGAATTCGAAACAAACTGAATATCTTCAAGGTTAATCGATATTCCTTCGTCCACAATCGTCACTTGAGTATCAGTGATACCTAAATTTTCTAATTCAGTCGTGATATCTGCTGCTATCTGCTCATTAACCGGATTTGCCGGCTCCCGGTATTCTATAATCATTTCGCTCTCGCTCTCTGACGCTTCTTTATGTACAGACGCTTCAATGCGGCTCACATAGTCATTGATAACCCGCGGTTGTATGCGCTTTAAGGTTTCCTGCGTAGAGCTGCTCACCGGAATGACGCGGGTTCCTTCTTCAGAAATCTGAGCAACGCACGGAATTGACATTCCTTCGTACAAAATAGAAAAGACTAACACCTTTTCTTCAGGCTGAGTTCCTGCATACCATGTTCCCAAATTACTCTGCGGGCTATCGGGATAGGAGAGCGTGTCTCCGACTTCTACCAAATTGCCGACCACCGTATTGACAGCTTTCTGCAGCGATTCCGCATGGACGCTTCTTGTCATTCCCCATGCAAACACGCCGGCCGCCAGAATTAGAGCGATCCACAAACTGCCGATACCAATGTCTTCTAATATATTCTTCATATTAATAAAACAAGTATACCTGCTTAGAAGTTTCTTTTCAACAACTGAGAGAGATGCGCAGCAGAACCATACACGACTCTGCTCCTCTTGTCAAAGAGGAGCGCCCATCTCTTAAAATCAAACGACCGTTTTACAAAATCAAACGACCGTTTTACAAAATCAAACGACCGTTTTACAAAATCAAACGACCGTTTTACAAAATCAAACGACCGTTTTGGAAAATTATACGACCGTTTTGGAAAATGAAACGACCATTTTAGAAAATCAAACGACCGTTTTGTTAAAATAAAACGACCGTTTTATTAAAATCAAGCGACCGTTTTACAAAATCAAACGACCGTTTTTGAAAATTAAGCGACCGTTTTTGAAAACGGCACAGGGTCTGTCCCAAATCAACAGAAGTTGTCCCCAAATCAACAGAAGTTGTCCCCAGATCAACAGGGTCTGTCCCCAAAGATATAGGGTCTGTCCCCAAAAAACACAGGGTCTGTCCCCAAAAATATAGGGTTTGTCCCCAAAAACATAGGGATTTTTCCCCGAAGACACAGGGTCTGTCCCCAATGATATAGGGTCTGTCCCCAAAGACAAAGCGTTTATAAAAATAAGGGGTATGCGGATTAACCTTGTGACTCTTTATTATTTCCAGCAAATACGGGGGAATTAAGGAGTGCGTGAAGGATATGCCGTTTCACCGCACTGGAATTATGGGTAAAGTTAGCAATGCGTGCGCGCATGACACGGCGCTCGGAGCGCATGCCGTAAGGACATGTACACATATTGTTGAGAATGTGCTGCTCTGCGGCACAGGCTATAATCTGCTGTTCCTCGAGATAAGCAAGGGGGCGTATGATACGTACCGGATAATTACGATAGGGCATAGACAAAGCCATCGTTGAAAACGTTCCTTTTATCGTCAAATTCATAAAGAATGTTTCGATGATATCGTCCAAATGGTGTCCGAGTGCAAGCTTATTGAAGTGATGTTCCGTTGCATAGTTCAACAATTCCAACCGGCGCTGCGTAGAACACCAGTAACAATTCATTGATTTTCCCGTTTTTAATCTCCCGATAATGGGTACAAAACGATCAACAAAGGGAATATCCCACGCATTAAGGCGTTGTTCCAGCGCTGATTTTTTACAGCAAGCGCAAAAATCGCTTGAAATATGTATGGCGGTTAATGTATAGTTCCGCTTCAGAGTGGGACGAATCTTGGAAAGCGCCCACGCAAGTATCGTAGAATCCTTGCCTCCGGACACTGCGATTAAAATACGGTCGCCCTCTTCAATGATAGCATGCTCGTATACCAGTTTTGTAACCAACTTTTCAACAATATCAGTGGCTTTTGCAGTACGAAAAAAACGGTGTGCCATACGTTCTCATTCTACCAAAGTAGCAGCAATGGGGACAGACCCCGAACAACCGTAGATTTCTACACGGGGACAGACCCCAAGCCAGCGGAAACAGACCTTCTTTTTTTTTAAGAACCGAATGTCTCTGTTCAAAAATCAAACGACCGTTTTAGAAAACCACACGACCGTTTTAGAAAATGAAACGACCGTTTTAGAAAATGAAACGACCATTTTACAAAATGAAACGACCGTTTTGTTAAAATCAAACGACCGTTTTACTAAAATGAAACGACCGTTTTACAAAATCAAACGACCGTTTTAGAAAATCAAGCGACCATTTTTAAAAACGATACGGGGTCTGTCCCCAGAAGGGCTGTCCCCCCATTAGTTTCGTTCAATGAGTAAGCTCTACCTTAGAGGAAGTACGATCCACAGAATATGTATGATTGAATATTGAACAGGAAATTTTATCTTTTCGTAAAAAAAAGGTTCATTCCTCTTGCATAGCGGTGCTATTCATTGCTACTATGTAATGTCTATGAGTAATGTTGAGCGTTCACTTAATCTTAATAAAATATACTGTGCCAACTGCATTCACTGTCAGCTTTTTTCGGTACCTCAGGAAATAGGAGCGGAATTGCATGTTCGTTGTGCCGCAGAAAAATGGAAAAAGAAGCTTGGACAAGAAAAAAAGTATCGATATTCTACCATTATGCGGCGTTGTATGGACAGTTGCGATTGCTATGAATCTATGGGAGATGCCGAAACATTCCTTCGTGAACTTCGGGATCTTCAAGAACTCGAGGAGAAGATGAATGGCACACTGTAGAATCCCTGAAGCTGAAGCGATACTTGATCAGCAGTTTGTCGTGCTTGATAAAGGATTTGTCCAACTCGTTGATTATCTCGGCGGCGACGAACGTGTTGTACAAGCAGCGCATATATCGTATCGGAGTGATAATGCCGCAACGATCCGTTCACACGAAGCATTGATTGACTTCCTTATTGAGAACGAACACTGGACACCGTTTGAACAAGTGGTATTCACGTTCCGCATTAAGCTTCCTATATTCATTGCCCGTCAATGGGTACGGCACCGTACGGCACGGATCAATGAAGTTTCGGGGCGGTATTCAACCCTTCAAGAGGAATTTTATGTTCCAGACTTTGAAGATCAACAACTTCGGGAATCGTTTGCCCATGAACAGGAAAGCGCATATAAAAAGTATAGAGAGCGGATTAATGCAAAGATTCCACGCGAAATAGCACGAATAAACCTTCCGTTATCACTGTATACCGAATGGTATTGGCAAATTGATCTCAGGAACTTATTTAACTTTCTTAAATTAAGACTTGATAAATCTGCTCAAAAGGAAATTTCTCAGTATGCACAAGTGATTCTAAACATCAGTCACACAGTTGCACCGCTTTCCTGTCACGCATTCCAAAAAAAAGTACTTTAAAAAAAGACGCATAATACCTATGGATTTGAAATCTGAGACGGTGAAATCTGAGACCTTGCATGCGGGGTTTGCTGCTGTCCGTGTGTTGAGTCCCTTTATTCCCGAACAAAGGGGACGGAATAAAGCTCCTTCATTGCTTGTTTGTGCGCTTCCTTACCCAGAACAACCAGAACAACCAGAACATGGATGTTTAATAGCCCCTTTTGCTCAACGGAACTATTACCGTGAAGCTGTGTTGCGGCTTCAAAAACTGGCTCGGATATTTCGGAACGCATGGGGAGGCAAGCCGTCGCACTATCAAATCTTGTGTAATTCTCCGATAGCAGAAAAGCCGCTAGCTGTTGCGTGCGGATTGGGAGTTATGGGAAAAAATGATCTAGTTATTACCCGTGAAGTTGGTTCACGGTGTATTATTGCAGCAATGACTCTCCCGTTTGATATGCCGAGTGATAGGTGCGACGATTCGTTCAAACCGTGCGCCCGTTGTGCTGCCTGCATACAACAATGTCCGACCGGCGCACTCACTATTGAAGGAGTATTTAAGCGGCTTCGATGTATTCAATGGTATGCATCTGGACATGAGAAAACGGTTCCTGAATATGTTGCTCGAGTGTGGGGACGAAGGCTTTACGGTTGCACCGAATGTCAAGATTGTTGTCCATGGAATATGGATCATACCGTTGGAATTGAAAGTTCACTGGGGATTTTGCCGCCGTCAATAGACGGAGATATGCTTCTTAATATGGAAGACGAGGCAATAAAGCAATTTTTTAAAGGTACTGTACTGGGACATGCATGGATCGGTCCGCAGACTATACGCCGAAATGTCCAACTGTCACAGTCTTGGATGAATCATTATCACGTATCACCTGTCTCATGATCTATTGACAATGCTTTCTTTTTTTTCTACTGTCAACACACTTATTTTCAGAAGTAATTGGAGGAACAAATACTACATTGAAAGGGAGTGATGTCGTTATCGAAGGTGTTTGCAAAACATTCGGTGATTTTAGAGTATTAAATAAGGTTAACCTTGCAATAAAAAAAGGGGAATTTTTTTCTCTGTTAGGTCCATCAGGCTGTGGAAAAACAACATTACTGCGTATCATTGCCGGTTTTGAAAGTCCGGATATCGGCTCGGTTACTTTTGATGGAACTGACATAGTGTCATTAGCACCGAATAAACGGCAAGCAAACACAGTTTTTCAAAACTATGCCCTTTTTCCTCATTTAACTGTTTTTGAAAATATTGCGTTTCCCCTCCGTTTAAAAAAAATGTCGAGACTTGATATCACTGCAAAAGTTAACGAATATCTCAAATTGGTACAACTCGAAGGGCATGGGTATAAAAAACCAGGCCAACTGTCGGGAGGACAAAAGCAGCGAGTAGCAATTGCACGGGCGTTGATCAATGAACCAAGGGTGCTGCTCCTTGATGAACCGCTTTCGGCTCTTGATGCAAAATTACGGCAGCACATGCTTATTGAACTGGATCAAATTCACGATAAAATCGGTATTACGTTTATTTATGTAACGCATGATCAACAAGAAGCTCTGTCCGTTTCAGACCGCATTGCTGTTATGAATACGGGAGACGTGTTACAAATTGGTACACCGTATGAAATTTACGAAAGTCCCGCAACCGATTTTGTAGCAAAATTTATTGGAGAGACAAATTTATTTGACGCGAATGTTCTCAACGTAACACAGTTGGAAAAACTTGACGTAAACGGTGATATCGAGTATATGGCAAGTCTTGAAATACCCAATTTTGGGCATATAAAAGTTACAACTATTGATCATATCAAAATTGGACAAACGGTAAGTTGGACTATCCGCCCGGAAAAAATTCTTATTTCAAAAGAAAAGCCAACAACCAAACGTGAAGATATTAATTTATTTCAAGGGGCAGTTGACGAACCTATTTATTCAGGATTTCAAACGAAATTTTATGTAAAGATGCGAAACGGTATCCTGATTCGGGTTATTAAACAGCATGCCAAATATTCTGACGATGGTCCGGATATTGTGTGGAAAGATGAAGTTTTCATTTCATGGGGTGCCGCTGACGGGTACATTGTTGAGGTAAAATCGTGAATGCCGGTCCAGAAACACGCAACAGAGGTCTCCTCTATTCATTGCCGCAAACGCTTTGGTTTACAGTTTTTTTTCTCGTTCCATTGCTTATCATTGTCGGGTACAGTATACTTAAAAGAGGTTTATATGGCGGGGTTGAATCAACATTTTCAGTACAAGCATACCGGGAACTTGCAAATCCAAAATTAATTCTTATTACAGTTCGGACACTTCTTATTTCAGCTATTGCAACAGTTATTACTATTATTATAGCATTGCCATGCGGATATTTTATGGCGCGCAGTAAAAATCAAAATTTTTTACTCCTCTTAATCATCATCCCTTTTTGGACGAATTTTTTAATCCGTGTTTTTGCGTGGATGAATATCCTTGGCAACAATGGGTTTCTTAATTATTTCCTCATGCATATACGGTTAATTGATAATTATATTCCTTTTTTATATAATCAAAAGTCAGTTGTCTTAGTACTCGTATATATGTATTTACCCTATGCGATTTTACCGCTTTTTTCAACTATTGATAAATTTGATTTTTCACTGTTAGAAGCCGCTCAAGATCTTGGAGCTACAAAAACCGTCGCTATTATCAAAGTATTATTCCCTAATATTAAAAGCGGATTGTACACGGCAATGCTGTTCACTTTTATTCCCATGTTAGGAGCTTATGCGGTTCCGCTTCTTGTTGGCGGGAAAGATTCGTATATGCTTGGCAATATTATTGCCGATCAACTATTAAAATCACGTAACTGGCCGCTTGCTTCTGCTATTGCTATGGTATTAACCGCAGTGACAACTGTCGGAGTTACTGTTATGATTACATTACAGCGTCGTGAAACAGTTAAGCTTTCCTAAAAGACTTAACGTATATAAAGAGGAGAATTGTATGAGAGCTGTAAAAAATGTTTCAACTTCTTTATCGGTACGAATGAAGGAATTGATTCAATCTATTGACGATAATCTTGGAACGTCCGTTAACTCTATCGACTCAATAACAAATGATCTCAATGTACTTGCAATTAATGCTCGGATTCAAGCTGCCCGAATTGGTGCTGCTGGGACGGGATTCAAAGTTATTGCACATGAGATGGAATCGCTCGTATCAAAGACACGGGGAAGTACCGTTGATCTTAAAAAAGATGTAGTACAAACAATACATGAATTAGAGAATTTGCAGACCTATATAGCAACCCAAGTGCGGGGACAACGGCTTGTACACTCAGCAGAAACATGCATGGATATTATTGACCGTAATCTGTATGAACGTTCTTGTGATGTACGCTGGTGGGCAACCGGAAATTCCGTGTATGAAGCGGCGCTCGATCCAACTAATCGAGCAAAGCTCAATGCTGCAAGTCAACGAATGACCGTTATTCTTGAATCCTATACGGTATATTTTGATCTTGTTCTGTGTGATATAAAAGGTACTATCATCTGCAATGGACGTCCGGAACGGTTCAAAAGTGTTGGAATAGATGTAAGTAAGAGCGAATGGTTCACTAACGCTTTAAAAACGACATACAGTTCTGAATTTAGCGTTGAGGGTCCCTTTGTCTCTCCACTTGCAAATGGAAAACCAGTACTCATGTATTCATGCGGGGTGCGCTCACAGGGAGCTTTGGTGGGAGTATTCGGCGTTGTGTTTAATTGGGATAACTTAGCAGAAAAACTCCTTAAACAAATACATGAACTCCTTATCTCAGAAACAGAATTTAATGTTGAATTATGGATTTGCCGACAAGACGGCACAGTGGTTGCTTCTACTGATCCGCAATGGCGGGACAGGAAAATACCGTTCAATGATATCAACAGTTTATGCTCTGAGACAAAACATTTTCATCTTGCAGACGATTCTACCTATCTTGTAGCAGTCGCACCGTCGCAAGGCTATGAAACGTATAAAACAGAGTGGATAACCGTTATAGCAGAATATTTTTCCCACTAACGAGGTATTTTTTAAACAATGTATAATATACCGTATTAAAAGAGTTCGTCTTTAAAGGTATATTGCCGAATACTCATTGAGTTGCTATAGTTGTAGTACTGTTCGTTTTGATTATTATCTTGATTAAAGCATGTGAAAAAATATATAAAGAAACGGGCGAAACTCTAATTACCATCATTACGAAGAGGCGGACCGTTCTACAATAATGAGTACTATGCCACTTTTGAAGCGATCTCCCTATCATCGCTTCGTTGATTTTGTAAGCGTTAACTCTGACCGTTACCGGATTCTTCGTGAAGTATTGAGTGAAATGCGGGTTAACTATCAAATTGTTACGATCAATGGACATCGGCATTTTCTCCTATTTCCCGGGCGCTCGCTCCGCAATATGCGCCCCGACTTAGAATATCAACTCAACGGTGCTCAATTACTCCGCTTTGATCTCCTTAAAAATAGGTTAATAGGGGACATTGATGCCATTGCACTGATGGCGCACTACGACCGTTATGAAGGGAGTCCCGGTGCAAATGACAACAGTGCAGCCGTTTTTCAGTTGATTGAAGCGGCATCATACCTTCAAAAGGAGCAAATTAACCGCTGGCTTATCATTCTTACGGACAAAGAAGAACTAGCACATGGAGAAGGGATATGCGATCAAGGCGCATATTCATTAGCAAAAGGTCTTTGTGAAGCGGGCTTTAATGCGCGTTCTTTCTTTATTTTTGACGCATGCGGCACGGGGGATACCGTGATTATCTCTACTGTAGCCGATAGATTATTCCAAAATAATACGAATCATATAAACGCACGGCTTCGTCATACGGTGCGGAAACTGCGGAACGACGCATTGTACGCAGCACGAAACGTTTTTATTGAACGAATTACGCTTACCGCAACACCGTTTTCTGACGATGTTGGATTTTTCCGTGCGGGAATAGCCGCCCAAACGATTACTATGCTTCCGGCGACTGAGGCTTCACAGGTTACGTCACTCATTCGGAGTAAACCCGATTTGGCGCATTCATTAATTAATAACACATATAATAGAGACTGGATTCCGCCGACATGGCAACGACTCAACAGTAGTGACGACACCATTACTCACCTTACTCCTCAACATTTTTCTATCACAGTACGTTTTGCTCAAGCGCTGTGCTCAGGAAAAATGTACTAAGGGGACAGACCTCAAATAAAAGAAGAGCTAACGGGGACAGACCTCAAAAAGGGATAGCTTAAGGGGACAGACCTCTGAGTTATGACGACAAAAAAAGTTGACAGATTATTGAATCAAAACTAGCTATACACTCCGTTAACTTGATATGGCTCGCAAAATTAGAGGAAATACCTTTTACGGTTATACCTATCATGTCACCTTTGAAATAAACCGATGGTTAATGGAACTCAAAAATCCCGTTATCAAAGCGCTTCTTATAAAGATTATCGCTGAAGCACATCAAAAGTATGGGTTTAAACTGTGGAACTTCTGTATTATGGATAACCATGTTCATTTCCTCATAACACCGGACAAAGACGTTAGTCTTTCCGTAATTATGAAATGGATAAAAATGGTCTTCGCTATCCGGTGGAATAAGATGCACGGGGTAACCGGGCATGTATGGGGAGATAGATTTCACGCACGAGTAATTGAAAGGAGAGAGGATTTTCTGAGAGTATTCCGGTATATTAATCAAAATCCGGTAAAAGCCGGGTTGGTAAGACAAGCGAAAGAATGGATATTCGGCGGTTTATACCATTATCTTCACAATATTACTCATATTGTGACGACCTTCTCAGATTTATTCGCTAAGGTTTTCACGGCAGACTTTTCGACTTAAGGGGACAGACCCTTGAATCAAAACTAGCTGCAACGTTGGCATGATTCATGTGCATCCCGCTTGATCGGGAGATTTGCTGCACTACGTATTAAGTCTCTCACTACCTCCTTCAGAGGTTACTACACTCTGTAGCAAGTCATGTGCGCCTTGCAAGAAGCTTTAGCACTATGCAGTACGTTATTTGCACCTTGCAAGAACCTTTAACACTATGTATCAAGTCATTTGCATCTTGCAAGGAACATTCTACACTTAAGGAGAAGCCTTGCTTTGTTTATGGGGACAGACCTCCTGTCTTGAGACCCTCTGTCATTTGGGGACAGACCCCAGTCCTTTAACAGACAACAAAGTTAATGGGGACAGACCTCAAGAAAGAGAAGGATTGATCGATTTTGAAAATTTGGAAAGTTTGAAAAAAAAGACTTGCTTGCCAAAGCACGCGCTTTTAAATATACTGAAGCAATAGTTCTTTGAAGCGCATCAAATAACTTTTTTAAGGACGGTTTTGCTATGGAATTCAAATGTGAACGTTCAGTGATACTCAACGAAGTCACGATTGCTCGAGACATTGTTATTTCTCGAAGTACCGATTCAATTCTTTCTTATATTTTCTTAGATGTGTATGACGGTTTTGCACATCTTAAAGCTACTGATATGAAAGTCAGCTTTGAAACAAGCTTTCCGGTTACGGTAACCGAGCCGGGAACGGTAACAGTATTTAGCGATAAATTGCTGGCTATCCTCAATACATTACCCGAAGCAGAAATTACGGTTATAAAAACAGAATCGCATATTATAATACAGCCTTCACATGATAAAAAAAAGATAAAATTTCAACTGAAATGCATTGCACAGGATAGTTTTCCGGAACTTCCCCAAGCTTCAGCGGAAAAATTCTTTGATGTGCCGGTAAGTTTATTTAAATTCTTGATTAATCAAACGATTTTTTCTGTTTCTTCTGACGAATCCCGCTATTTTATGACGGGACTGTGGTTTTCTAAAACAGGAAACAAATTTATTATGGTTGCAACCGACGGCCGGAGAATGGCGTATACGGACATACCTGCCGAGGAATCTATTCCCGACTTTGACGGTATTACCGTTCCTAAAAAAATACTAGAAATAGTCCGCAAATATGCAGGCGACGAAGGTCTCGTATCCATTGCGGTTACCGACCGGTTAATTTTTATTAAGATTGGTTCTTATCAATGGGCTTCTACCTTAATTGAAGGAGCATTCCCCAATTGGCAGCGGGTTATTCCTGAACACCAAGATATGACGGTGTCCATAAACCGGTCGGCACTCATCGATGCCATCAAACATATGACTGTATTGCTGGCTAAAGAAGTAAAAATATACTTTAAAATTTCGCCGGCTCAAGGAGAAGAATCAGCGCAACTGTCAGTGTATATCGATGAAACTGAAGTGGGTGTTGCTGAAGAAAAGATCGAATGCTCGTATACTGGAACCGAAGAAACTATTATTGCGGTTAATTATCATTATGTAGCTGATCCGATTAAAGTTCTTGATTCTCCTGATGTACAGATATTATTTACCGATCCGGCGAAAGCGATCACCTTAAAAGCAGAACCGGAAACAACGTCGTTTCATATTATTATGCCTATACAGCGGTGACGTTTTCGTCTCTCGTGAGCAAAAATTTCCGTAACCTTGCGGATACAGCCGTGTATACCGACGCGAAAAATATCTTTCTTGTCGGGGAGAATGGGCAAGGGAAGACAAACTTTCTTGAGGCGCTTTATTTTTCTGCGTACGCTTCGTCTTTTCGTGTTGCACATGATCGGGAGTTGATACGCACGGGAGAAAAATCTTGTACCGTTGCTGCTGTATTAAACGGTGCGGTGCGTAACCGCATAGTAACGTCCATTGAAAATAATAAAAAAATTATTAACATTGATGGGAAAAAAATAGAAGATAGAAAAGATATTCTTTCTATAATTCCCTGCATTGTCTTTTGTCATGACGACATGCTGTTTGTTTCAGGTTCTTTAGAGGAACGGCGGTGGTTTTTCGATCAAGTTCAAAGTTTATACGATCCTCTCTATGTAGATGATTTAAGGTATTACCGCAGAGTACTTAAAAACAGAAATACCGTGCTGAAAGAATATAAAGACGGATCATTTAATACGTCGCTGTTAGATGCATTAGACCAGCAGCTCGTACATTACGGTTGGAATATCATGGAAAAACGCTCGAAATCAGTGCAATATTTTTCTCATATTTTCGGACCGCTCTATGCATTAATGTCCGGTATCAGCGGTATTAACATATATTGGTCTCCTTCGTGGAAAAGAGAAAATGAACATGTTATTATTGAATTACTGCGGAAAGGACGGCTTAAAGATTTAACTGTTGGAACGAGTCTTTCAGGTCCGCACCGCGACCGCTACAGTTTTTATAAAGGAACACACGAATTTACGTCACAAGCAAGCACCGGACAACGAAGACTCCTTGCACTGTTATTAAGAATTGCCCAAGCTCATTGCTTTTCTGAAATAACCGGTGTGCTGCCGGTACTGCTCCTTGATGACGTGTTATTAGAATTAGATCCGGAAAAACGGAAAAATTTTTTTAATATATTGCCGAATTATTCTCAAGCTTTTTATACGTTTTTGCCGGGAGAACAATACGAGCATTACATCACGAATACCCTTGTTTATACAGTAAAAAACGGAACATTGACAAAAAATTAGTAGATATTATCTATTCAATCTTTATACGGTGATATTCTTTTTTTGAAATACAAACGCCTTTATTTTTTACATTTTTTACCATGAAATGGTCACTATTAAAAGTTTCTTTAACAATTTTTCGCTGTGGTTTTGACGTATAATACACAGTAAAATTAAACTGCAGACGGTTATCAATATGAACTACCGTTGCATCTTCTGGTACAAAAGTATACTCATGATTTGTTATCCACGATTCAACAGTGCACCGTTTAATACATATATTATTAACTTCTTTTTCTTTGTAGAAAATAGTCCATACGATTTTTGTAATTATTTCTTTTTCAGCAACACCAATATACCATGCATGCGGTCCAATAAATACCTTTTCAGGAACATCAATTACTATATATGAAGCATTATTCCGCACGATAAAAATTTTATCGCATTGTGATACTGTTGCTACAACAGTGCTGTCCCCTATTGTGCCGAGATACCCGGTTTCACGGTCATATTTAAGATTAATATCACGTTTAACCACTTCTTTGATAGCAATTTTATTAAATTGCCCTATAATGGTTTTTCGGTTTCCCCATCCTTCTTTCTTAATCTGTTCTATTAAATTATTTAAAAATGTGATCGCATATTCCGTACTGTTATTTAAATAACTATTAAGTTCTTTGATACGCTTATTAATAGCATTCATCGTTTTATGGGCTTGAACACTGTCAAAAAGCGACAGTCTCCGGATGGGGATTTTGAGAAGTTTTTCTATTTCTTCTCCCGTAATAGGTAATATGTGCGGAAATGATACAAAGGCATTTTGAATTGCTTTTATAATTGCAGCAGGAGTTTTTGCCGATTCAACCATAGTATATAGACGATTTTCAATAAATATTTTTTCTATATTAAGAGTACGGATTTTATCTAACAAACTTTTCTTTTCATATTCTAATTCTTGAGTTAAAAGACGTACTAACTGTACTGCATGGTAGTGAATAATCTCGGATATAGTAAGTACTGTTGGTAAATGATCTTTAATAACTAATAAATTTACCGAAATAGACTGTTCACAATCCGTCCAAGCAAAAAGTGAATCAATTGTTTCTTGAGCATATATTCCACGCGCTAATTTTATTTCAATTTCAACATGTTCAGCAGTAAAATCACTTATAGACTGAATTTTAATTTTTCCAGCTTTTGATGCTGCTTCAATACTATTAATGAGACTTTCTGTCGTAGAACCGAAAGGCAGTTCACGAATAATAATTTTTTTTGAATCTGAGGTATCTAATTTTGCTCGGACTAATATTCTGCCATTACCGTCACGGTAATCGGATGCATCTACCAAACCGCCGGTTGGAAAATCAGGAAAAAGTTTAAATGATTTTCCTTCAAGGCAATTTTTTTCAGCTTCAAGCGTTTCAATAATATTGTGCGGTAAAATTTTTGTCGACATACCAACAGCAATACCTTCTGCTCCCATAAGTAGAACTGTTGGAATTTTCGCCGGAAATACCATTGGTTCTTTATTACGCCCGTCATAAGAATCAATCATGACAGTTAAATGCGGTTTATAAAAAATTGTTTTTGCAAAAGCATTAACACGACACTCAATATACCGCGGTGCAGACGCTTCATCGCCAGTGAAAATATTACCGAAATTACCTTGTTTATCAATAAATAAATCTTTATTTGCTAATACAACTAGTGACTGTCCAATAGAACTATCTCCATGCGGGTGATAACACATACAATGCCCGATGACATTCGCTACTTTATGAAATTTTCCATCGTCCATTTCAAATAACGAATGCAAAATACGTCGCTGCACGGGCTTTAATCCATCTTCAAGTTCAGGGATCGCCCGATCCCGGATCACATATGAAGCATATTCTAAAAAATTTTTATCAAAAAGAACATCTACCGTTGCCACAATACTTTCCTATACCCTCCAATCTAGGTAAAAAAATTTCTTTTGACAATACTTTGCTGTGCGAGATGTCCACTTGACTGATCTATATCCATTGTTTTATAGTATAAAAAATAGATTTGATTGAGGATAGGAAGAAGAGGAGTTGTTGCATGAAACGTACCTATCAACCAAGTAAAGTAAAACGGACGCGTAAATTTGGATTCAGAGCCCGAATGGCAACCCGCAGTGGCAGACTTATCCTGAAGCGGAGAAGAGCAAAAGGGCGAACAAAACTAAGCGTCTCAGATGAAAAAAAACCTTACTAAACGTTGTTGAAACAGAGTTATTGTTTTCCGCGGATGGAACGATTGAAAAAATACACAGATATACACCTATTGTTTAGCCGCGGAAATAAAGTACAATGTTTTGGTGCAAAACTGTTGTTTAGAACAAATAAACGAGAGTATAACCGTATTACCGTGAGTTTTTCGCGTAAATTTGGGAACGCAGTTGCACGGAATAGAGCACGGCGGCTTGGACGGGAAGCTTACCGTTTTTTACGGAACCGTTTGTCAACGGGTTTTGATATGATCATAGTATTGTATCCAAGTAATGATACATTAAAAGCACGTTTAGAGCAGTTAAACAGTCTTTTTAAAAAAGCGGGTTTGTATGTCTAAAATAATTCTTACAATGATTAGAGTGTATCAATTAGCTATTTCCCCTCATTTTCAGAGTTGCTGTAGATATTACCCGACATGTTCAAGGTATATGTATCAAGCAATTCAAAAGTATGGAACAATAAAAGGGATTTTTCTTGGTTTAAAACGACTTATGCGCTGTCACCCATTCCATAGTGGTGGGTATGACCCGGTGCCATAAATATAAGGATTTGCATGGAAAAGAAAACAATACTCGCTATAGTACTTTCAACATTAGTACTAGTGGTTTTTTACGGTATTCAATTGGCACTTCTTCCGCCGCAGCAGGGACAATTTCCGCCAGAACAGGAACAAACAGTCATTGTACAGGAAAATTCCCGTGGTGAACAACCGTCGGCAGCTCAAATGGTTGAGATTCCTGCAGAGGAAACGCTTGTTGCCCAACAACTTGAAATCGATACAAAATTACTTCACGTAACGTTGACTAATATGGGAGGAGATATCATTTCATACCAACTTAAAAACCATAAAGACGGTGATACGTTGGTAGAAATGGTTCTTCAAGGGAACCGTGAGTCTCATGCTTTTACTGTTGCACTTGGTTCATTACAAGCCGAGCCGCTTAACTTTCCTTTTCATGTTCGACGGTTGTCGGAATACAGTGTTGAATTTTTTCGTGATTTTAGCATAGATGGTCAACTATTTCACATCAGTAAAAAATATGATTTTCGTCCCGAAGAATATATGTTTGAGTTGACGGTAACCCTCAGCGGTGACAACAGTATACCGACGCTTAATTTTGGAGGAGTCTCATATACACTTGGCTTTGGTCCGCAGATCGGTCCACGTTTTGACGTGCTTGATCAACGGTCTGATTATCGAAATTATTTTAGTTATACTAACGGCAAGCGCAAACAAGAACGAGTAAATAATTCCAGCCAGACTATTATCAACAACCATCCAACATGGGCAGCTATTGCAGGAAAATATTTTACTCTTGTTGCTATTCCTTATCCAACTCAGTACGATCTTATTTTTTCAACGGCGACAGAACCAGGCTTATCTAGCAGTTCGAGACTTTTCGTGACTCGTCCCGTTATTAATAGTTCACGAACTGAGGATGTTTATCGATTTTATTTAGGACCAAAGAATCAAGAAGATCTTGCAGTATATAATACTGGAGCAAACAGTTTTGGGTTACTCGGTACTGACTTAATCAAAGTGGCAGATACAAGCGGTATTTTAGCTCCAGTGGAAACCGCTCTTAAATGGATATTGCAACTCTTTTACAGAATTATTCCAAATTACGGTATTGCTATTATCTTCACTGTCCTTATAGTAAAAGTATTATTTTTCCCACTTACTAAAAAAGGTTCTGAATCAACGTTACGAATGCAAGCTCTTTCGCCAAAAATCAAAGAAATTCAAACAAAACATAAAAATAATCCTCAAAAAATGAACACTGAAATGGCAGAACTGTATAAAGCTGAAGGGTACAATCCATTGTCTGGTTGTCTCCCAATGTTATTACAAATTCCTATATTTTTTGCAATGTACAATTTATTCAACACTCATTTTGACCTCCGTGGAGCAATGTTTATTCCCGGTTGGATTCCTGATCTGTCAATACCAGAATCAATTTGGAATTTTGCTCCAATCAAAATTCCTCTCCTTGGTTGGAGTGACATACGGTTACTACCATTTATTTACCTAGCTTCACAACTTCTATACGGAAAAGTTACTCAAACACCAGATCAGCAGGGTAATGCTCAAATGAAAATGATATTATTTGCTATGCCGATTATGTTTTTCTTTGTACTTTATAACGTACCTTCAGGACTTTTAGTATATTGGATTATGTCAAATATATTAACATTGGTACAGCAAATACTTATCAATAAATTTATTGCCAAACAAAAAGCAAAGCAGAGTATACCGATACCTATTATTCATTCAAAAGTAGGTATTAATACAAAGAAAAAACGAAAAAGATAACAATGAATTTCATTATTCAAACAGTAAATGTGAGGAGTATGTATGGTATATGAATTTGAAGGCCGCACTGAAAAAGAAGCTATTGATAAAGCGGCTATAGAATTAGGATTAGGGAAATCTAATTTTGATGTTGAAATAATTGAAACACAACGTCCCTTTTTTCTTAAAAAAGGGTATGTAAAAATACGAGTACATGTAAATCAACAGGAAGAAAAACCATTAGAAGTCGTAGAATCAACATTTAAACCAACGGAAATAACAGGAGAATTTGAACAGCAGCTTATTAATTTTTTGGAAAATATTATTAAACTTATGGGTTATTCAGGAAAAGTTATCGTTTTTTTTCACGAGGAACACAAGATTGGCTTAAGAATCGATACTGAGTTTTCTTCAGAATTGATTGGGAAAAAAGGAAAAACTCTTGATGCACTTCAACTTTTAATGAATATTTATGCCGGACACCAGGAACGAGGATATATTCGAATCATTTTAGATTGTGAAAATTATCGAATTCAACGTGAAGAGTTATTGGTTCAACTTGCTCATTCAACCGCTGACAAAGTACGAAAAAGCCACTCTTCAATTCTCCTTGAACCAATGAATCCGTTTGATCGTCGTATTATTCATACTGTTATCAATGAAATAATGGGGGTAGAAACCAGAAGTGAAGGAGAAGGATTCTACCGTCAAGTACGAGTATATTACAAAGGTCGATTGAGAACATCAAAACTTCAACCCGATATAAATAAAGGTTGACAAAATATTAAAAGAAGTATAAAGTCAGTGTATATTACTATTTACTTTGTACTTGCACAAATGTTAGTACTATGGTAAAATAAAAGTAGATAACAGTATGTTTATCCGGAGGTTAGATTGGGCAGAAACGGTAAAGACGGTTCGATTCCGTCGTCTGCTCTTATCCTATTTTTTTTGAGAAAGGAGGTTGGGCTTAAGCCCGCCGCTGTTGTTGCTAGACTTAATAGCGGTGTTTTCTTTATGAAACGAGTAATATTTTTTAGTGTGTTTGCCGTAATTGCGGTAAACTTTGCTTTCGTGTTGGATTTACCGGGAATTCCTAAGGTAAATCGAACTATTCCACAGGATGGAGAGTCTGAGATAGTTGTCACCTATAATGGATATCACCCACTACCAGTAATACTGTATGTTGACGGTAAACCAACTGCAGCACTAGGGTATAGTGAAGCAACCGGTATAGGAGAAACGGTGCGGATTATTGTTCCGAATGGAACACACCAGATTTATTTGGCAGTTTCATTGAATCCGCTCATCCCTGAAGAGCGGGCAACGTACAAAATTGACGCTAGTAAATCCGTTTTTCAGCAGTGGCCCGGTGTTCCTGAAGTATATACTGTAAATCTTCAGGGACAATTACTCACAATAGAATTTGAAGCTGATCCTATTATCGCTAAACTAACTTCAGTAGGATCCCCGATTATAAATAAACTGTGGGACAGCGGGTTGTATCTTGGAGTTCTTGCTTTTGCCGATCAGATTACTCACCTCAGTGAGCCGGGTTCGCCATTCCGTTTGGTTAAAGTGCCAGATTCTGATTATCGTACCGTTCAGAATAAAATTCAGAGCGATTATAAAGAAGCAGAGATACCTGGTACATCACTCTATGCAGCTGTGCATTCAGCTTTGCTGGATATCAAAAACATTGTAGCAAAAGATATTGTTAATCTTGATACTGTTAGTTTAGTTACGTTTACCGACGGTATTGATAATAACTCAACTGCTCTTGGTTTAGTTGATCCGCTTCTCACTGATGCTGGCAATCCTTATAAGGGAGACGTAACTGATAACTATAAAGCTTTTGTTGTTAATCAACTTGCACAACCTATTAGTAGAGAGATACTCGGTGATAAAACGATTACTGCGTACTCAGTCGGTTCAAAGGGACAAGACGTTCTCCCCGATTTAGAAAACCAGTTTAAACAATCATTGCGGGAATTAGCTTCTGCGGAAGAAAATTTCTACTATGCAGATGATATTGAAGGGTTGAGAGCGAAATTTAGAGAATTAGCTCAAAAACTTAGAGGTGACATCAATGCTGACCTCATTGTAGGAACTCCTTCCTATGCACGCGGTACTCAAGTGCGAGTTATTCTTGACGGTAAATCTGCTACAACCTCTGAAAAATACATTGAAGGTACAGTACAGATTGAAAATTATCAGTATGTACTAACTAACGCTATTG
Organism: Treponema sp.; assembly: GCA_031273325.1. Classification (GTDB taxonomy): domain Bacteria; phylum Spirochaetota; class Spirochaetia; order Treponematales; family Breznakiellaceae; genus BOBG01. The sequence continues at coordinate 6,777 of JAISSB010000038.1, read as the reverse complement.
GTGTTGGTGTTAATATTACTACTGATAAGGTGACTGGACAAATTGTTAACCGCACTGTAGTTCACTATGCCTTTAACAATATCGGAAACTACGATCCAGCAGAAGTTCAAAGAAATCCTATTCAACAGTGGTTCAAAGAATCAGGTAAAGAGTGGCAGAGAAACAGTGAAATTGATAAAGATCCAAATGCAGCAGCAAAAGTGATTCCAAAATCAGGTATCGTTTATCTGATATTGGATAATAGTACTTCTCTCGGTAGTGGCGGTATTTCAGAGATACAAAGAGATGCCCGGGAATTCATTACTATTCTTTTTGAGAACATTCCATCCCAGAATTAATTACGTATAAATAAAGGGAGCACCGTAAAGCTATGGAATTAAGCTTTACGGTGTAAAAACCTATTAATACTTAACTTTAAAATAAAATAGCAACTATGAAACACTGTATTAATTTAAAATGTAACTCAGAATTTTTTTATACTGTGTAGTATGATTATAAGTGTATTAAGGATGGATAGATTGTCAGGTATTTCCGTTGCTATTTTCAGTTTAAGCTATTCACTGAATACTTTTTTCATATATACTACTCTAGTAGGTGCCCCACCTTTAATAATATTGTTTGTGTGGACAAACACAAGGAGAATTTCATGGATGCGGGATTAGTTGGACAGATCGGTGTTGGCGCGTGCCTTGGACTTGCTGCGGTAGGTTCGGCAGCGGGAGCTGGCGTTGCGGGTATGGCTGCTATTGGTGCTTGGAAAAAATGTTTTATCCAAAATAAACCAGTACCGTTTATTTTAGTAGCATTTGCCGGTGCGCCGTTAACACAAACCATCTACGGTTTTATTTTAATGCAGACTCTTTTAGGAAGTCAAAACTTGAATGCTTTTCAGCTTTTAGGTGTCGGTTTATTTGCTGGACTCGCTATGGGTGGTTCTGCTCTAGCACAAGGAAACTGTTCTGCAGCAGCCTGCGACGCTTACGGTGAAACAGGACAAGGATTCGGTAACTATATGTTAGTTATTGGATTGTGCGAAACAGTCGCTTTATTTGTTATGGTTTTCTCTATGTTAATTGCTTAAGCAGTGGTACAACGAAAAAGCAGAAGAACTTTAATTGGTAAGAACACTCACGCTGTAGCCATCGGCGATCAAGCTCCGGTGGCGATTCAAACTATGTGGAAAGAGCCTTTTGCTGAATCAGACATTAAAACTATTGCTGCACGTATCCAAAGTTTAAATGCAATGGGTTGTGAGATGGTACGGTTTGCAGTACCTGACGAAGATACTGTGCTATTATTAGAAAAACTCGCCACGCACGTTTCGGTACCGCTCGTTGCTGACGTTCACTTTGATTATAAAATCGCACTCCGTTGTCTCGATACACCGATAGCAAAAATACGAATCAACCCCGGTAACATTGGTAATCATTTTGAAGAAGTTGCTAAAAAAGCTTCTGACCGGGGAATACCAATACGAATAGGGATTAATGCAGGGAGTTTAGCCCACGATCTTCAGCAAAAAGTAGATTCCTTAGGCTTATCACTAAGCGACGCTTTAGTTGAAGCAGCAGAACGTGAATTGGAACAGTGCGAGCGGTGGAATATCCCATCAATCGTTCTTTCCATTAAAGCTTCTTCACTTGATACTACTATTGAAGTGAATCGAAAAATTGCCCAAAAAACAACAGTTCCTTTACACATTGGTGTCACCGAAGCCGGGCCGCTCATTGCAGGAGTAACGCGCAGTGCTATAGCGTTATATACGCTTTTAAGTGAAGGAATTGGCGATACTATTCGAGTCTCTCTTTCAGACAGTCCAGAAAACGAAGTAATTGCTGCGCGTGAAATTTTAAGAACAGTTGATCCGTCACAGCACGGTATCACTGTCATATCTTGCCCACGTTGCGGGCGAAACAGCTTTGATACACACAGTTTTACAGAAAAATGGCTACCTATACTGTATTCACTAAAAACTAAAGCTACTGTTGCAATTATGGGTTGCATGGTAAATGGTCCGGGAGAAGCACGGCACGCTGATCTTGGTATTACCGGCGCTGGTAATAAAGTACTTCTATTCCGCCATGGAAAACTACTTCGTACTGTGTCAATAGATCTTGCGGATATTGCATTTAGTGAAGCATTATCTTTGCTTAGTAAAACATTATAATATTAAGAAGCAAAAGGTTTTAATATACTTTTTGATCTATGACAGTAGGAAATATATGAATGTGCATACTGTACGACTTATTTTTGGAATATTATTATCAGCCCTATTCTTCTCAAACAGTTTTGTTTTGTTTGTATTAGCCTATGTGTTTATATCTTTATTTATGATAGCCTATACATTATTAAGAATCGATAATGTAAAGAACAAGATAATATTATTACTGTTATATTTAATGATTATGGTATTCCAATTGGTATATACCAATACAGTCATTTTTACGTATAACAGTAATTTGTTTACTACGGTAATAGCTAAGATTATTGGAATATCAATTGTTTTAATACCCCTTTTTATTAATACTATACATCCTGGAAATAAAAGAGTTGAATCATATTTGCCTTCAGTGCAAGATACAGCAGTATTTACATTTAATGAATTAATTGAAAATATTGACAACATTGCAGATATAATCAATAAGGGGCAGAAAAGCTTATCAAAGGACAATATTTATGAATTGTTAAAATATTTACCGCGCCATAATTCATTTCGATACATTAATAAAGAAAGTATTACGGATGAATATTTTGAATCAGCTTATCAAACATTAACTGATCCGAATATCTATATTATTATTTCAAATACCGGCAGCCCGGCTAGTGAAATTATTTCAATGTTTACAAGAAAAAAGTATAATCATGCATCGTTATCATTTGATAAAGAATTGAAAACCATTATAAGCTATAATGGGGGAGAGAAATTATATCCTCCCGGATTGAATATGGAAATTATTGAGTATTTTAATAAAAAGCAAGATTCTTCAATTATAGTATACAGTGTATTGTTATCGGCAGAGAATAAGAAAATGATTATCGATAAAATCAAAGAAATAAATAGTCAAGGGAATGCCTATAATCTATTTGGACTTGTATTTAAATCTTCATTCAAGCCAAATATAATGTTTTGCTCTCAGTTTGTATACAGAATGTTAAAGATTGCAGGATTAAGTTATTTTGAAAAACAAGACGGACAAATAAAACCGACAGATTTAATAGAACTAGATTATTATAGAAAACTAAGTTATGAATATGAAATAAAGTTAAACGAAATATGCTAATTGTTGTTCACAGCTCAATTGAACATGGATTATGATCGAAACCGCAAACTCCTGCTAAAATCGAAGCTTTTTTTATGGACGGGGCAAGTTCTTCGTCAACACAGAGATAATCAATACGCCACCCTCTATTTCGTTGCCGCGCTCCCGATCTATATGAAAACCAGCTATAGCAACCGGACTCGTTAGGATGCATAAAGCGGAAACTGTCAACATAGCCCGCATGGAGAAATGAATCTATCCACGCACGCTCTTCGGGAAGATACCCTGCATCATCTGCATGTTTTTCATGTTGTGCCAAATCGATAGGATTATGAGCAATATTGTAATCACCGCACAGAATAACATGCCGATTATGTGAGCGGATATAATCGCAACGGTTACGGACAGCTTCACAAAAGGCTATTTTATAATCAAGCCGTTTGTGAGATTCTTGAACGTGAGGAAAATAAACAGAAATAACAGAAAAAGATTCAAAGTCTGCTTGTAAAAAACGCCCTTCACTATCATATTCATACAATCCAAGCGGAGTAACTGATTGCGGACTTAAAAGAGTATAGAGTGCAACTCCTGCATATCCTGCACGTTGGGCGCTCAACCAGTATGACTCATACGTTGATTCTGATTTTGTACATGGATTAAGTATTTCCGCGTCAAGTTGTTCTTTGTGTGCGCGTGTTTCTTGAACACAAAGGATATCAGGCTGTTCCTGCACAAGCCATCGCATAAACCCCTTTTTTTGGGCAGCTCGTATTCCATTGACGTTCCATGTGATAATACGCATTCTATGATAAAATATAACGAATAATTAAGAAAAAAGGGGAAACGCCGTTATGCAAGCTGTGTATATTTTTTGGGGTATAGTATGTTTCTTGGTGCCGGTTTCAAGTTACGCACGTGACGTTATATATACTGTACGGAATGGGGATACGCTTTTTTCATTATCTCGGGCATTTATGGTTCAAAGTGAAGAGCTTATGGCACGCAACGGTATTAGTGATCCTCAAAAGTTACGGGTAGGACAACAATTAATCATACCTTCGGCACAGAATCACCCGGTTGTATGGGGAGACACTTTGTCAGGCATTGCTTTTAAGTACGACATACCGGAACAGGTACTCCGTGAAGCAAACAAGCTTTCTGCCAATTATGTGCTGAAGGTCGGCGATACACTCACTATCCCCCGTCAAGCACCGCGCACGGAACCAATTGAACAAGCGGGCGGACTTTCAGCAGCTTTGAACCGGCATACGGTTGTACGGGGAGAAACATTGTATGGAATTGCCCGTACATATAGCATACCGGAACAGGTACTCCGTGAAGCAAACAAGCTTTCTGCTAATTATGTACTGAAAGTTGGAGACATACTCACTATTCCCGGTCAAGCACCGCGTACCGAACCAATTGAACAAACGGCTAGAACTTCAAGCCAACGGGAACATACCGTTGTACGGGGAGAGACGATTCTGGGAATTGCTCTTGCCTACGGTATACCGGAACAGGCACTCCGTTCAGCGAATAAGCTTTCTGCCAATTATGTGTTGAAGGTCGGCGATACACTCACCATTCCTCAGCAATCATACAGCACTCCGGTATCTCAACAAGCAAGACCGTCGAATGTTTCGGCACGGAACCAACAGTGGCCGGTATCGGCGCGTGAAATCCGTTCTGTCAGCGGAAAGATTTCGGGAGTATTACTTTCTGGGGACCGGGGAGAAACGGTGTATGCTATTCGGGCAGGGACAGTCATTTCTGCCGGTCCTTACAGCGGGTATGGAAAGGTGGTCATTATTGATTCTCCTAACGGCTACACGTACACCTATGCGTGTCTTGATGTACTCACAGTAAAAGTCGGTGATACGGTCACACCCGGATTGTCGTTAGGAACACTTGGACAACAGCGGCTTCTTTTTCTGGTATATGATGCTCATGGAACTGCCGTTGACCCAGCAACCGCTCCGCGCGGTTAAAATGAGGTCTGTCCCCGTTTAGTTTGGGGTCTGTCCCCGTTTAATTCGGGGTCTGTCCCTGTTAGTTCAGAGGTCTGTCCCCGTTGGTTCAGAGGTCTGTCCGTTTGCTTAGAGGTCTGTCCCCGTTTAGTTCAGAGGTCTGTCCGTTTGCTTAGAGGTCTGTCCCCGTTTAGCTCAGAGGTCTGTCCCCATTGAGTTTAGAGATCTGTCCCCGTTTTAGCTCAGAGGTCTGTCCCCATTGAGTTTAGAGGTCTGTCCCCATTGAGTTTAGAGGTCTGCCCGTTTGGTTTGAGGTCTGTCCCTGTTTAGCTCAGAGGTCTGTCCCCGTTTAATTCGGGGTCTGTCCGTTTGCTTAGAGGTCTGTCCCCGTTTAGTCTGGGGTCTGTCCCCGTTTAATTCGGGGTCTGTCCCTGTTTTAGTTCAGAGGTCTGTCCCCGTTTAGCTAGAGGTCTGTCCCCGTTTAGTTCGGAGGTCTGGAGGTCTGTCCCCGTTTAGTTCGGAGGTCTGTCCCCGTTTTAGCTCAGAGGTCTGTCCCCATTGAGTTTAGAGGTCTGTCCCCGTCTAGTTTGAGGTCTGTCCCCGTTTACTTAGAGGTCTGTCCCCATTGAGTTTAGAGGTCTGTCTCCGTTTAGTTCGGGGTCTGTCCCCGTTTTAGCTCAGAGGTCTGTCCCCGTTTAGTTCAGAGGTCTGCCCGTTTGGTTTGAGGTCTGTCCCTGTTTAGCTCAGAGGTCTGTCCCCGTTTAGTTCGGAGGTCTGTCTGTTTATTCAGAGGTCTGTCCCCGTTTAGTTTAGAGGTCTGTCCCCGTTTATTCAGAGGTCTGTCCCCGTTTAGTTTGGGGTCTGTCCCCATTGAGTTCAGAGGTCTGTCCCTGTTTAGTTCAGAGGTCTGTCCCCGTTTAGTTCAGAGGTCTGTCCCCATTTGACAGAGAGCTTCTGTATGGTAGTGCAGAAGGTCTCTGCATGGTAGTGCAGAAGGTCTCTGCATGGTAGTGCAGAAGGTCTCTGCATGGTAGTGCAGAAGGTCTCTGCATGGTAGTGCAGAAGGTCTCTGCATGGTAGTGCAGAAGGTCTCTGCATGAGAGTGCAGAGGGTCTCTGCATGAGAGTGCAGAGACCTTCTGTCATAAAGGATAAGATTTTTTATGCTTTAGAGTACAGTGAGGTCTTTGTCAAAGGTGACGGTGCGGGGGTCTTGAGGTCTCTACTGCCGGAATATTGGGTTACTATGCGTACCTGCCATACGCCGGGGGTCAGGGCGGGGATTAAGGCAATCACTTCGCTGGGGTTGTTGATCACAAAATCGCTAGGGTCGGCTTTCACGGGGGTTCCTGAAGCGGGAACAAAGTACAGACCAACGTCGGGGTCGTCTCCGGCTATCTTGATTTTGACACCGGTTATTTTTAAATCACGGCCGGGGGTCAAGGTGCCGTTGACAGAGCCGGTCTTGATGTCTATCACACTGATGATGACCGTACCACTCGATACCGCTATGACTTTTTTCACTTTGATGTCTGCGACTGCTTTTCTGAG
>JAISSB010000022.1 GCA_031273325.1 Treponema sp. | reverse complement strand
TTCTGATTCAGAGGTCTGTCCCCGTTAATCAGAAATCTGCTGTTCTGATTCAGAGGTCTGTCCCCGTTAATCAGAAATCTGCTGTTCTGATTCAGAGGTCTGTCCCCGTTAATCAGAAGTCTGCTGTTCTGATTCAGAGGTCTGTCCCCGTTAATCAAGAATCTGCTGTTCTGATCCAGAGGTCTGTCTCCGTTAATCAGGAATCTGCTGTTCTGATTCAGAGGTCTGTCCCTGTTAATCAGAAGTCTGCCGTTCTGATCCAGAGGTCTGTCCCCGTTAATCAGAAATCTGCCGTTCTGATTTAGAGGTCTGTCCCAGTTAATCAGAATTCTGCCGTTCTGATTCAGAGGTCTGTCCCCGTTAATCAGAAATCTGCTGTTCTCATTCAGAGGTCTGTCCCCGTTAATCAAGAATCTGCTGTTCTGATTCAGAGGTCTGTCCCCGTTAATCAGGAATCTGCTGTTCTCATTCAGAGGTCTGTCCCCGTTAATCAGAAGTCTGCTGTTCTGATCCAGAGGTCTGTCCCCGTTAATCAGGAATCTGCCATTCTGATCCAGAAGTCTGTCCCCGTTAATCAGAAGTCTGCTGTTCTGATCCAGAGGTCTGTCCCCGTTAATCAGAAGTCTGCCATTCTGATCCAGAGGTCTGTCCCTGTTAATCAGAAGTCTGCCGTTCTGATCCAGAGGTCTGTCCCCGTTGATCAGAAGTCTGCCATTCTGATTCAGAGGTCTGTCCCCGTTAATCAGAAATCTGCCGTTCTGATTTCGGGGTCTGTCCCTAAGTTGTTGGGGACTATCCCTAAGTTGTCGGGGTCTGTCCCCCTACAAAGAGAGGCAGCAGGCTTAGCTGCAACCGGTTGTTTCTCCGCATGTGTCGCATTTCATGCATGTGCCGCTGCGGATTAAGGTGAAATTACCGCACGCAGGGCAGGGATCCCCTTCATACCCTTTGATCCGTGCGGTAGCAATTTTATCGTCTTCATCAACGGTACGGACTGCTTTTGTTTTCTTTTGCGCAGATACCCGAAGTTTCGTTTCAGGTGTGGGCGTTTGAGTCTCCGTTGTGTTGGTAGCAACAAGGTCTTCCGGCTTTATTTGCCCTAAATCGCTCCGCTTCAAATAACTAATTGCAAGATCACGGAAAATATAGTCAATGACGCTCGTTGCAACTTTAACATACTCATGCCCTTGCACAACCCCTTGAGGCTCAAATTTAGTAAAGGTGAATGCATCGATATATTCGTCCAAAGGCACCCCGTATTGCAGACCCAATGAAACCGCAATAGCAAAATTATTGAGCAGACTTCGGAACGCTGCCCCTTCTTTGTGCATATCAAGAAAAATCTCTCCAAGGCTCCCGTCTTCATACTCACCGGTCCGGATATAGACAGAATGACCGCCAATCCGCGCCTTTTGGGTATACCCTTGCCGACGGTTGGGAAGCTGTTTGCGCCCCCGTTGCCGAGCAGATACCGGATGCCCAAGCGCAGCGTGTTCTAAGCGGATAATACTTTCTGCAAGCTGATTGGTGCCGGGGGCAAATGAAGAAAGCGGTTGAGACAGTTTTGAACCGTCGCGGTACAAAGCGACTGCTTTGAGTGCGCTTTTCCATGAAAGCATGTATGCACCCTGTACATCCTCAAAGGTTGCAGTATTCGGCATATTGATCGTTTTGGAGATCGCTCCCGAAACAAACGGCTGAACGGCAGCCATCATAGCAATGTGAGCTTTCCAATCAATAGAACGGATACCGTTCTTTCCGGAAGGAGTTGCTGTGTCAAATACCGTATAATGTTCAGGTTTAAGGAATGGCGCACCTTCGATCCCTAACATACCGCACGCATAGAGTTCCGCCTCGCTAATCTCTTCGGCACTGAACCCAATATGATTTAAAAGACTGAAACCGGGCATTGACCACAAGGATTCAGGAATCTTTAAATTTTTTTCTATGAATTCTTTTCCTAATACCCAGACAGTAAAGACTGATTCAAGCGAAAGTGCGTTATTTAAAGCTTCTTCTACGTGTGCAAGCGCTTCGGCGTCAAAGCCTTTAGCTTCTAATGCAGCATGATTGATTGCCGGAGCGTTGCTCAACGTTTTTGTACCGGTGATGTACGTGCTAATCGTATGCACTGTTTGAGGATCGTAGCCGAGACTTTCAAGTGCGTACGGCACTGATTGATTAATAAGTTTAAAGTATCCGCCGCCGGCTAATTTTTTAAATTTGACGAGGGCAAAATCCGGTTCAATGCCGGTCGTATCACAGTCCATAAGGAGACCAATCGTACCGGTAGGAGCAATGGCGCTCACTTGAGCGTTGCGGAACCCGTAGGTACTGCCGAGGTCCAGCGCTTTATCCCACGCATGCCGGGCGGCTTCTAACAGATATTTCGGGCAATAGGCGGGATCAAGCCCTTTCGGCACTGTATGTAAATGCTCATACTCATCTTCCGGAGCATTAAACGCAGCACGCCGGTGATTCCGTATAACCCGGAGCATAGTTTCACGGTTCTCAGCAAACCGCTTAAAGGGACCTAATGTTTGAGCTAACCGTGCCGATTGTGCATAAGCTTCGCCAGATAGTATAGCAGAAAGTGCAGCAACGACCGCACGCCCCTCGTGAGAATCATAGGCCAAACCCATCAGCATCAGTAAGGTCCCAACGTTAGCAAAACCTAATCCAAGCGTCCGGTATTCATAGGACAGTTGAGCTATTTTCTTTGAAGGAAACTGTCCCATTCCAACAGAAATTTCTAAAATAGTGGTCCATAACCGAATCGCATGCAGATACGATGGAACATCAAATAGCTGTGTTGCCCGGTCATAAAATGTTGTGAGGTTCAGTGAAGCTAAATTGCACGCGGTATCGTCCAAAAACATATACTCTGAACAAGGATTTGAAGCCCGAATAGCTCCTCCGGCAGGACATGTGTGCCAATCGTTAATCGTCGTATGAAATTGCAAACCGGGATCTGCACATTGCCACGCAGCACGGCCGATATATTCCCATAACGTTTCAGCTTTTATCGTTTTACGCGTTGATCCGGAGACCCGTTCTGTTAAATGCCAATCTTTTTTTTCAATGACTGCTTGCATAAAACTGTCGGTCAGGCGGATACTGTTGTTGGAAGATTGCCCAGACACAGTATTGTACGCTTCGTCGTCCCACACAGTCGAGAATATCGGCGGGTCTACGGTCGGATCATTTTGTTCAAGCCGCCTGAGTAACTGGTACAGATAAGTCGGCGGGATTTTATCGGATAAAGCCCGTCTCAACGCTGTTGCAAGCTCATGGTTGCGTTCAGGATTAAAGCAATCGGCACGCGGACCGCGGAAATGCGTTAAAGCTTTTTTCAGCGCGTCCACGTTTCTTTTGATCACACCGGAGCCTGTTGCAAGAGAAGCAACCTTGTATTCTTCCTGTACCTTCCAATTAATGTACTGTTCGATATCCGGATGATCTGCTTCAAGGGTTAACATTTTTGCCGCGCGGCGGGTTGTCCCCCCCGACTTTATCGCTGCGGCAGAACGGTCGCCTATTTTCAAAAAAGAAATGAGACCAGACGAAAAACCGCCTCCTGAAAGCCGCTCGCCGCTTGCACGAATTTTAGAGAAATTTGAACCTGTTCCGGAACCGTATTTAAAGAGCCGCGCCTCACGGCTCAACAGATCCATAATACCGTTTTCATTAACTAAGTCGTCTTCAAGAGAAAGGATAAAACAAGCGCTTGGTTGGGGACGTTTATAGGCACTTTCTGATTGTTTGCACACACCGTCTGCCGGATCCACATAAAAATGTCCCTGTGCAGGTCCGTCAATGCCGTAGACCGTGTACAAACCGGTATTAAACCACTGAGGAGAATTGGGAGCTGCCATCTGGTGGACAAGCATATACCGTGTTTCATCATAGAATGCACGGGCATCTTCCTCCGTATCAAAAAAGCCAAAATCGCTACCCCATTGCCTCCATGTCCACGCTAAACGGTGAAATACTTGCCGTGCGTCATGCTCCGCTCCGTCTATAACGGCTTCTTCATTATCCTCAACAGTTTCCCATTTTCGCCATTCTTCGACCTTGTCCGGAGGAACTCCGGCTTTGCGGAAATATTTCTGCGCAATAATATCTGTTGCAACTTGACTCCAAAACGAAGGTACCATTGCCGATTTTTCTAAAAATACAACATTACCGTCCGGATTGCGGATCTCACTGTGCCGCTTCTCCCAGATAATGCCGCTATATGCTCCCGACGTTAAGTCGGTGAATCTTCTTTCAATATGCATGACAGTATTGTATAGAAATTGAATAGCGCTTACAACTTGAGTGATCTCCTCAAATCTTTAACTTTTTTTAAATTCTATGTATGCTGCCCTGCTACAGTGTTCTATTGCAGCACATTTCTTAGCTATTATGACCGTTTGAAGCAGTTTTGTGAGCGATCAGCCTTTTAAAAGGCATACTGTTTTTTTTGCTGTGCATGGATTTTTTTTCTGCTCTCGTGCAGGTTGTTTTTTTGTGTCTATGTCTCTTTATTTTTTTTGTTACTGTTTTCAATGAATCAAGATCGTATTAATTTAAAAATCCGTAAGTTGAAAAGAAAAAATTGTTGTGCTGGTTTTTGCGGTGGTGTTCTCCGCACTTTGTACCAAGAGGAACGTGCGTTCCTCTCGCTATTAATATTTTAAAAATGATTAAAAAATGGCGACAACGCTTCCTTCCCAGTGTGCGTTGATATAGTCTTTTACTTTTTGCGAGCGCAGTGCTGTTGCAAGCGCTTGGATGCGCGGGTCTTGCTCAAAGCCTTTTCGTACCACGACGATATTCACGTAGGGGGAATCGGCTCCTTCAAGAATGAACGAATCTTGAACCGGGTTCAGCCCGGCTTCAAGCGCATAATTTCCGTTTATAATTGCCGCATCAACGTCGCCGAGCGCTCGGGGCAGTTGCGCCGCTTCTAACTCGCGGAACGTAAAATTCTTCGGGTTACTCCGAATGTCGCGGGGTGTTGCAGTGAGTCCCGCGTCCGCAGACAAACTGATCAACCCATTCGACTGGAGCAGTAAGAGCGCCCTTCCTTCGTTGGTCGGGTCATTGGGAATCGCAATCGCCGCACCGTCTGCCAGCTCGGTTACCGCTTTAACTTTTGAAGAATACAACCCAAGCGGCTCGACATGCACGCCGAAAGCGGACACGAGCGCATTAACCCAATCCTGATTAGATCCAAGATAAGGGATATGCTGGAAGAAATTTGCATCCAAATCGCCTGCAATGAGAGCGGTGTTTGGTGTTACATAATCGGTAAACTCTAAAACCTGCAGATCGATACCGGCGGCTGTCAGATCGCTTTTAACAAGATTCAATAATTCTGCATGGGGAACCGGGGTTGCCCCCACTTTCAAAACCCGCGAAGCAGCTCCGCTCCGTTGCCCTGAAGCAAAGACAGAAACCGTTGTAGCCGCTGCTAACAAAGCAATAAGCGCTACCCTTTTAATATTCATAATAAGCCTCCTTATTAAGTGAGAGTGTATAGAAGCTTAACAAAAAAGTCTAGTCTTACTAAGACATGGGTATTACTATGAGTTTTTTTCCTTAAATATGGATATGTGGGGACAGACCCCGGAATCCAAAAGCAGATTCCCACAAATAGGGACAGACCTCGAAAGGATCAAAGTATAACGAGTTCGTCTTAGAATGGAATGAGTTCTGATCAGAGAGCAGTGAGTTCGAATCAGAAGAATGGGTTCCACGGGGGACAGACCTCTGAACCCAGATTCTGACAAACAGGGACAGACCTCGAAATCTAAAGGCAGATTCCCAACAAATGGGGATAGACCCAAAAAAAACTAGAGACATTACTGTAATCGCGGGGTAGCTATAAACGATTGCTCTAAATCAAGGAGCGCTTTCTTTCGGTTTAATCCACCGCCATACCCAACTAATGTACCATTGGTACCAATAACCCGGTGGCACGGTATGATAATTGAAAGAGGATTACGAGCGGTAGCTTGACCCACAGCACGAGCATGCGTTCCAAGTTTTTCTGCGAGTGCTTTGTAAGAAACTGTTGCACCGTATGGGATCTCTTGAATTGCATTCCACACGCTTTTTTGAAAAGGTGTTCCGTATAATGTGAAAGGAATACCGTATGGCGCTGGCTTTCCGGTAAAATATGAATCCAACCATTGCTTGACGGCACTGAACAGATGAATATTCTGTGATTTATGATATGTACATACCATGTCTTCGAAATATAAGCCGATAAGTTCCCATACACCAGTTTTTGATTCGGCACGTACACTCACTGTACCAAGCGGGGTTTCATACCGGTTGCAAATAATCATACGGTAAGTATATACGGTATGGAATGATTGTACAATTATGCACATTCAATGAGATATCAGCTTCTCTCAGAGGATCGTACATAGCTATGTACGTTTGAACTCGTTGGTATGCACATAATACTGGTTTATGCACCGCAGTGATGTTTGGTAAGACCGTACTCTTTTCTCTACGGAAAGGAAAGCTGTTTCGCCTTTTTGGAACTGTTGAAGTGCCATGTTTTCTTTGTACGGTTAGCATTAAGGTTTCGCCAAACTAATAACACCTATTTCTCAGTCGTTTGCAAGAATACCGTTAGAAGATTGGACAGAGTTCCCGTGCTTTGTGATAACGAACTTGTGGAGATATTTGTTCAGCTTCCATAACCAGTACAGTACCAATAACCATTGACAAGGAATTCCATCCCACAGAACAGTGAGCTTTCTTTTTTCCATAAAGCTTGACTTTCTCCGTATTTATTAGTATATTAAGAATAATTACTATTATGATAAGAAAACATAGTAAGAAACGTGACGCGGTGCTTCAGACTGTGCGGTCAACGAAGGAACATCCTAGTGCGCGTTCCATTTACAGAGCGCTTAAACCAATTATTTCTGATCTATCACTCGGTACAGTATATCGGAATCTTGTGATACTAAAACATGAAGAACAGATTAAGTCGATTGGAATAATTGATGGTGAGGAACGATTCGACGGAGATGTTATGCCACATTCGCATGTAATCTGTATGCACTGTGGCCTAATCCAAGATATTCCTGAAATTAAGGTACTAAATCCGGAGGTACCGGATAATTTTGTGATTAAGTGCCAACAGTCAGTATTTTACGGTTTCTGCGTCGCGTGCATTCAGCGTAACGATCAAAAACAGCAGTAAAGCTGCTTGTTGTATGGAGGAAAAAATGAAAACTTTTGTTTGCTCAGTATGTGGATATGTGTACACCGGTGACAATCCACCGGAATTTTGTCCACAGTGTAAAGTACCAGCTGCAAAATTCAAGGAAAAAATAACTGGAGATCAGAGTTTTGCCGCAGAGCATAAAATTGGTATTGCAAGTGATGTTGAAAGAGACATTAAAGATGATTTGCGCGCCCATTTCAATGGAGAATGTTCAGAAGTTGGTATGTACCTTGCAATGAGTCGCGTCGCAGAACGTGAAGGTTATCCGGAAATTGCTGAAGCGTACAAGAGGTATGCTTTTGAAGAAGCTGAACATGCAGCTAAATTTGCAGAACTGCTCGGTGAAGTGATCACAGACAATACGAAAAAGAATTTAGAATTGCGGGTTGAAGCAGAATACGGTGCTTGTGCAGGTAAAACAGATATTGCAAAACGTGCCAAAGAGAAAGGGTACGACGCTATTCATGATACGGTACATGAAATGGCACGTGACGAAGCGCGCCATTGTGCGGGTTTCCGCGGACTATTGAAAAGATATTTTTAAAACAGTCATACTAGTACTATGACCTATCAAAAAAAGATAACAATCCTTTCCAGTGCGGCTGGCATATTGATAGTACTTTTAGTACTCAGCGTCATGTTTGATCCTGAACGTGTCAATAGGCGCTCAGCCGCACTTGTTTGGCTTAATGCCCGACAGTTAGTACAAGCTTCTTCAATCGAACTTACTTCAACTGATAGTGACGAACAGATTATACTGCAACGATCAGATTCTGTATGGTTTGCTCTTCGCGACAATACTATGTATCCAGTAAAACAAGCACGAGTTGAAGACTTGTTACACCTTCTTTCAACGAAAAGTCATTATCCTATTTACAGTAATTCTACAAAGTCCCATATACAATTAGGCGTTGATTCTGCTCAAGCTTCTCACATAATTGTGTCTGATTCCAATGCTACGTTGCTCGATCTCCTCGTTGGTGTAAACAATGCAAGTGGTACCGGAAGCTATTTTCGAATCAACGGAGAAGACAGTGTGCGTGTAGGTCAAAATGCGCTTGCAAGTTATGCCAAAAGCAACTTTCTTTCATGGTGCGATCTTCGCCTATTGCCGGACACAGTGAACGTTGAGCAAGTACAGCGTCTCATGCTAACCGGTCAGGACTATATTGAACCGTTCGTATTAGTACGCAATGAAAAGACATGGGTATGCGATGGGCAAACAGTAGATACTCAAAAAGTTGAAACGTATATCCGTACCGTGCTTAATGCTGAAGGAGAAAATATTAATCAAATGCTTCCGTCTGAAGAGTATCGCTTGAGTGTAGAACTGGACGACGGAACTGTTCGGGTTATTCTGCTTGGAAGTGCCGATGAATATAATCGCCGTACTGCGACGGTACGTGGTTCTCTCTATGCATATCCATTATCAGCCTGGACTACAGCACGATTTCTCGTAACTGAAAAAGACTTTCAATAAGTTAAAAAAGTTAAAACTGAGCTTGCCTTCCTTCAATGGAAGGACTTCTTAATTGATTCCGTGCACGAACTTCCCATTCTCCTGCTTGAGGTTGATTTGTTAAAAACCTCCAAAACTGAGAACCAGATCTTCCCGAAGCATACCATGCAGCACCGCAATAATATATTGTTTTGTAATATTCAACCGTTTCAAGATAACTATTAACTCCGGGTTTTTGCTGTGCTTCGCTTAACAGCGCTTCTAGTGTTGTAAAACGAAAATCAAAACGACCGTAACTTACTTCTCTTGCCAAAAGACTGTTCTGAATCAGAAAAGAAAACATTAAATGATCTGCTGCCAAATTATAGCGCCCTGAAGAATAATAGTATAAGCCTAACAATCGATGTGCTTGTTCAACGCTTGGATTATTGTACCGATATATAGTTAAAAAACGGTTAATACCTTCATTATCGATAATACGCATCATAATAGTCCGTGTTTGTGCATTTGTGTCGCGCGACCATAACGTGTCTTGTTCTAAAATTTCAAGGGCTCGCCGCTCCATAGCAAAATATTCTTGACGGATCCGGTGGATATCTACCATCTTGTACAGAATCTCTATTGCAAAACCGGGATTTTCAAGCAAATCTCTTTGTTGATAAGCTTTTTCATACTGTTTAAGGGCAATGGTTAACTCTCCTTCAACGCGATACGTTTCCCCTACCCAATATTCAGCTTCAGGATAATCCTTCAGGTGTCCTATTTCTGCAAGCGCTTGTAAAGCAGAACCATTCAATGACTCTTTAGGTACCCTGTAGTACAGCTCGTCTAATGCTGCTTGAGCATTAACCAAATATCGTTCTGCTACATATTGCTCCACTCTATTCAAATCATCATTAAAGGTTCGTACTTCATTAGTGGATAAAAGATTGATTAACTCTTGCTCCATACGTTCATACATAATACGCCGCTCGTGACGAGCTTCTTCAAAGGCAATTAACGCGGGACCGTAATCTCCGTCACGGAACGCCTTTTTCCCTTCCTCAAAAATGAACCAGTACGGACGAATATTTTGTGCAAACGATACAGAAGAAATACACATAAAAAATATTAGAAATTTTTTCATACTACGCTCTCATGCTTTAAAGTACACATACAAAGGCTCTATACAAGCTTTTTTATGAACCGTTAAGAACAACATCGTCACAAATCCATATATTGTCAACCATACGCACGTACAATTCTCCGGTGACTGAGATCTCTTGTCCCCAAAAATGAAAGAGAAAAGACATACAACCGTCCGGTTCTTCTCTTCCCCCACCGACTCGAACACGGTTTGTTCCCTTAATTTGTTGAGTAATTGAAGGATAGTCGGCTGATTCTTTAAGTTGCTCTATAAACTGTTGTGCAAAACGGTATGCGCTTTCCGGCGCACTGCCGCGACCAATTTCTCCAATACGCATATCTTGCGGATAACGCAAAGCCTCTGAACGGTCCGGTCTCCACACCTCTTGAGGAATTGTCCCAAGTTCTTGAGAAAAAGTATACAGCGTACTACACAGAAAAAATAAGACAGTTACATATACATTCATAATAGGATTAGATAAAACCATAGAGAGAAGTTATATCACATACAACTCCTCTCCGAAAAATTATTTTGCTATTGGAATAGGCGATTTCGAACCTGCATTTGTCAGAGCAGATAATTCCGTGTCCTTGTCAAAGTACCGTGCTTTTTCCAACCGTGGAACAAAGTGAACTATGTCATTCACTTTAAATGTTTGTATGGGTTCAGTTCGCGCAACAACCTGTTGAGCAAGGCTCCCAACAGTCGTTAACCACAGGTGAATATCAGCACCAAGCGGCTCTACAACTGTAATTTTCACGGGCAAACTGTCCGCCTGCTGAGAAGGAACAAGTTGGAGATCTTCAGGCCGAATACCAAAAAATACTTCTTTACCAATAAATTTTTTCAGGTCAGCAACATGGTTTGGGTGTGGTTTGATTTTGAAAGAACCTTCGTCAAGCTCTAGTGCGTCCCCGCTGCCAGTTACTTTAACGGTAATGAAATTCATTGGCGGAGAACCAATAAAACCAGCAACAAATTTGTTGATCGGGTATGCGTACAGATCAAGCGGCGCTCCAATTTGTTGTACTTTACCGTCTTTCATAACAACGATTTTACTTGCCATAGTCATAGCTTCAACCTGGTCGTGCGTGACGTAAATCATTGTTGCGTTAAGACGGTAGTGCAGACTGGAAATTTCTCCGCGCATAGTTACCCGTAATTTTGCATCGAGGTTTGAAAGCGGTTCGTCAAAAAGGAAGACTTTCGGGTTTCGGACTATTGCACGACCGACCGCGACACGCTGCCGTTGACCTCCTGAGAGAGCTTTAGGTTTTCGGTCAAGGAATTTTTCAATATCCAAAATACGCGCAGCCTCGTGAACTCGGCGATCAATTTCAACTTTTTCGACCTTTTTAATGCGTAACCCAAATGCCATGTTATCATACACTGTCATATGAGGATAAAGTGCGTAATTTTGGAATACCATAGCAATATTCCGATCTTTCGGCGGTGTGTCGTTCATGCGTTCCCCGTCAATCAACAGTTCACCTTCAGAAATATCTTCCAAACCAGCAACCATGCGAAGTGTTGTTGATTTACCGCACCCTGAAGGACCTACAAAAACAACAAATTCTTTGTCCTCAACCGTGATATTCGCATTATCTACAGCACGAATATTACCCTCATACACCTTACTGATACCTTTCAGTTCTACTTTTGCCATAGAGCCCTCCTAAAATTGTGGCTTATTCTATACGTTAAGGCTACTAGGAAAAGATAGGGTTGTCAACAATATTTTTAAACGGTACCACATACCCTGAAAAAACCGCGTATAAAGCGGGTTTCCTTATAATAGGTCTTCCGTTGGATTATGGTATGGAATCTGGTTGGATTCTGGCACGGTGAAGATAGGAGTAACCCATAAATCACAGACCCGGAGTAAAGGAGGACAGACCCCGAAGTTGTCTTTTTATTATTTTTTGATTTCCAATATTATTTATTTATATTAAAATTTTTTTACCCCATATTAGCAAAACGCCCTCCCGCCAAGAGGCGGGAAGGCGGGGAATCAATGCTTTTATGGAAGTTTGCGGGAGTCTGTTGCGTAGCCAACTGGCCCGCTTTACAAAAGCGGCGTCAGACACTGTTTGCCTTTGCTGCTTTACGGTCTTTTAAGTCATTAATAATCCCCGGGAATTCCTTATCCAATTTATATGCCAAGAGGACAATAATCAGGATAATATATACCACAATAGGCACATATTTGAAAAACGATTCAATTCCACCAACCGTAGTGGACGTCTGCACTTTTGCCAACCCGTCATATCCGATCATGGTCAAGAAAAAACCAAATGCGGCTGTTAAGAGACCTTGCCCAACCTTTTCAGATACGGATTTTGCCGAAAAGAGAACTGCCTGTACCCGGATACCGGTTTTCCATTCTCCATATTCTATGGTATCGGCGGTCATGGCATTTACAAGTCCCATGATGAAGGCAAATCCTATGCCACGTATCAGTGCGGTAACAAACAGCATGGTGACACTGCTGGTCGGAGACAGACAAAAGATAATCTGTGCGATCAGACACAGGATTGTTCCCAAAAAAGCCAGATTTCTTTTTGAAACTTTATGCAGAATAAGCGGTATAAGAAACATCAGAAAAACACCCGGCAGGTTTGATAAAGTAACATAAGTACCCATTAACCCCAAATTGTTTATAACGCTGTTCAAATAGTAAACAGAAATCGTCAGATTGAACATCAACTGTAACGAGCAGCAAAACTGAATCGCGACTGTCATCCACCAATATTTATTTTTGATTGCGACCTTAATCCCCTGAAAAACGTTTTCCGGCGGCGCATCGTTTTGGACGCGTTCCTTTACCACAAGAACATTCAAATACATGAATACCAGCCCAATCACGCCAAACAGCAGACTGGCTTTTACCCATGCAAACTGGTTTTGTTGCCCGCCCAACAGGTTTACCAATGGTAAAATGACATTTGCCATCGTCATCTGGGTTCCCGCGGCAAATAACATTTTATAACAAAGCATTTGAGAGCGGGCAACGGAATCATCCGTCACATAAGCGGCCAAGGCATTATGCGCCAGACCTACCAGAGTATAAAACACGGTACTAAAAAGGTTATAGGTTATAAAAACATAGATTGCCCGAATCACAATATTGGCGTCCGGCAACAAAAAAACCAATGAACATGAAAGAACCATGGGGATACTCCATTTCATCAGAATGGGAATACAATGTCCCCTTTTTGTCTTGTGGGTATCAACCCAATAACCTGCAATCATATCAGAGAAACCGTCAAAAACCTTGGAAATCAGAATAATCCCACCGATAATAGCGGGATTCATTCCTATGACATCCGTATAGAAATAAAGTACATAGGCTGAAAACAGCGTATACCCGGCATTGAGACCGACGTCTCCGCTGCCGTATACGATTTTCTCGAAAAAGTTTATTTTTTTCGTTGTCATTTTTCCTCTCCTTTTCTTTCTATTTTTTGGATACATTTTTTCGCAAATGTATCAACCAGACAACATACCTCGTCTGTCCAAAATTCAGCGCCACCATGGTCTGCGCCATCGACCAGATAGAGGTTGACATCTTTCCCACATTCTTTCATTTTCTGAAATAGATTCACGCTGAGAGAAACATTCACCGTGCGGTCTTTTGTTCCGTGCAGGATCAGTGTAGGCACAATCGTGAGTTCCGGTCTGATATAACACTCAACCGAGCCGCGCTCTTGAAGTTCCGGGTGTTCTCTAAGATTCACTTTTCCCATGAGCATCCCTTCCGGACTGTCCGGCAGCCCATAGTTTACGGTAGACGGAAATCCATCTTCATATATCAAACTAACCGCACCGTAATAATTCACGATTCCTTTTACCGTAGCGGGTATACCTGGGAAGATATTTTTGTCCATCTCACTGTCGTCTTCTACAATGCCGCAAAACATAGCGGTATGGCCTCCGGATGAATCACCGGCCGCGATAATAGATTCCGAATTTACATGATATTCCCTCGCATGTATCCGCATATAGCGGATTGCGTTTTTCGCATCCTGAATCTGAGCGGGAAAAACCGCAATTTCTGAATGTCGGTACTGAACAACCGCGATTACATAGCCCTTTACCGCCAGTCTTGACAGCATAGGACACTGCACAAATACATTTTGCTTCATCCATGCGGAACCCTGTGCAAACACAATACAAGGATATACGCGCTCCGGCTCATTTCTGGTAAACGGCACCAAAATTTGAAGACAGAGCTTAATACCATCTAAATGAGCGTATTCGACATTGGGTATGTGAAACACCCCTATTTCATCACCGGTAGTTTTTAACCGTATTGCCCCTAAAACAGGGGCAGTGTAATCGGGAAATTCGTCATAAGTCCACGCTTTTACTTCCATAATAATCCTCCGCTTTCTTCTTCGCGTTTTATACCCGCCGACATCAATAGAACGGCGAAACCGAAAAATGCTCCATGGTTCTTTTTCATGTTCTTTGCTCCTTGTGGTTTTTATGTCCGCCACAATTTTTTATGGTTAGCCGCTCAAGTGGCTAAACCCTTGTTACGGTATCAAAGCCGATACCAGCGGTCCCCAGGGACCTTTTCTCCCCTCGTTCTCTATTTGCACCGCAAAATAGGCCGTCTTCCCGCTGTCACCAAAGTCGAATTCTATTAAGTCCTTTTTCCGCTTGGTAAAAAACGACTTGTGAAGATCGTCGGGGTTTGAGGGGGGTGTTTCACCGGGAGCAACCAAGCTGTACCATAACCGGTAGCCTTTGTTTGCCGGGTCGGCGGCGCTCCCGCTTACATAGATGATCTTTATGCCAAGTTCATGCCGGCCTACCAGACAGGTCTCTACCATAACTTGAGCGCTCGGATCTCCGCTTGGGGTCGGGGTGCTGTCGGGAATTCTTAAGCCCAAGCTCACATAATCCGCATCCTCCAAGGGCGGGGTCAAAAAATATCGTTTTTTGATGTCCCGCATTGCGGCAGTCAATGCTTCAAAAGCCGTTTTACATTGGGCAGTAGCTACAGGCGTTCTGGTGGTCTCGTTCTGCGCCTTAATCAGAGCGGTATTTGCCGCCGTTATAAGGCTGCCGAGTCCAGTTAGAACGGTAGTGGGGATGCCAAATGCGTCGGTTTTGGATTCGGTAACATCCTGCCAGTTCCGTGCCATTACCAATATTGCCTCTCGGCCTGTCGGGAACCAGTCAGTTCTTTGAATCATGGTTTATTCCTCCTTATCTATCCCGAATGGGATGTTTTTGCCCAAAGGGGCGTATATTGTCTCCAGATTTTTTGGTGTAGTCTAAAGACTTTGAGGTAAAGTCTTTAGACGTTGAGGTGAAGTCTTTAGACGTTGAGGTGAAGTCTAAAGATTTTGAAGTGAAGTCTTTAGACGTTGAGGTGAAGTCTTTAGACGTTGAGGTGAAGTCTTTAGATTGTGGGGTATTGCCTTGAGACACTACCGTATACGTGCAAGAAATTCGAGGCAATAGTTTCAAAAGTTGCCGCATACTACACTTCAAGAGCGCGCACCATGTGCCGCTGCCGTTTTCTGCAGCTATGAGGATATTATCCGAATATAAAAAGAGCGTAGTTCCTAGGAAGCCTTTGTGGGGGGGGGGGGGGATTCTTTATATATTTTTGCTTTTGAATAGTCCATTTCTGGTTATTGTAGTAATGCTGATTGAGAATGTCAAGCCTTTTTCTTCTCGTGGGGGCTTCCCATTGTAGGAATCTGCCGGTATTCAGGGGTCTGTCCCCCTTGTAGGAGACGATTTCCTCGACTTAAGAGGACAGACCCCAAATCAAATTCAGACACGAAATCCAAAAAAAAACCGCCCTTTCGGACGGCTTTCAACTCCCCCGCGCGGGCTTGAACCACGGACCCAGTGGTTAACAGCCACTTACTCTGCCAACTGAGCTACAGGGGAATATCTGCAACTCCCCCGCGCGGGTTTGAACCACGGACCCAGTGGTTAACAGCCACTTGCTCTGCCAACTGAGCTACAGGGGAATATCTGTATTCTATACAGACAGTCATTTTTTTGTCAAGTACTTTTTAAAAATCTTTGCATAGCTTTTTTAAACGCTTGAGCAGACGCAGCAATAATCGATTCGTTAACACAGTACGCAAAACGTACCCAGTTTGCTTTTCCAAAACCGGAACCGGGAACTCCCAAAATCAAATAGTTCTTCAAATGCTCAATGAATTGAATATCATTACACCCTTCAGGAACGTGACAGAAAAGGTAAAATGTCCCTTCCGGATTCGCATAGCGGATACCTACCTGATCTAAAATGCTCCGAAACACCGCAAGCCGCCGTTCATAAACACTAATATCTACTTTTACAGTCGTTAACTGTGCAACAATACGCTGCATAAGAGCTGGAGCATTCGTAAATCCCAGTACCCGTGTTGCATGAATTAATGCGTCGAGGAGTAACTGTTTATCGCTCGCATGCGGAGATACTGCAACGTAGCCAATACGTTCACCAGGAATCGATAAACTTTTTGAATAGGAATTTACTACAATCGATTCGTTATAGGCTGAAAGAATCGGCGCTACCGGTATTCCTCCGTATACTAATTCACGGTACGGCTCGTCAACTATCAGATAGGGAAAACGTCCGCATGTATTACCGTGCATATTGAGTGCTTCTGCCAATGCGTTTATCGTATGAGCAGGATACACACGCCCCGTTGGATTGTGCGGAGAATTGATGAGCACCGCCGCTGTTTTTGAAGAAAGTTTTTCTGCAATTGCTGAAATATCAAGATTAAAATCTGTTAAGGTTTCAACAGGTACAAAAACGCCTCCGTGATTATTAATGTACGAACGGTATTCAACAAAGTATGGACATGGAACAAGCACCTCGTCACCGGGGTTGAGAATACTTTTCAGTACAACATTAAGACCTCCCGACGCACCGACAGCCATGATGATATGAGTGTAATCAACGGTGACTCCATGTTCAGTATTAACTTTCTGCGCAAGCGCTGCTCGGACGTCACGGTAACCAGCATTTGCCATATAACCGTGTGAACCTTTGAGATCATCTTGGGCAAGCTTGACAAAAATCTGATGAAACGCAGGAGGGGGATCAATGTCCGGATTTCCTATCGAAAAATCGAACACGTTATCTGCACCATACTGTGCCTTTAATTGATTCCCCTCTTCAAACATTCTTCGGATCATAGAAGAAGAACTGAGTGCTTCCTTTATCGCATAAGCAATAGGCATTATCACCTCCATTTTTGTTAATCCTACTTATTATTTAAACAATGATCAAGTTAAGTTCCTTTTTTATAGAAACATGAAAACCCACGGCTTGTCCTGCGTACGATAGTGGGGACAGACCTTGATAATGGGGACAGACCTGATTAACGGGGACAGACCCCGATTATGGAGACAGACCTGATTAATGGGGACAGACCTGATAATGGGAACAGACCTTGATTAATAGGGACAGACCCCGATAGTGCAGAGCTAATTAAATCTTTTTTCTAAAGCAGTGTAATTTTTAATTCTTAATTGCACTAACTCTATCAGGATCGTGTCTAATGTGATACGGGCATTAAGTAAGGTATCTGTATATGATTTATTTATAGAGACAATTCTATCTCCAAACTGAGTGATAGTTTTTATCTTTGGTACCTTAACATTATTGAGCAAGGTAATACGGCTTAAAAAATCAAGGGCTTTGTATCCTGCTGTCCATTTATCAGTTGCTTTTTTTACAGCTTTCAACTGTGATATTTGTTCTTTTAATGTTTTGAGAAATATTTTATTTAATGCAATTGTTTTACTTAATTCCTGTGCATACGTGCTGTTTGTATGTTCAGCCGCGAAGAAATCAAGTTCAGTTGAGTTATATTGGATAAGTTCCTCACAGTTTTTAAAAAAATCTTCAGGACGAAATGCCGGAAAATAATCAGACACCGTTCCGTCGGTAAGAAATAGTACCGATGCAGGATTATTGCTGTCCCATAAAAAGATACGGTGCTGACTTGCCTCCATAATATATTGAAATATCTTTTTGTCATTATGAGCATACCGTGTTTGAAGCTTCGTTGCAAAATCTTCAGAAAGCCCGGCAAATGCATGAGCTTCTATTTCGAGCGTAACAAAAAAGATTTTCGGATATTCACTGCGGCCGGGCATATAGTCACGCTTGAGATGGGTCCATAATTCTAATGGGTGCAGCGTTAATGTGCATGTTTCTCCATTATTATTCTTAATAACAAGATCGCACGACCCTTCCATAATATTAAAATTAGGAATTTCATAGTACCATGCTTCTTTTTCGGCTCCATTCCAATAGAATCCCCCAAAACGAGAATCATACGAAGCTCCCCGTTCTCCTTCTTCCGCCTTTAAGAGCGCATCTTCGGAAAAATACAGCGGAACAACGTTGAACGTCCACGTATCATCAAAAATCCCTTTTGTCCAATATCCGGTCTCCCCATGTTCATTGTACCCAGCTACCCGAAGTTCCCGTGCGCTATTTCCGTAACCATTTTGCAGTATGGTAATGTGACGGGTGAGAGCGGCTTTTCCTTTCAGCTCAATACGCGGTTGCACACGCCAATCTTCAGACGGCAACGCCCATGCATTCAGGTTAGAGAAATAATTGGTACCGGGTAAAGAAGAGGTATAGGGAACATACGTATACTCGAACAGCATGGGATCACAACCGACAATATCAAAATCAGCCATACGGGTATACATTTCTCCCGCCTCGTTGATGAGAAACATCGTAGACGCACTTGCTGAGAGCGAAACTGCCTTAAACGCACCTCGTTCAGGACAGCCGTAATTGCGCGAAAAATCGCTGGGTAAGCCCGTGTCGGAATAACAGATTTCCTGTCCGTCTTCAAGCAATATGTACGTTGTTGCAATTTCCATAGTCCCGTTATGGTGCTGATTCCCAAACGTGTCTTCATAGTACAAAACATGATCATTTCGTTTCCCTAATGCCCACGCTCTGTTCTTTGCTGTCCGCTCGTCAAGAAAGAGCTGTTCTGCCTGCGGCCACCCCTGTTTATCGAGCCAGATATTGCTTTCATGGGCAATATTCTGATCAAAACAAAAACGGTAAAAGCTGCCGTCCTCTGACAGTGCAACTAATTCGTCTGCGTCAGCAGATATTTCTACAACCGCATCCGTGTTAACAAAGCGCACCCGCTGCGTATTATGAGGAAGACCAGTTTCCTGAAATAATGTCCATTCTTTCGGCTCCGTTAGGTGCATTCCTTCAACGAGCGGGAACGGACCGTTGATCGGATCGCGCAATTTATACCAAATTAAACCATCTTTCACGAGAAAATAATGGTAAGTATTAAAGGTTTGGGTACGGGTTTTTATAGAGATTGCTTCCGGAAAATCTCCATTTATGTCTTCACCGCGGTAAGACGCACGAGGAAATCCATCAAGTTGTCGCGGCGCCGCTGCTTTAACCGATGCACATGCGTTAAGAACTACACATACAGTCACTATCTGCCAGAAAATGTTCAAAAGAGCCTCCGTGAACGGACAGAATATTTGGTAGCCCATAGATAACGTCTGTCCATATCAAAAACAGAATCTTCTTCATTAAAAATAACTTCTTCTTAAGAAGAAACAAAACATTCATGGGGTCTGTCCCCCTTAGCTGTCTTAAGTTGACTTAAATGGTATACATAAGAGATATACGCCAAGAACAATAATTCTTTACGCTTTATCTGGGGGGGGGGGGGATAATATAGATAGACTATATCTTTTCATATTTTCTCTCTTTATAGCTATATTATTTTAAACTACGCGCAATGCAAGTAGTTATCAATTATCATGCCGATTCTTTTCCATATAAGTATAGCATAACAACCGGAAAGAACGAGAAGGTCTGTCCGTTGACAGATTTAAAATAAGGGTAAAATAAGGGGACTGTCCCTATCCAACGACTCAGAATTAGCTAAGAATGACTCAGAATTAACTAAGAATGAGTCAGAATTAGCTAAGAATGACTCAGAATTAGCTGCGAGCGAGTCGGAATTAACGGCGAGGTCTGTCCCCAAAGCTAGTATTGTGCCTTTTTTTTTATTAACCTTGATCCTATGATTCCGAGTTATCCAGAATTTGTTCCTTTATCGCTTGAACTTAAAGCAGATTTGCACCCTTATCTTTCGCTGACTGTTGACGGTGTCTCTGAATTTACCTTTTCAAATTTATTTTTATTTCGTTCTCGATACCAGTATACAGTGTCTGCGGCGATGAATCAGACCTTTATTATTTCAGGAGCGTATGGGGGTAAAAAGTTTTTTATGACTCCGTGCGCCGCTCCCCGCCCCGATGTGCTTGATGCGCTTTTTGAAACGCATGATTATTGGAAGGGTATTTCAGATTCGGTATTGTCTCCGGTACGTACCCAATTAGAACAAATGAATATCCATGTGACTGAAGACCGTGATAATTTTGATTACCTGTACAAACGTACCGAATTAGCAGCATTATCGGGGAAAAAATATCATAAAAAACGAAATTTAGTACATGCATTTATCAATGCGTACAGCTATGAACAAAGGCTTTTAACGCCGGAAACGGTTGCTCCTGCCTTTGCTATTTTAGCACAGTGGCGGCAAGAGAAAGGAGCAGAGGGAGATTATATTGCAACAAAAGAAGCGTTGGAACATCTTGCAGACCTCAATATGAAAGGGGCAGTATACTTTGTTAATGGGGAACCGGCGGGCTTTTGTTTAGGAGAAAGTTTAGCAAAAGGGCGGATGTTCGCTATTCATTTTGAAAAAGGCTTAGAAAGCTATAAAGGCATTTATCAGTTTATGAATCAAGCATTTGCTACCGCGCTTCCCCGGTTTTTCACCTACATTAATAGAGAGCAAGACCTCGGCGACGAAGGCTTGCGTCAAGCTAAAATGACGTATAGACCGTCTGCGTTCGTGCGGAAATACCGCGGCATTAAAGAGCATTAAACTTCCGCTGCTTCAACCGGCATGCTATCGTTTTTAACTGTTCAAAGGTGTTAAGCGCCGGATCGCTTATCACCGTTTCAAGTAATTCATTGAGAATAATTCCCATATTCGGCCCCGGCTCTATCCCTAACTGCATTAAGTCGTTGCCGTTAATGGCTAAATCTTTGAGAGAAAAACAATGACTTTCTGCAAGTATCTTTTCAACATGGGTTGTGAGCGGCGCTAAATAATCAACGGGAATATGTTGTTTCGCCGTTGCAAATGCGTCGGCAAACCGTAATTGATAAAGAGCAGTCAGATGTTCAACGCCGACACGGATAATAAAACGCCGTACCGCTGCGTCTGTCCACGATTCTTCATAATGAAACATGTGATTCTTTATTAAATGCGTCACTTCGTGCATAACAGTATGAGGGTAGCGGAGACGGTTTAACAGTGATTCAGCTAATGCTGCCGATTTTTGTTCATGGTTATAAAAGGTCCATACGCCGTTCTGTTCTTCGCGCACGAGCGGTTTTCCGCTGTCGTGCAGAAGAGCCGCTAACCGCACCGTATGCGGATAACCGTGTTGTGCCGCATAATCGCACGCCAAGAGTACATGATCGAGCACATCAAATCTGTGAAAACCCTTCTGTTCGATCCCGCGGCACTGAGCTAATTCCGGCAAAATAAGAGCTAAGAGTGTTGTTTTTTCCATGAGAAGAAAGGCGGTGCTGGGATGTTGAGAATCAATAATTTTATCTATTTCGTCGCGGATACGTTCCTGAGAAACTTTTTTTACAGAGGCTATACATGCAGGAATCGCTTCAAGCGTTGCAGAGTCAATAGAAAAATTTAATTGAGCAGCAAAACGAACGGCACGTAACGGTCTTAACCCGTCTTCATTGAACCGTTCGACCGGATCACCGACACAACGAATAATGTTATGTTGAATATCTGCCGCTCCATGAAACGGATCAATAAGGGTGCCGTTCAATATATTAAGCGCCATTGCATTCATCGTAAAATCACGCCGTGACAAATCTTCTTCAATGGACGACGTAAAATGAATCATATCCGGGTGCCGTCCGTCACTGTAACCGATTTCAGTGCGGAACGTGGTTACTTCAAGCTGCTGACCTTTGAAATACACGGTAACAGTGCCATGCGTTATGCCGGTAGGAAAAACTCTTTTAAAAACGCTGCTTACTTCTTCTGGAAGGGCGTCTGTTGCAAGGTCAAAATCATGTGCCTTTATACCGCGAAGCATATCGCGCACCGCACCGCCGACCAGAAAAACTTTTTTCCCCACATGAGAAAATTTCGCAGCAATTTCTTTAAGAATCGGAGGAATACAGTACATACGCCTTAATTCCTTGTAGACCGTATTTCTATATTAATAGGAATAAAAGGAAAGCCAAGGTCATGCCGTATTTTATTGCGGAGGAACGCTTTGTACTGTTCGGTTACTGCTTGGGGACGGGTTACAAAAAAACGGAACCGTATGGGATTTTCTGACGTTTGTACCGCATAGCGGATTTTAAATCGTGTTTGCGGTCCTATGGGGAGCGGATATTCGGCAAGCCACCGTTCCAACTGCCGGTTGAGCCGTGCCGTTTCAATCTTTGTTGTCAATTGATGGTACATAGCAAGAGCCGTACTCAGCAATTTCTCAATACCCTCTCCTTTGCTGGCGCTAATTGCAATAATCGGCGCATATTCCATGTGACCGAATGAAAAATGTATACGGTCACAGACTGCTTCAAAGGCATTTTTTATGCGCGGCATCATATCCCATTTATTGAGTACCAGAATCACCCCGCGGCCTTTATTATGTGCAAGCGAGGCTATTTTTTTATCCTGTTCTGAAAGCCCTTCAACCGAATCAATCATTAAAAAAACAATAGAAGCTTCATTCAGCGTTTTAATAGCGCGATTAACAGAATAATATTCAATATTTTCTGTCACTTTGCTTTTCCGCCTAATGCCGGCAGTATCAAGAATATTAAAGGTCTTATTTCTAAAGTAAAACGTTCCTTCAATAATGTCGCGGGTCGTACCCGGAACCGGACTTACAATAGAAGCTTGGGAATTCGTGAGAAAATTAGAAAGAGTCGATTTACCGGTGTTTGGTTTCCCTAATATTGCAATAGAAATAGATTCTTTTTCTTGTTCCGGCACGGTACCGGACAAGAGCGGAAGCTTTTTTTCAATAGCTGTGATAAGTTCACCGATATGATCGCCATGTTCAGCAGAGATACAGTACAGTTCTTCAAAGCCGTATTTAAATATATTTTGCGCTTCAGAGACGAGCCTTCCTCCTTCAGTTTTATTCACGGCTACAATGATCCGGTTTTGATAGGGGCGCAGTATGGCGATCAGTTCTTCGTCTTCGGCAGTTAGGTCGCCTGCAGCAAAGACTAACACGATAGTATGCGCTTTCCGCACCATTTCTAGTACGCGCTCACGGACTGTATGCTCAAGGTCTGAACGAACAGTGCTATTAAATCCGCCGGTATCAACTAAAGAACAAGCAGTATCCCCCAAAACAGTGATTAAACTAACCGGATCCCGGGTAACACCGGGGGTAGGATCGGTTATTGCGCGCCGTTGGCGAACTAATCTATTAAATAATGTTGATTTACCAACGTTTGGTCTTCCAACTATTGCAACGATAGGAATATCGGGCATATGCATTCCTTAACTTAATAATTTTTTAATCTCATTTAAACAGTAACTGCGTGCGCTTTCCAGCAACGGTTGTCCATAGTTATGGGGATTTTCTCGCTGTAGTGCTGCTGCCACCGGAAGGAGCGTTTCACATACTTCAGGGTCGCTCAGGTCCAAAAGCGCGCTATAGTACTGCTTTAATACAGTATATCCGCTTTGATTCGTTTTTTCAATCCAACTATTGTACCTTTTTTGAGGAATAACGGTCACATGTATGGGTGCGCCGCTGCCCGGCACTGCGTTTAAGACAGCCGACAGTCGTTTCGATTTTTCTTCCAGTAAAAGCCGATACCGCTTCAAAAGCTTTGTTTCATAGTACCATTCGTTCCCTTTTTTAATTTTTTGTAGACTGCTTCGGTACAGCACGGTTGAAAATAAATGCTCTATCGGCTTCAAACGGCTTTGCTGCACCGCATACTGTGCAGACAGATAGGTTCCGCGCGCATAACTTTTTCCCCATGGATAAGAAAAATCGGTTCCATAGAGGTCTATACGGGTTGCTCCGAGCATTTCTGCTACAGAAACCGCCGCATAACTCACGTTGGCGCCGGAACAGTCTACGGTGGGGATCGCTAAGCGCCGGGAGAAATACTGGCACAAAGGGTGCTGAGACGCAAAAAAATGTATGTCGGCAGCACAAGAACTCACCGTCGGGGCTATTGCTAAATCAACAAAAAGCGGGATTGAAAAGGGAGAAAACCCTAAAAAATGTTGATAACTAATATATTGAGCATCTACAGCAATAACCGCGTCCGGTTGTATGCCTGCCTGCATCAGTACCGGAAAGCTGGTATCAGTGGCAATAATACAGTAATCTGCATGCTTTTCTATTAATACTGGAATCTGTTCTTCCAACGAAGGACCGGCTCCGCACACTGCAGCAACGGCTACGTGCGGTATGTGCTTGGGTGCAGCGGGAAAATAGCGTACATTCCGGATAATATTTAAGAACCATTTTTTCCCGAACAATGCCTGCACCGAATAATCATGTGCAACAGTATCGATAGCTTGGTGCAGAGCTGCTGACGCATGCTGAAAAGACGGAGGATCAAGGGCAATACGCGTGTGAAGCGGCATTGTTTGAATCGTACCGTGAAGCATTGGCTGATAAGAGCGGATAATCGTTTGTTCAATAGTTGACGGGGACGGGTCAAGGAGGAATAGCACTCGTTTGTCAGACAACAACAGCGAAAAATCTTTTAAATGAAAGAGTTCTGCGCATAATGCCGTATTATATTCAATGATTATCAGCACAGAATCCCGGTGCTGTTCCAAGAATGTTGTGAGTATAAAAGCGCCGCCCATGCCGAGCGCAACGATACAATCGCTCTGCACAGTGTCGACAATACGGTGCGCTTCGCGCCACGGATCTACCATTGAATGGAATGGGTGATTGTGTCCTTCACTATCACGCCACGCCGGAACGGCTTCTCCATTCCGCGCTTCAACCAGAACCAATTGGTTCGCCGTGGTGTGGAAAGCAGAAAGGTGTTGTACACAGCTATTAGCACCTAAAGCGCGGATATTCCGCTCAAAAATAGCATGCATACTGTGCAGTGTAGCCAAAAAATATACCCATGTTAATAGCTTAAATGTTTTTGGGAGGTCGTCCTCCTTGACAGAGTCTATCTTTTCAAAGAGATCTGTCCCCATTTTGATAGAGTTTATCTTTTTCAAAGAGGTCTGTCCCTGTTGATAGAGTCTATCTATCAAAGAGGTCTGTCCCTGTTGATAGAGTCTATCTATCAAAGAGGTCTGCCTGTTGATAGAGTCTATCTTTACAAAGAGGTCTGTCCCCGTTGATAGAGTTTGTCTACATCAGAGGTCTGTCCCCGTTGATAGAGTTTATCTTTTTCAAAAAGGTCTGCCTGTTGATAGAGTCTATCTATCAAAGAGGTCTGTCCCTGTTGATAGAGTCTATCTATCAAAGAGGTCTGCCTGTTGATAGAGTCTATCTATCAAAGAGGTCTGCCTGTTGATAGAGTCTATCTTTACAAAGAGGTCTGTCCCCGTTGATAGAGTCTATCTTTTCAAAGAGGTCTGTCCCTGTTGATAGAGTCTGTCTACATCAGAGGTCTGTCCCCGTTGACAGAGTTTATCTACATCAGAGGTCTGTCCCCGTTGATAGAGTCTGTCTTTTTCATAAGATCTGTCTCCGTTGATAGAGTTTATCTACATCAGAGGTCTGTCCCCGTTGACAGAGTCTGTCTTTCAAAGAGGCCTGTCTCCGTTGATAGAGTTTATCTCTTTCAAAGAGGTCTGCCTCCGTTAATAGAGTTTGCCCGTTGATAGAGTTTGTCTTTTCAAAGAGGTCTGTCCCCATTAACAGAGTCTATCTTTCAAAGAGGTCTGTCCCCGTTGATAGAGTCTGTCTTTTTCATAAGGTCTGTCCATTTTGATAGAGTCTGTCTTTTCAAAGAGGTCTGTCCCCTTGATAGAGTCTATCTTCTTCAGGGGTCTGTCCCCTTGATAGAGTTTGTCTTTTCAAAGAGGTCTGTCCCTGTTGATAGAGTCTATCTTTACAAAGAGGTCTGTCCCCCTTGATCGAAGTCCGGCGACATGTGGACACACCGAAAGGTCTGTCCCTGAAAAGGCTTGACAAAGCTATTCGTATAGTACTCTACTATGTTCAACATATGTTTAATATAATTCCGTGCATAGCTGGCTGTGGACGAGCCGCAATTACCGGCTCACGGTTATGCGCCGTTCATGCGGCAAATCCCGGTCAAGAAAGCACCCGTATAGCGGCGGAAATACGCGGACAACCAACAGTAAAAGACATAAATGCATCCGGTTTAAGTTTTGAAGATGAACATTTTTCCGATTCTTCGTTCAACGGTTGTGCATTTATAGAAACGCATTTTTCCCGCTGTTCTTTTTTACAAACGCATATTACGATGAATTTCTTTGATTTTGCAATATTTGATTCATGTTTGCTTATCGGCTGCGATATCCGCTTTGTATCTTTTGCGGGGGCTACATTGTGGAACTGTACGTTTGATAGCGCCGAATTAACCTATTTAAATTTCAATGGCAGTTTACTGTCCGGCTGCACATTCAGCAGTTCCGATCTGTATCACAGCCGTTTTATTAATGCAGATATTGACTCGGTACAGTTTAATAACTGCAATTTAACCGGAGTTTATTTTGTTAAAGCACGGCAAAGAAATGTCGTATTTAGTTCTTCAAATACTGCCGAAGCTATTTTCGGATTAAAAGATATAGATTATTAATATGGATGTTTTTTTTTGCCGCAGTAAATCAAGTAGGTGCAACGGTTATCTTTTGGGAAATACAAAGCATGATGCGGTGCTTATTGATCCCGGTCACGTAGATATTAATATGCTGAATCTTATTGAAGAAAATAATTATCATCTGCATGCTGCGCTCATTACCCATGATCACAAAGGACATACCAACGGTTTAAGGTGTTTAACGTGTATTTATGATATTGCTATCTACGCTGCAAATAAAAATTTGGGCGGGTATAATGTTAAAATGGTTCGAGAAGGCGAAGCTTTAACGATTGGTGATTTTGTCTTTGAAATTATATCGGTGCCGGGACATTCGCAAGATTCGGTCGTATATAAAATTGAACAGTTGCTGTTTACGGGAGATGTCCTTGGGGCAGGTTTTGTCGGCAGGACAACGAGCATGTACGGTTCAGCCATTCAAATGACGGCAATACGCAATAAACTTTTTACGTTGCCCTATAACTGTATGGTATTTCCCGGTCATGGACCGCCGACGTCGCTGGAAGCCGAGCGGCTCTTTAATAGCGACGTGCAGTATTCTGAATATAAAAAAAAATATCGTCCCCGCTTCCTGTTAGAATAGCATCAGTGAGGAAAAATCATCGAATGAATGAGAATATCTTTTGCGAGAATTCTTTGAAACGTAGCTTGTTGAGAAATAGAGCCGCGCTGTTTCTGGTGAGGGGGTGCGTCGCCCAAGAGAAAGATAATGCGTACGTCGGCGCTCCACGGAAACTGTGATGCCGCTATATACAGCCCTTCGTACACTGCTTCCGGGATATCGTCCCCTCCATCTGCTTTTATCTTATTGAGTGACTGTTGTAAGGTGGCAAACTTTCGAGTAAAGGGAAAAATCCGCGTTACATATTCATCATGGTAATCACGGTACAACGTTATACCAATACGCAGATCGCTAAACATATCGTGAATTGATTCAAGCATAGGAACAAGCGAAAGCTGGATCACGGCAATCTCTTCTTTCATACTCCTCGTTGTGTCCATACAAATCACTACATCAACGGTTTTTCCCTGTTCCCGCTCTAAGATCGTCCGTATTTTCGTAAGAGCATTTGAGGCGTTCAAAGCCCAAAAGAGACTGCCTCCGCTTACGGCGGCAATACTCGTAAACGCTTCTATTGTTTCAGTACTGTAATTTCCCTCTGGCGGACCGACATAAATTTTCGGACTCACGCGGAGGACAAAAGCATTATCCCGCCACCCAGCACTACCGTCAGCATACGGCTGAGCAAACGTACGAATGTTAAAAAAAGTACCGTCTGTAACCGTAAGCTCTCCATGGCGGGTGTTTTCAAGTCCATAGCGGACAACTGAAGGAATAAAAAGATGAAAAGAATCCCCCAGCATAGGGTGCGGTTCAATCGTTGAATCCACAATAGCCCATGCTTCAGACCCACCGGTGGTAAGAGAACCATTGATACGGCGTTTTTCGTTACCGTTGATAGCGTTCCATCGGGTTGCCCGGTAGAGGTAATGCGGTTCTTTGAGCGACGGGTCTTGAGTTGCTTCAACGAGTGCTATGGATTTTATACTGGGGCTTTGCCGTACAAATAAGTGAAACCCACCAATACCGGGTTCAATAGCAATATCCTCTTGATTAATTAACAAATCAGCAGCATTTGTTTGCTGTGCGTAGAGAGAAACGCTACAAATGAACAGCAACACGAAGAACATACTCCTTTATAGCATAGCATTATTTTTTATTCAAGGAGAAAATCTCCGAGGGTTAGGGGACAGACCCCTGTGAATTAAGGGGACAGACCTCTGAATAAAATCTGTGAATCAAAACTGTTATACACTCCGTTAACTTGATATGGCTCGCAAAATTAGAGGAAATACCTCTCTTGGTTATACTTATTATGTCACCTTTGAAATAAACCGATGGTTAATGGAACTCAAAAATCCCATTATCAAAGCGCTTTTTATACAGATTATCGCTGAAGCACACCAAAAATATGGGTTCAAGCTATGGAATTTCTGTATTATGGACAATCATATTCATTTCCTCATAACACCGGACAAAGGTGTTAGCCTTTCTCTGATTATGAAATGGATAAAAATGGTCTTCGCTATCCGATGGAACAAACTACATAAGACGACCGGGCATTTGTGGGGAGATAGATTCCACGCGCGGATTATTGAAAGTAGCGAGGATTTTCTGAGAGTATTCCGATACATCAATCAGAATCCGGTAAAAGCCGGGTTAGTGAACCACGCGAAAGAATGGGTATTTGGTGGATTATATCATTATCTTCACAATATTCATCACATCATAACAACATTCTCGGACTTACTCGTTAAGGTCTTCACCGCAGATTTCGGCTAGCTTAAGGGGACAGACCTCTAGGGTCTAAACACCTTAAACACCTTTGATCGGTCGGTATCAAGCTTCTCGATCGGTCGGTATTAAGCTCCTCGATCGGTCGGTATCAAACTCCTGTGATCGCTCGTATCAAACCCCTGTGATCGCTCGTATCAAGCTTCTCGATCGGTCGGTATCAAGCTTCTCGATCGGTCGGTATCAAGCTCCTCGATCAATCGGTATCAAGCTCCTCGATCGGTCGGTATCAAGCTCCCTCATAGCTTCGTCTCAAAGTCCTTCATACGGACGGTATAAACCTTTAGGCAACCGTTAGCAGACCCCAAACTAAACAGGGGACAGACCCCAAACTAAACAGGGGACAGACCTCGAATCTAAACGGGGACAGACCTCTGAGCTAACGGAGACAGACCTCTGAGTCAAAGGGGTACAGACCTCTAAGCTAACGGGACAGACTCCTGTACTCTTGCTTATACTGGTCATTAATGTATACTATAAGTTCTATGGCAACGGTACTGTGGGCAGAACGGCTCCTTGAACAGCCGGAGAAAGAAGCACTGAGCTTTCAATCGAGTATTTCGGTGGATAAGCGGCTTGTCTTTGTTGATATTCAGGGAAGTCAATCGCATGTAAAAATGTTAGCTAAACAGGGTATTCTCAGCGCTGAAACAGCTGCAATCCTTGACAAAGAATTATCGCGTATTGCCCGCGATGTGGAACAGGGTACGCTCAAAATAGACGATAATGCTGAAGATATTCATTCTTTTATTGAAAATGTTTTAACTGAACGGCTTGGAGATATTGGGCGGACGATTCACGCGGGACGGAGCAGAAACGATCAAGTCGCAACTGATTTCCGACTCTATCTGAAATGTGCAGTGTCAGAAATTATACACGAAGTGCATGCAACGGTAACAACCGTGTTAGATAAAGCTGAAGCGTATGCTGCAACAATAATGCCCGGTTATACGCATGTACAGCGGGCGCAACCAATAACAGTTGGTTTTCACTTGACCGCGTGGGCTAGTGCTTTAATTCGTGACAGCACCCGTTTTCAAGACGCACTTAAACGGTTTGATGAGTGTCCCCTCGGAGCGGGAGCTTTGGCAACTTCAACCTTAGCATTAGATCGGGAATATACTGCATCGGATCTGGGATTCAACGGTCCGGTTCTTAATGCAATGGACGCGGTATCAGACCGTGATTTTGCACTTGAATGTGCTGCTGCTTGTGCTATCGTTCAAACCCATTTGTCACGGTTCTGTGAAGATATTATTTTATGGTCAAGTGCGGAATTTAATTTTATGCATGTAGCTGATAAGTGGAGTACCGGCTCTTCGATTATGCCTCAGAAAAAGAATCCGGACTTTGCAGAATTAATTCGAGGGAAAACCGGACGCGTAAACGGTAATATCGTTTGTTTGCTCACTGTTCTCAAAGGGCTTCCTTATGCGTATGCAAAAGATTTACAGGAAGATAAAGAAGCACTTTTTGACAGTATAGATACAGTGAAGCAATCATTAAGGATGTTCCGGGGAATGTTTGCAACAGCCTCGTTCCATGAGGAACAGATGAAATCAGCGTGTACCGGCGGTTTTTTGGAAGCAACAGATGCTGCAGAATATTTAGTTAAAAAGGGACTTCCATTCCGGACAGCTCATGAAGTCGTTGCCCGCGTTGTTCGTGATTGCATAGAATCGC
This sequence comes from Treponema sp., assembly GCA_031273325.1. GTDB lineage: Bacteria > Spirochaetota > Spirochaetia > Treponematales > Breznakiellaceae > BOBG01. Next base: position 8,943 of record JAISSB010000022.1, on the reverse strand, counting down.
AGCAACACCATATCGCTGAACGTTCTCTCCATGACTTAAAGGTACATTCGACTCTTTTTGAAGCGGATATCTATGACCTCCTCCGTCCAGAACACTGTGTCAATGCCCGTACCGTGCATGGCGGTACCAATCCTCAAGAAGTTCTTCGACAAATTAACGTACTCCGAACAATGTATGCAGCACAGTGAAACGAGAAGGGGGTATACATGATTTTACTTTTTTTAATGGTGATAACTACGGTACAGGCAGAAGAATTTACGTTTCAGTATAGAACGGGAGATATTTACCGTATTCTTTCACAAGTTGAAGAAGAAGTATATATCAATCGGCGGCTCGATCAAAAAAATCAAACCCTTAACCGTATTGCAGCAGAAGTAACGCAGGTTCAAAACGGCGTGGGAACGCATACCGTAACAACTCAAACGTCAACCCGTTCAGACCATTCAAACTATCAATTCGACGAAGAATATACTGCACAGTTTGATCGCGACCAGCGGGGATATTACCGCATAGACGAGCAATATTGGACTCCTATGGTACGTAACGTGCCGCTTTTTCCGGACCGTGATATACAGATCGGTGAACAGTGGACGGCTGAAGGCATTGAAGTTCATGATTTTCGGTCAATGTTTGATATACAAGAACCGTACCGTATTCCTTTTACCGCTACCTATACGTTTTTGGGAGAACGGGAATGGAAAAATGAAAAATATCCAGCTTTTTCTGTTTCATATCGAGTTTTTTCCGAACCGGAAGCGGTAACCGGACAGTTATTTCCGCTTCGAATTATGGGAGCTTCCGATCAGACGGTTTTTTGGAACAGTGCTATAGGGCAACCGACCGCATACTACGAATCATTTCGTATGATTTTTGAATTGTCAGACGGTAATACCATTGAATTTAGAGGAAATGCTGAAGCGGAACTTATCGAATCCGAAATTATGGATAAAGAAAGAATAGCTTCTGATATTCGCGATACGCTTGAAGAACTAGAAGTTGCCGGGACTGTTAAAGTTGTTGACGAGGGAATTACTATAACCTTAGATAATATTCAATTTTATGCCGATTCAGCAAGAATGCTTCCCGGTGAAGAACAAAAATTAGAACAAATAGCAGTAGTTCTCCGTACGTATCACGATCGTGACGTGTTAGTAACGGGGCATACAGCATTAGCGGGCTATGCTGCAGGACGTAAAAAACTTTCTGAAGACCGCGCAGGAGTGATTGCACAATATTTTATTAACCATGCTATTCGTGAACCGTCGCGCATCGTTACGCGCGGCTATGGAGCTGACCAACCGATAGCCGACAATAATACCGAAGTTGGCCGTCAGAAAAACCGTCGCGTAGAAATTACGTTATTAGAGAATTAATTCCAATACCTATGATACTTGATCGCTATCTCATTAGACATTTTATTCCTATTTTTTTTGTAGCTTCTGCAATGTTTGTTTTAATTATTATATTGATGGACCTTTTTGCTAATCTATGGAGATACCTTAATTATGAAGTTGCAATTATAGAAATATTAAAGGTGAGTTTTTATTATCTTCCAAAAAGTTTTTCTTATGCGCTGCCACTTTCACTTCTTTTTTCGGCAGCCTATACCTTAGGCGATCTCTATGGGAGAAACGAATTAACGGCTATTTTTTCATCAGGAATCCCTTTTAGTAGATTTAGTCTTCCTTTACTAATAATTGGAATTATCGCTTCAGTATTTTCTTTTTTCTTTGACGATTATGTTGTTATTCCAACCCTTAAAACGAAAAATGATCTATCGAGAACATTATTACATCAACCAGTATCTGAGGATAATTCTGATGTGGTAATCCGCGCACAAGACGGAACTACTATTTATGCTGTCGATTATTATGATAACCTAAAATATGTTTTAAACCGATTAATTATCATTGAGCGGGGAGAAGATTCTATTAATATGATCGTGCGTGCGCCACAGGCCGTGTGGAATGGCAGTTATTGGGAATTATCAAATGCAGTATTGTACCGATGGAACGATGGTATTTTTCAAATAGAAGCTCTTCCATTTACCGATAAATATAGAGAAGAGCCCGAGACATTTCGGCGAAGCTCTATTAATGTTGAAGAAGTTTCTTCTGCTGAAGCAGCACTGCTTGTCCGTGATCTCAGAACAGCCGGATTACCGTTTAATACTGCTCTTGCCGATTATTATCACCGTTTTTCATTTCCTTCAGCTTCATTCGTCGTGATAATTCTTTCAATCTCGATGGGGGGGCGGTTCCGTAAAAATATTCTCCTTATGACACTTCTTTCCAGTCTTTTTAGTGCAGTTGTTTTTTATGTTATGGAAATGATCAGCATGATGATGGCAAAATTAAGCTATATCCCCCCGTTAGTAGGGGCATGGTTTCCTATCATTAGTTTTGTTGTTATTGGATTCGTGTTATTGCGGAGTGCTAAAACGTGATGATATTTTCTGGGCAATATATTCAAATACCGTTTGTAAATCGTCAAAACGAAAGGCAGCAAACCGATCAAATGGCGTTGCTCCTTCATTGATAATAGCAATAGAACCGCCGTGACGGAGGGTAATTTCCGGTAAGGCCGCTGCGGGATTCACCGTTAAACTTGTCCCAAGTACCACCATTAAATCAGCATGTTCTGCTTCATACTGTGCGTCACGTAACGCCTTGACCGGCAAATTTTCTCCAAAAAAGGTAATCGCTGGGCGAATAACCGTGTTACAGAGAGGACACCGAGGCAGTGAGCCGCTTTGAACAATATCAATAACTTCTTTAAGCTCCATAGGTGGGGCATGCGTACAACGGGGACAGTAATGAACTGCCAAAGAACCGTGAATTTCAATAAGAGCTACAGTTCCTGCTTTACGGTGCAACGAATCAATATTCTGTGTTATAACAGCTTTAATGAGTGATAACTGCTCTAACTGTGCCAAAACGTTATGTACTATCGAAGGCTTTTTTTCTTCACGTTCATATATAAATACGCGGGCAGCATTATAATATATCGAAGGATCACGGTTAAAACAGTCAATATCAAATATTTTTTCCGCGTTCTTTTCTTTGTACAGTCCGTTTTTCCCACGAAAATCACGAATACCCGAAAGGGTGCTTACCCCTGCTCCTGTCAGTACAATACAGTGCCGAGCATTTTGCATAGCTTTGAATAAATCGTCCATAGTTCCTCTATTCGATTATTACAGTAAAGGTTACGTTCCTCGTTCCTCCCTGCATATCCCGCGCAAGAACTTCGATCGTTGCTAAACCACGATCAAACCGGTACTGTGCTATCTCAAACGAAGGAAAAGGAGCATACACAGTTGCCAGCGGTGTTGGAACATGTTGTTGTATCATAAGGATACCGTCCTGTTCAAAAATCGTTTCAAAGGTTAAAACACCAATTTCGGTACCATTAACAAAACAACGGATACTTATAGGGGTAAGCAGTCGTGTATTTTGATCGACAGTATCTGAAGCGTTTACCACTATAGCATACGATCCTTGAGGGATACGGCGCATAGGGAGTAATTCAAAAAAGGTGCCTGCTTGGTTTCGGAGCCGTACTGATTGAATAATCGGCGCTTGAGTATCTGCTACCGGCGGGAGCAGTAAACTCGGATTGCTCCAATGACGTCCTTTACGGTCGTAGAGGGAAAAATGAAACCCTTGACGTTGTGACCACCCTGAACGCCCCGCACTGCCAATAACAGTCCCACTCTGAACGGTTGTTAATGCTGCCGAATCATTATCAGGGGCAAAACGGCTGTATATACTTATAAGACCTTCTCCATGGTCTATTGCCTTCCATGTGCCAAGCGGAGATATAAACCGTGAGAGCTTCGTTTCTGAGTTAAAAATGAGCTCTCCGTTGCCAGAGCTTAAAATATCATTACTGGTATCAAAGGATATTCCAAGATGGGGAAAACCGCGTTCATTAGCACCGAAAGTTGTTATAAGTTGTGTAGGAGCAGCCGGCCATTCAAGCGCCCACATCGTTATACCAACAGTTGTTACGCATAAAAAAAGAACAATAAGAAGTTTTTTCATAATTTTTTTATATCAAGACTTGCAAGTACTTGTTCCCCCCCAATGAATAATCTTGATTCCTGACAATCAAGGAATGCAACAGAACTATTAAAAGGAGCTTCCTCAAGTATATGTCCCTCTGGAAGTTGAATCATAACAAATGTTTTGAAGTCTTTTTCCCGTGCTGTAATTAAAAAAAGTAAATCTTCTTGCGGTTCTTCAGTTACCGCATGTAACGCACCGTTTAAAGGGATAATATTCATGGAATGTGCAGCAATATTATACAGTGCCAAACCGTCGACGTGCTCAAAAATGATATAGTTATCATTATCTATAAAATCACAATAAATTTCTCGGCGGTATTCTCCGCTTAAAAAAGCATTATACTGTACCTGATAAGTATTTCCCACCCAATTCAATACCAAGAATCGTTGTTCGTCTAATCCGGAAATAATTACTAATTGGGAAGCGTCCTGAGACAACGCACAACCATAAATCCCAGGAATTCTTGAACCGCCTGGTTCGAAAAAAAACTTTTGTTCTCCCCGGTCATTTAATACTTCAACAATACCGTCCAATAAACCAACCGCCATCCATCCATTTTTTGCGTCAACAGTGGTAATAGGAGCTGCAAAAGAATGGGTCCAAGCTTTTGTCCCGTCCGTATTGAATGCAGAAATATCTGTTTGTTCTTTTCCTAAGAGAAAGATACGATTGTCTAAAAAGAAGGGGTAACCATTTTCATTTGGTATGGTACAAATAGTTTGATTGGTTGGATTTTTAATCTCTATTATTTCCGGCGTTGCACTAAAATCTGCCCAATATTTGTCTGAAAGTATGACGGCACCGCGCCGTTCTTGATTGATGCTAAAGGTATGTTCTTTATCGAAATAACCAAACCGGGTTCCTAAGGTAAACGGTAGGAGCGAAGCCTGAGATGCCGCAGGAAACGTTGCTTCAAGAGAACTGATCTTATATGAAACCAACACGGTTTCTAACGGGACATGACGAGTAATAATAAATGTGTACAGGGCAAAAAAAATTATCGTAATCATTAAATTTCTTTTCACAAAAAATCCTTATACACGAGTATAATACTTAAAGACATATTATCTGTCAATATCTATATATGGGGAGAAGCTTATGGATTCGTATATGACTGAACTTTTTCAAAAAGCATGGGAAATAGCAAGGCATGCGTATGCTCCATATTCGCATTTTCGTGTTGGTGCAGCACTACTTGCTGAAGACGGGAGTATATATACCGGGGTTAATGTCGAGAACCGTTCATTTGGTTTAACGATTTGTGCAGAACGGAGTGCCATTGTGCAGGGAGTAAGCGCAGGACAGCGAAAATTTCGTGCATTGGCTATTGCAACGCCCGATTCATCAGTACCGGTCGGTCCCTGTGGCGCATGTCGGCAAGTAATCAGTGAATTTATGGACCCCCAAGCTCCGGTACGATTTGGGTGTAATGACCACACCTACATTGATACGACCGTTGGGGAACTGTATCCCTATGATTCATTGCATGATTTAGCATTGAATACTAATTCTTGATAAACTATGGAGTTTTTTACTATACTAAAACTCTGGAGAGCTTATGGAAGATGCCATTTTAACTATCGATGAAGTTGCTCGCTACCTACGGGTTTCTGAACGTACTGTGTATGATTGGGCGCAAAAAGGGGAGATTCCCTCGGGAAAACTCGGAACCGTATGGCGTTTCAAACGGTCGGATATTGAGCGGTGGGTCAACGATAAACTTTCGCTTAATAGCGGTGTTTACCGTACGGTAATGACGGTTCCCATAGAATCACTTTTAAGTGTTGAGCGCATTATATTAATGGAATGTGAGACGAAACAAGAAGTACTTACCACACTGACTGAAACGATTAGTTCTGTACCGCAAATAAAAGATCGGCATGAATTGCTCCAAGAGATATTGAGGCGTGAAGAATTGATGAGCACGGCCGTTGGCCGCGGTATAGCATTTCCGCATGTCCGGTTATTTTCTATAACCGATCTTGTTGTTGCACTCGGAATAAACGCAAAAGGTACCACCGATTTTCAAGCACTTGATGAAGAACCGGTCCGTATTATCTGTATGATTGTTGCAGCTTATCACCAACATACAGCTTATTTACAAACATTATCACTCTTTAACACCCGGTTGAGGAATCCAAAGCTCCGTGAATCATTAATTAATGCCTCAAGTCCTCTTGAGGTATACCATATTTTGGTAGAAAAGCTATGACTGTTGGACCGGATCCGCATTTTCCTTATTTGGATAAGGATAAACGGTTTGTCTTTCCTCCGGTGATAAGATCGTCAGGAAACATCATTGCTGTCGGAGGTAATTTATCACCCGGAATGCTCCTTTCTGCATACGAACAGGGTATTTTTCCATGGTACAGCGAAGACGAACCGCTGTTGTGGCAGTCTCCAGATCCGCGGTTCCTTATTTTTCCCGAAGATCTGCATATCTCAGAATCTATGAAAAAAATTCTTAAAAAGGGAATATTTAATGTTGTTATCGATCACGATTTCCCAGCCGTTATCAATAACTGTGCAATAACGTACCGGCCGGGACAAAGCGGTACGTGGATAACCCACGATATGATTGAAGCGTTTATTGAATTGCACCGTCTTGGCTATGTGCATTCTGCGGAAAGTTATAGAGACGGTCAATTAGTCGGCGGTTGTTACGGCTTGCTCCTTGGCAAATATTTTTGCGGAGAATCTATGTTTGCAAAAGAAAAAAACGCTTCAAAAGCAGCATTTTTAACGTACGCCCAACAACTTTTTGCTCAAGGAGTAGCTTGTATTGATTGTCAAGTGTATACCGTGCATCTTGCAAGCCTTGGGGGAAGGAATGTGCCGCGCGCTGCGTTTTTAAGATTATTAAGAAAAATACTCAAGAGTTGAGAAAAATGAGAAAAATGAGGAGAAAAAGAACGTATGACTATTAACATAAAAAGCCTACTCGTTAGCTTCGTATTAATAATGGGCTGTGTCAGCCAACAAGAGCGCACTGTTCCTTCACAAACGGCAGAACGCCGGGAACGGAGCGATCAAGCTGCTCGTGACGCTGAAGAAGCAGCGCGGCGGGCAATTGAAGAAATGGAAAGCGGCGGAACCCGAACCCGCACGTCTGTCCCCGGCAGTCAACCGGAACGGGACGCAGGGAGCGCTGCACAAGCAACACTGAATACGGCAACTACTGTTCCACCGTGGGTGCTTTCTCCCCGGTCGGTATATCCAGAGACAACCTTTGTGTCCGCAGTGGGGAGCGGTCCTTCACGGTCTGTTGCTGAAAAAGATGCACTCTTTAAGGTAGCTGGTGTTTTTGGACAATCGGTGCAGGGCGAAACGAGCGTTATAAGCTGGTATTCTGAAGCTGTTCAAGACGGATTAGTTAAAATAAACAAAGCTGAACAGATTCGTGATTCTCTTAAGGTTTCTGTTGCTATGGATTCGCTGATTGGTGCAGAAGTTGTGGAAGTTTGGTACGATAGCACGCAACGGGTCTTTTATGCACTTGCCGTCATGGAAAAGGCAAAAACGGCGGATTTGTACGCGTCGCTGATAACGTCAAATGTGCAAACGATTGACAGCTTAACAAAGGGGGCAGAAAAAAATAGCCTTGAAGGCTATGCCCGCTATCAGCTTGCTGCAACAGTAGCGGACGCAAATGCAGTATTTGCGACAGTATTAACCGTTATCGGCGCACCGCGCACGGCGCCGTCTCTATTAAATCTTAAAAAAGCTGTTGATTACCGTCTTGAAGCGTTTGCTATTGCAAACACCATTCCCATTACGGTTACTGTGTATGGCGATCGTTCCAACCGCATACAGAGCGCCTTTGAATCAGCGCTCAATACCCAAGGGTTTAAGAGCGGCAGGTCAAACAACCGCTACACTCTTGCCGTTAACGTGAATATTGCTGAAGTACCGCTGCAACCGGGAGTCTTCTATGCCCGTATGGAACTCCATGCGCAACTCATTGACAATGCCAGCAACACTGTCTTAATTCCCTACAGTTTCACTACCCGTGAAGGACACGCAACGCTTGCAGAAGCGGAAAACCGTACCGTTCGTTTTGCTGAACAAAAAATAACCGAAGAGTTTGGCTCGCTCATACAAAGCACCCTTTTAACAATCTTAAACTAGCTGCAAGCCCAGAGGCACATAATAAGGTTTAAAGACATGGCATGTGAGCTTGAAGATATGTCTTTAAGCTCTCCGCCGTATTTTTTTCCTGCTTCCTTGTCAGCAACCCATACATTTTTTCCTTTGACAAAAGCTCCCGTAATAAGTCTCGGTATATCTGCACGCATTGTGGACACACGGATCATACAGATGTACATGCTGCAAAGAATATCCGTGATAAGTATGCCGGTTGTTGCAATCGGACAGGCATTCCGTCAATTGGAGAAGCGATAACCATCGTTCAGCCGTGTAGCTAGGTATAATCCACTGGGATTGTCCCAGGGGTAGTTGCATTTTTCTTAATCAATAGAGCAAAACTGCACCTAACCGGTTATTTCTTTCCCGCGTCCTCCGTCACACTGCCGCTCCGCAAGTTCCTTAGAGAGCGGAGAAGTAAAATCACGTGATGTTTATCGTTTGCTCGTTGCAAATAAAAAAAATCGCGTGATGTTTATCGTTTGCTCGTTGCAAATAAAAAAAATCGCGTGATGTTTATCGTTTGCTCGTTGCAAATAAAAAAAATCACGTGATGTTGGTCGTTTGCTCGTTGCAAATAAAAAAAATCACGTGATGTTGGTCGTTTGCTCGTTGCAAATAAAAAAAATCACGTGATGTTTATCGTTTGCTCGTTGCAAATAAAAAAAATCACGTGATGTTTATCGTTTGCTCGTTGCAAATAAAAAAAATCACGTGATGTTGGTCGTTT
>JAISSB010000083.1 GCA_031273325.1 Treponema sp. | reverse complement strand
TCCCGGTGTTATAAGAAAATGAATATGATTGTCCATAATACAGAAGTTCCATAGCTTAAAGTCATACTTTTGATGTGCTTCAGCGATAATCTGTATAATAAGATCTTTAATAAGGGGATCTTCGAGTTCCATTAACCATCTATTTATCTCTGATGTAACATGACAGGTGTGACCGTAAGCGGTATTCCCTCTAATTTTGCGAGCCATATCACGTTAACAGGGTGTATAGCTTATTCTGATTCAATAATCTGTCCCTATTTAAAAAATATCTGCCGGTTCAGAGGTCTGTCCCCGTTAGTCGGGAATCTGTCCGTCATGACTCAGAGGTCTGTCCCCATTTAGAACATACCTACTTCTTTCACGAAGTAGGTATGTTTAATTTTTTAATTCTTTATTTAAAGCTGTTTAGAAGAGCGAATCCGGTACTCCAGGTACCGCGAAATATGTGTTTTTTACCAGAGCCGGGACGTCTACATCGGCGTTTACAATACCGATCTGCTGCAATTCCCGTGCATTACGTTCTATGGCAACAAGTGCTTGACTTACGGAAGCACGGTAACTGTAGGATTTAAGAACCTGAGCGTTCACGAGAGGATCGCCGGCTATGTAACGGTTTTCCGCGAGGATACGCGTGGTCTCGTCCGGGTTTTCTTGTACCCACTTGGCTGCTTTTTGAATTGCCCGCAGAAACTTTGCTGCTACCTCGGGATAATTCGCTATAGTTTGTGATCGGAACGGTGTTACACAGCAAAATTCGTCCCGCAACCCTTCGTCGGTCGCATTGTTGATAATCACCCGCGCTTTTCCCTCATTTTCTATGATCGACGCTGTGGGATCTCCTGAGCCGATTGCGTCCACTAAGCCGCGTTCAAGGGCAAGCGGAAGTTCCGCAGACGGGTAGATAATCCACTCCACATCAGCATTGTCACCGTCAACTTTCAAACCAAGTCCGGCAAGTACCCGTGAGGGAATAACCTTGGTACTAGAATTAAGACTGGGAACCCCTATCTTTTTCTTGACACCGTTTACGGGAGCAAGGTCGGCAGCGGTTCTTATCGGCGAATCCGGACGGACAAGTACCTTAACGCAGCCTGTATGGAGAGCCAGTGGAATCTTAACATCAAGACCGTTAGCTATAGGCTGGATCAGGGTAGCTAGTAAGTTATTGGTAACATCTATCTGACCGGTGGTCAGCAGATTCATCGCCGTGCCGGGCTCGAGGCTTATCCATTCGTATTTGAGCCCTTCTTCTTCATAGAAACCTTTTGCGATAGCGATATAGAATGGCGCTTCACAGAGACCTCCCTCAACCGGATATCCAATCTTGAGAACATAATCTCCCTCAAAAACTGTTGGTTCCCGAGTTCCCCTTGCAAATACACTGAACAGTGTAAAGCACGTCAACAGAAATACTAAAACGACTCTCTTCATGTTTTTCTCCTTATCTTTATGAAGATATTGATAGAGTTCTTTGAACTCTTCTATAACTTAAGGACATCAAAGTCCGTATAGATCACCACTATGCTCATAGCTGATACTCCAATTCCACTCGCGAACCGGCAAAATGCAGAATCCTTAATATCTTTGCGCGCAGCTCCAGAAATTCTGGATCGTCCCGTCGGCGAGGTCTCCCGATTTCAACGTCAATGAATTTTTCTATCTTTGCCGGCCGTGCCGACATCACAACGATGCGGCTCGCCATATATACCGCCTCGTCTACATCATGGGTTACCATAACGGTAGTCATCCCTTGTTCCTTCCATATCTTTAGTATCTCGTCCTGCATATTCATACGAGTAAATGCATCCAGTGCCCCCAAAGGCTCGTCCAATAACAGTACTTTTGGCTGATTCACCAGAGCGCGAGCAAGACTTGCCCGCTGTGCCATACCGCCGGAAAGCTGGTGCGGGTAAGATTTTTCAAAGCCTTCGAGGCCGACAAGCCGGAAAAATTCGGGGATACGGTGTTTCTCCTCACGGTAGACCTTGCGGGAACGCAGCCCATAGGCGATATTCTCGTAAATATTCATCCATGGAAAAAGGGTTGGATCCTGAAATACTAATCCTCGTTCAAACCCCGGTTTGTGTATTTCTACACCGTCTAGGGTGAGCGTTCCCCGGTCAGCCTGTGTAAGTCCTGCAATTATCCGTAACAGTGTGGACTTCCCACAACCAGATGGGCCGATTAACGAGATGAACTCACCGGGTAGGAAGCGAAGATTTACATCATCAAGCACTTGTATAACACTGTCATTCTGCGAAAAACTCTTGTAAACTCCATTGATTTCGATTAAACCAGTGTCAGGATTTGTCATAATCACATCACCACCGAATGGTACCTTTCTGCCAGCTCAAAACCCGGTTCCGTATCTTGAACTGGAGGCCGATCAGGAATGAGAAGGTTAGTGCGATAACGACGAGGGCTGCGTACACGTTAGAATAAGCCAAGGTTTCCCGCTGCCAGTTGATATACCAGCCTATGCCGAATTTGCATCCTATCATTTCTGCAGCCATAAGCGTAAGGAAACAAGCCGACGTTCCGTTGAAAAGTCCGGTAAAGATATTCGGCGCTGCCGCGGGGAGGGCGATAAAAAGTACATCCCGCAGTGCCCCCGATCCTAGTGTGCTGGAAACCTCAAAGTAATTCTTATTTACATTCATTATTCCAGAACTGGTAAGTACCGTGGTAGGAAACCAAACCCCGAGAGCAATGAGAAAGAGACTCGCATCGGTGGGACGTAAAAAAATAACCAGTGCAATGGGAATCCACGCCGTAGAGGGAATAGGTCCAACAACACGGATAAAAGGCATAACCCAATAGTTCCAACGTTTGCTCCAACCGATAAGGGTCCCGGTGATCACCCCCAGGAAGGCACCAATGAAAAAACCGCCTAAAAGCAAACGCATAGAGTAAACCAAGCAACGGAGGAGGAAAAACCAATCCGTGACGAAGACTCCAATTATCCGTTCCGGTGCAGGAAAGTACAGGCTGGGGATAAGGTTGAATTTGATGGTGATACTGTTGTAAACACCCAAAAACAGGTATGTTACGCAAAGAAACAGAGCTTTATCGGCTTGTTTTATCCGGTATTTGGTAATGAACAGGCTAACAATAGCTGAAATTATGTGATAGATGATCAGCACCTCAAGAAAGTACTTAAAAAAGGGTAAAGGCTTTGGACGGTATGTCGGGTGGATGGGTAGCACCCAGTGGATAAAAAAATTTAGCCCTAGTGCAAAGACAGGTAGCAAAACTCGTCCATTAAAGCCAACTTCTCTGATCCAAAAAAATCGGGAACTATGAATATCCGAAGGATTCCCTATTCCTCCAGTATTTTCCGTTTTTATTAACAAGTCAGCCATACAGGTTCCTCCAGATTCTTTCATCCTTCATTTTAATATAATTACTATTTTTTAACTAGGATATATGAATCAAGAAAAAGAGTCAAGAGAAAATTTTAAAATTACCGTTAACACAATTTATCGCGTACCATTCAGCGCAGTCTCCGCCCACCGGGGAAAGTCTGTGAACTGACATTCGTACAATATATATAAGGAGTAACTATGTTTACCGTTGATACCTTTTGGGTTTTTATCAGTTTAGCTGTTTTTGTCGGATTATTGGCGTTTCTGGTCTTTTTGTAAGTCCGTAAAGTCGGATTTACCTTGCGTGTGGTATTTGCTTTGGTTTTGGGACTTGTTTTTGGCATCCTGTTCCAAGTGATTTTTGGAGCAGGAACCTTTTCCGGACCGGATGCTTCAATCAGAAAATGGGTTAATATTGTCGGGCAGCTAGCTCTTCACGCGCGGTCTCCAGTTGATGGTTGTTCCCTTGGTACTAGTTTCCATTGTGAATGCCGCCGCTAAATTTACTTCCTCTCAAGAAGGCCTTAAAAAAGCAGGAAAAATCATCGCCTTTTTACTGCTTACTACCGTCGTATCCGCCGTATTTTCTATCATTGCGGTAAGAATTTTTTGTTCTCAGCGCAGATCATCTCATTGAATATACCGAATCGCCGTCCCAGCCAACTGATGTGATGCTTACTATTCTTAATCTGGTACCGAATAATATCTTTGCCGCTCTTTCCTCAAATTCCGTGCTGCTGGTGGTCGTTATTGCTGGCCTTATTGAATTTTCCTATCTTTCAATAAAAAAGAAAAAAGCACTTCTTGCCGCACAGTTTGAATCGTTTCTGGAAACTGCGTATACCTTCGTCTTGCCATACGGTTCACACCGTATGGTGTATTAGCCGATCATAACAGTACGGGCAGCTTCGGGTAACGGACAATTAATTTATCGTACAACTTGGACGCATCATTGTTGTTTCTTTTGTAACATTCTTTGCGGTTTTCCTATTATATCTCTTAATCGCCTTTATTGGTGGAGTGTCTCCCCTTATCTATCTGAAGAAAACCGCTCCGGCATTACTGTTCGCCTTTAGTTTTCGCAGCAGCGCTGCGACAGTTCCCCTCACTATAGAAGTTCAGCGCGACCTAGGGGTTGGCGAAGCAAACGCTGATCTTGCGGCAAACCTTGGAACCTGTATCGGACAAAATGGGTGCGCTGGGCTATGTTGGCTATTCTGGTGGGCTGGTGCATGGTTGGAATGTGTGGTCTGCGGTGTTTCTAGTACCTCTTGTTATTTATATAGTGATTGCGTCTATTGGAACTGCCGGTGTTGGTGGCGGGGCAACTATCCCTTTTGGTATTGTCCCTCCTCGGATTTCCGGTCGATCTAGAGTTGCCATTCTAGTCTCCGTCGATTTTATCATTGATATGGGGCGAACCTTGATCAATGTCAGCGACAGTATCCTTGCGGGGTATGTAACCGGTAAACTGGAAAAAGACATCAACGAAGACCTCCTCTACGGGTAGGACAGCTTTGTATTCCGGCGCTCATAGCTAAATGCACAAGCACTTAATGAGGTACTGTGTTTTTCTGTACATCGTTTCTTGACACATCGATTTCGGCGGGTATCCTGTTTTGGATTCCTGATCAATGGGGACAGACATCTCGTCGTTTTTCAAAATGGTCGTTTGATTTTCCAAAATGGTCGTTTCATTTTCCAAAATGGTCGTTTCATTTTTCAAAACAGTCGTTTCATTTTGTAAAATGGTCGTTTGGTTTTTCAAAACGGTCGTTTCATTTTAGTAAAATGGTCGTTTGATTTTCTAAAACGGTCATTTGATTTTAACAAAACGGTCGTTTCATTTTTCAAAACGGTCGTTTGGTTTTTCAAAACGGTCGTTTCATTTTAACAAAATGGTCGTTTGGTTTTTCAAAATGGTCGTTTGATTTTAACAAAATGGTCGTTTGATTTTCTAAAACGGTCATTTGATTTTAACAAAACGGTCGTTTGATTTTTCAAAATGGTCGTTTGGTTTTCCAAAACGGTCGTTTCATTTTCTAAAATGGTCGTTTGGTTTTTCAAAATGGTCGTTTGGTTTTAACAAAACGGTCGCTTCATTTTCTAAAATGGTCGTTTGGTTTTCTAAAATGGTCGTTTGATTTTAACAAAACGGTCGTTTCATTTTCTAAAATGGTCGTTTGATTTTCTAAAACGGTCGTTTGATTTTCTAAAACGGTCGTTTGATTTTAACAAAACGGTCGTTTCATTTTGTAAAACGGTCGTTTCATTTTGTAAAACGGTCGTTTCATTTTGTAAAATGGTCGTTTGATTTTGTAAAATGGTCGTTTGATTTTGTAAAACGGTCGTTTCATTTTGTAAAACAGTCGTTTCATTTTCTAAATCTACGGGTCGAGGTCTGTCCCCTTGTTAGCCTTCACAGAAATCTGCAGTGAAGACCTTAGCAAGTAAATCTGAGAACGGTGTCACAATATGCAGAATATGGTGAAGATAATGATATAATCCACCGAATACCCATTCTTTTACTTGGTTCACCAATCCTGCTTTAACCGGATTCTGATTGATATACCGGAATACTCTCAGGAAATCTTCTCTATTCTCTATCATCCGCGCATGAAATCTATCTCCCCACAGATGCCCGGTCATCTTATGTAATTTATTCCACCGAATAGCGAACACCATTTTTATCCATTTCATAATCACGGAAAGACTAATGTCTTTGTCCGGTGTTATGAGAAAATGAATATGATTGCCCATAATACAGAAATTCCATAGTTTGAAGTCATATTTTTTATGCGCTTCAGCGATAACCTGTATAAAAAGAGCTTTAATAAGGGGATTTTTGAGTTCCATTAACAATCGGTTTATTTCTGAGGTAACGTGATAAGTATCACCGTGAGAGGTATCCCCTCTAGTTTTCCGTGCCATATCACGTTAACGGAGCGTATAATTAGTTTTGATTCAAGATTTGTCCATTTTACTCAGAGGTCTGTCCCCCTTCTTTACGCTGACCACACAGTCGCAGTATAGTTCAAGAAATATGAATATTTGGGAAGAAACGGTACTGGTGCGCTTCGGCGATATTGATTGTTCTGATCGGCTCACAATCGCAGCTGCCTGTGGCTATTTTCAAGAAGCAGCAATACATCATGTTGAACAATTAGGTTTTGGACGCGACACGCTTCTTCAGAGCCGTCAAGCGTGGGTTCTATCACGGTTGTCTGTGTTTATGGAACGAAGACCCCGGTATAGAGAACGCATCACGGTGCGTTCATGGCCGCAAGGGGAACAAAAACTCTTCGCAATCCGTAATTATGAGATCCGTAATGAACACGGAGAAGGGATGGTATGGGGAAAGAGTGCGTGGCTCATTTTGGATGTTGACAAGCGGATTCCCCTTCGTGCTCGTACGATAGTGGCGCACTTACCGGAT
Organism: Treponema sp.; assembly: GCA_031273325.1. Taxonomy (GTDB): domain Bacteria; phylum Spirochaetota; class Spirochaetia; order Treponematales; family Breznakiellaceae; genus BOBG01. Next base: position 33,838 of record JAISSB010000083.1, on the reverse strand, counting down.
AATTCCGGACTTGATTCGCTCTCTGACGGCGCTCAAGCTCTTAAAGCGTATAATCCCTTAACAAAGGTAAGCGAGCGGCATGCACAGTATTCGGATATTGATTATAACGGACATGTCAACAACGTACGGTATATTCAATGGATTGCCGATTGTACTGAGCCGTCTCTTCTGGAACATGCTGAACAGATCCGAATAGATATTAACTATATGCATGAGATAAAAAAGAAAGAATGCGTGAGCATATTAAGCGGTGCGATTGATGATCATCGGTGCGCGTATGAAGGACACCGTGACGGACACGTTATGTTTCGGGCAGAACTGGGTACATTCGAAAAGGGACAGACCTCAACTTAAACCCCTTGTTTAAAATAGCTTCATTATAAGAAAATTACATTATGGACGAGCAAGGAATATTTCTTCACACAGTGCAGAACCCCGGATTGTACCGGTCTGCCTATGAGCATGATTCGTGCGGCATTGGTTTTGTAGCGGATATTAAGGGACGGAAATCTCATACCATTCTTCAGCGTGGTTTAGAAGTATTGACGCGTTTGGAACACCGTGGAGCAGAAAGTGCTGATAATAAAACCGGGGACGGTGCTGGAGTACTCCTCCACATTCCTCATGCACTGTATAAAAAGTACCTCAAAGATTTGCCCCCTGAAGGCAGCTACGGTACCGGTCTTGTATTTTTACCGAAAGATACTGCGGACGAGCTTGTCAACAGTATTGACGCGTATGCCCGTACCTTAACAGTCCGCACACTGTGGCGGAAGATTCCGGTTAATAGCAATGTTGCAGGAACGCTTGCACGACAGTGTGAGCCGGATATTCGGCAAATATTTTTAATTCCAGAAAAGCTCTGTACCGATATAGAGTTAGAACTCTATACATTCCGGAAAAAAATAGAACGTATATACCCTGAAGTATACATTGTTTCACTTTCTTCACGTGTCATTACGTACAAAGGTATGCTTATGCCGACGCAATTGCCGGAATATTATCCGGAATTAACCGATTCGGCATGTGAAACTGCTGTTGCGCTCGTTCATTCACGGTTTTCAACGAATACGTTCCCCAATTGGCCGCTTGCACAACCGTTCCGGCTCATTGCTCATAACGGGGAAATTAACACTATTAAAGGAAACCGCTTTTGGATGCAAGCTCGTGAGCAGACTATCGATCCGTCGCTTGTTCCCATTTTGGAATCAAACCGGAGTGATTCGGCAAGTTTTGATAATGCTTTAGAGTTGCTCGTTAAAGCGGGACGCACGCTGCCGCATGCGCTTATGATGCTGATTCCTGAATCGTGGAATGACAAAAATCCCATTCCTCCAGAACTCAAGCGGTTCTATGAATACCATGCATGCTTTATGGAACCGTGGGACGGACCCGCGTCGCTTGTTTTTTGCGACGGACGGTATGTCGGGGGTATGCTCGACCGTAATGGTTTACGCCCTTCACGGTATACGATCACGAAAGATGATTGTATCGTTATGGCATCTGAAACAGGTGTTCAAGATTTTAAAGCGGAAGAAGTGGTATATAAAGGACGGTTACTACCGGGAAAACTGTTACTTGTTGATTTAGAAGCGGGGAGAATTATTCCGGACGCTGAGGCAAAAGAAACAGTGTATATGAAAGCACCGTATTCACCATGGGTTAGCGACAATGTTGTGACGCTTGATCAAACGCACGAAGCGGAAGCAGAAATATTCAGTGAAGATCACATACTGTTTATGGAGCGTTCTTTTGGGTGGACTCGTGAAGATATAGAGCGTTTGCTGATACCTATGATTGAAACAGCGCAAGAACCGACAGCTTCTATGGGGACAGACACGCCGCTCGCTGTTTTTTCTAAGAAAAATCAACGAGTGTACGCCTATTTCAAGCAGATATTTGCTCAAGTTACCAATCCGGCTATTGATTCAATCCGTGAAGATATGGTTATGACTCTCACGAGCTTTGTGGGACCTCAAGGGAATCTTTTAGAGGAATCTGAAGCTCACTGCCAGCGGATCAAAGTTAAAAAACCTATTTTAAGACCGGACGAGTTGAAACGGTTGCTTGCATTAAAAGCTCATACGTTTAAGAGTCAAACGCTTGATGCAAGCTTTTACATTCACGGTGATTCCTCGCTCCTTGAACCGGCATTAGACCGTCTTATACAAGAATCTGTTGAATCTGCTCAAAAAGGAACGGTCTTTATCGTACTTTCTGACCGTGCAGCCCTCAATCCGGAAGCAAACCGATGTGCAGTACCGGCGCTTTTAGCAGTGGGAGCGGTACACCATGGTTTGATCCGGGCAGGATTAAGAACGAACGTTTCTCTTATCGTCGAATCGGCTGAGCCTCGCGAAATTATGCATTTTGCATTGCTTTTTGGCTATGGAGCAGATCTCATCGTTCCGTACGGAGTACTCGCCATTTTGAACAGTATGAGTACCGGGTCTGAATCGAAACGTATCGGAACATTTGATCATGCACAAGCACAGTATTTCAAAGCTCTCCATAAAGCAATGCTTAAAGTTATGTCAAAAATGGGGACAAGCACCCTCCGCTCATACCGTGGAGCACAGGTTTTTGAAGCAGTCGGCTTGTCTCAAGTTGTTATTGAAAAATGTTTCCGCGGTACTGAAAGTAGAATAGGGGGAGTTACTTTTGCTGATTTAGAGAGCGAAGTTGTAGGAATCTACCAAGAGGCAAAACATGCCCAAGGAAATCTTCTTACCGGCGTAGGGCAGTACCGGTGGCGGAAAAACGGTGAAGTGCATGCATGGAATCCTGAGACTATTTCGTTATTACAGCATGCAGTGCGGTCAAACAAGTATGAAACCTTTAAACAGTTTTCCCGCACAGTGGATACGCTCAATCAGTCACCCCATGTTATCCGCGGATTACTTGACTTTGTACAAACAACACCTATTCCTATCGACGACGTTGAATCCAGTGAAGCTATTATGCGCCGGTTTACAACCGGAGCTATGTCTTTTGGTTCTATTTCTAAAGAAGCACATGAAACGATTGCGGCGGCACTTAATTCTATCCACGGCCGTTCTAATTCAGGAGAAGGGGGCGAAGATCCGATTCGCTTTATTCCGCTGCCGGACGGTACATCACTAAAATCAGCAATAAAACAGGTTGCTTCCGGACGTTTCGGTGTCACGAGCGACTATCTTGCCCATGCAGACGAGCTTCAAATTAAGATTGCTCAAGGGGCAAAGCCGGGTGAAGGCGGACAGTTACCGGGACACAAAGTTGCCGGTTTAGTCGCAAAGACCCGACATGCAACACCGGGGGTAACGTTGATCTCTCCTCCTCCGCACCACGACATTTATTCAATTGAAGATTTAGCTGAACTTATTTTTGATTTGAAAAACGCGAACCCCCGCGCACGGATCAGCGTTAAGTTAGTTGCTGAAACCGGGGTAGGCACGATTGCGGCAGGAGTTGCTAAGACGCATGCCGACACTATTCTTATCTCCGGCTATGACGGCGGCACGGGAGCAAGTCCGCAATCAAGCATTCGGCATGCAGGGCTTCCATGGGAAATTGGATTGGCAGAAACAAATCAAACACTGGTACGAAACGGTTTACGCGGCAGAGTCCGGCTTCAAACAGACGGACAGCTAAAAACTGGACGGGATATTGTCATTGCCGGGCTGCTTGGAGCTGAAGAATTCGGATTCGGAACGGCCGTTTTGATTGCGCTCGGCTGTGTTATGATGCGCAAATGCCATGAAAATACATGCCCTGCCGGAATTGCTACGCAAGATCCGAAGTTAAGGGAACGATTCAACGGTAAAGCTGAATATTTAATACGGTATTTTCAATTTCTAGCTCAAGAAACCCGTGAATTAATGGCACTGTTAGGCATAAACCATTTTGATACGCTGGTTGGACGGTCTGATCTGCTCATGCAACGGGCAAGCAGTACTGATAAAAGTACCCATATTGATCTATCGCCGTTATTGTACCGTGAAGCCGGTACAACGGTTATACCGGGTGGAACGGCGCATTACTGTGTGCAAGAGCAAATTCATAAGATTGATACGGTACTGGACCGTACGCTCATTGAGTTGTGCCATGCATCTCTCGATAAAAAGGTACCGGTTGCAGTACAACTGCCGATTCACAATACTGACCGTGCAGTCGGTGCGATGCTCAGTTATGAAATATCCACACGGTTCGGCGGAAGCGGCTTGCCGGACAATTTTATTACTGTTGATTTTGAAGGATCGGCTGGACAAAGTTTCGGTGCATTTTTAGCAAAAGGCGTTACGTTTCGGCTTGCAGGGGATTCCAATGATTATGTGGGGAAAGGGCTTTCTGGTGGGAGAATTGTCGTTGCTCCGCCGGCAGGTTCAACGTTTAAGACGAATGAAAATATCCTTATCGGCAATACGGTGCTGTACGGCGCTACGTCAGGTGAGCTGTATGCGGCAGGTATTGCAGGGGAACGCTTCGGTGTACGAAATTCTGGTGCTATTGCTGTTGTTGAAGGGGTGGGGGATCACTGTGCCGAATATATGACCGGCGGCCGCTTGATTGTGTTGGGAAAAGTTGGACGAAACTTTGCTGCAGGAATGTCGGGCGGTATTGCATACGTTCTCGATCTCCGAGGGGACTTTAACTTTTTTCTCAATAAAGGAATGGTTGAGCTGTCCGGTTTGGAGCATAGTGAAGATGAGTTATTTGTCCGTGAATATATTGCAAAGCATGGGTATTGGACTGGCTCTCACTACGCACAAACCATTTTAGACCATTGGGCAGAGAACCGTCATCGATTTGTCAAAATTCTCCCCGTTGAATATAAACGCGCTCTGCAAAGAATGTTATTGGCAGACTTAGATAAAAAATTATACGAAATTCGTGAACGAGAAGCTTTGGAAGAACGACAGTAACAGGCATCAACATACTTCAAAAGTTAATCGAGCTGACAGTTTTCAACTCCGCTGGTCCCCGTTTTGTTCAGAGGTCTGTCCCTGTTTAGCTTAGGGTCTCCTAACGGTTACCTAAGCGGTTTATGCCGTCCGTATGAAGGACTTTCACACGAGCCTGTGGAGGACTTTGAGCCGAGCCTGTGGAGGACTTTGAGCCGAGCCTATGGAGGACTTTCACACGATGCAGTGAAGGACTTTCACACGATGCGGTGAAGGACTTTCACACGAGCCTGTGAAGGACTTTCACACGATGCGGTGAAGGACTTTCACACGATGCGGTGAAGGACTTTCACACGATGCGGTGAAGGTCTTTCACACGAGCCGGTGAAGGACTTTCACACGAGCCGGTGAAGGATCAGAGGTCTGTCCCCCGTTTATCTTGAGGTCTATCCCCCTGTTTGACTTAGAAGTCTGTCCCCCGTTTATCTTGAGGTCTATCCCTGTTTAGCTTAGAGGTCTATCCCCCTGTTTAGCTTAGAGGTCTGTCCCCGTTTGCTTAGAGGTCTGTCCCCGTTTGCTTAGAGGTCTGTCCCCGTTTGCTTAGAGGTCTGTCCCCGTTTGCTTAGAGGTCTGTCCCCGTTTTGTTTAGAGGTCTGTCCCCGTTTTGTTTAGAGGTCTGTCCCCGTTTGCTTGAGGTCTGTCCCCGTTTTGCTCAGGGGTCTGTCCCCGTTTGCTTAGAGGTCTGTCCCTGTTTAGTTTAGAGGTCTGTCATGTTATGGATTTTGCTTGTGGAGGGAATGGAAAGAGAAGTCCGGAAATCGGACTTCTCTCATACTAAAGCTTAATAACCTTGAACGGGTGTCATCGTTGCCCAGTTAACATTGAAGCTTGTACCAGTCAACGGTCCACTGATTTTAAATATTGCATCATTTTCATTACTTGCATCTTCAGCATAGTTTGCTGCGAGGACATAGAAGGTGCTGGTGCTAGTGGTGCTATTCGCTTTAAAGGTTAAGGTATTCTTACCAGTATCGAGATAAGCAAAAGCAATCAAATCTGAGACTCCAATGTCACGCGTATTGCTAATGGGTTTGGAGAGTAACATTACTTGGACGCCATAATTCTCATTGTCACCTCCAATTAGACCGTTAATGGTTCCGGTTACAGTTTTCGTGGTTAAAGTAATATTCTCTAACTGAACGCCAGAAACACTGGCGGTAGTAATGGGTGTTGTAGTTGTCGGCAGCTTATAGAGAAACACTGCATAATTTTCGCATTCAATTTGTACAACATACGCAAGGGTTATCGGATCTCCGGACTTAATATGAATCGGTATAGACCACGCCATATTGTCGCTATATGCACCGTCGGAAAGCCAGCCTCCGCCTACTCCGTCACCCGTAGGATTAGTACTAGCATCGAAAGCCATAAGTTGTATTCTTAACGGAGGATTGCCGTCAACGCTGACTGTTCCAAATGTTCCGCTCACCGTCAAAACCCGTGCTGTCAATGCAATGTCAGATTTTCCTTGTCCCGCTGGTAATGTTACCGTTTCTGTATCACCGCTGTAATGCTCGTCAGATACGGTAGTAAACCATACGCTTACATCGACTGTCCGCTCCGTAGCTGAGGAGGGAATCGATAGTTCCCATGTTTCCGGAATTGGTGAAGAATAGTAGACAGAACCAAGGTACGTATTGGTGTCAGTGGTGCGTGCCTGTATACTTACCGATGTAACAGTCTCACCGTCAACACTGACGTTCAGCGAACCACTTAAAGTAACAGAGGTAACTGCGGCGGTAAGGTTGATTCCCGTTTTTTCTGTGTCGGTGGACGTTACCGTTACTGTTGGATTTGGAGTAACATCAATATCACTGTACCACTCACCGCTGCCATTATTGGGATCAACGCTCTTGAGAATATCTGCTTTAAATGTCAGCGTCGTCGTTCTGGTTACCGGCGGAATATAAACAGTCCAATCAGTATTGGTAGAATAATTACTTATATAAGTTCCTCCAAGCGAGGTGTCTCCGTCGTATATAGACAGCGAGATGCTAAGCGCATTATTGCCGTCAATGGTAGCGTTTATCGTGCCGCTTAACGTGATCTTCTTTAACCCGTGCTGACTGTCTTTCGCATCAGTGAATGCCGCCGTTGCTGTACTCAACGTAGACAACGCAGAATTGATAGCAGCTTGAGTTGCTTGAGGATCGTTAAGCACTGTTTTAGCCGCAGCAATAAAGCTTTGATAGGCAGCCCATTGTGCAGAGGTCACGTATCCGATATTTATGGGGAGATCGGCTCCGTCTTCACTGATCAGTGTTTCGTCACGCAGAGCCTCCGCAGCACTGATCGCAGCGCTCAATGCACTGTCAGTACCTGTTTGCGGTCCCGACGGTTCACCGCCGTTACCCGGATCTTGCGGGCACCCGCTGACAAGAAATACGAGTACTATCAGACTGCTGATTGTTCTTAGGGTCGAAAAGACCTTAGTTATCTGTGGGGATAAAGTGGCGAGGTTCCTACTGGGGGGGGGGGGGAGATTATTAACTAATTTCTTAACGGAGGAATACCTATAGGCTGTATCTTTCATACCTTCTCCTTAGCTCGCGCGTACGCGAAGTTTCCATATAATAAAAACTCTCTACGAAGTTTTCTCTATAGTATAGCTCATGTACAGAAGAATCAAGAGAGCACTCACTGTGAAGTCTGTCTCCGTTTTGTTTGGACATGATGCTTGCCCTCGTAAGGACATGATACTTGCCCTCGTAAGGACATGGTGCTTGCCCTCGTAAGGACATGATGCTTGTCCTAGTAAGGACATGATGCTTACCCTCGTAAGGACATGATGCTTGTCCTTACTAGAACATGGTGCTTGCCCTTACTAGGACATGGTGCTTGTCCTTACTAGGACATGGTGCTTGTCCTTACTAGGACATGGTGTTTGCCCTTACGAGGACATGGTGCTTGTCCTTACGAGGACATGGTGCTTGCCCTTACGAGGACATGATGCTTGTCCTTACTCGATACGGGGACAGACCTCATGTTAATTAAGAATCTAATAGTTCAACAGGAACACCCAATTGACGGGCAGATTCGTGTGCAAGTGCCGGTCCAGCGATAATAACTGCATAATTATTGAGATTTTGTGCATGTACGCGCCGGGCGGCTTGAGTAATGTCTTGAACGTTTAAATCAAGCAGAGCAATAAGCCGATTGAGCCGGTGTTTGTCGTCAATGCCGGAAAGAAATCTTAAAAAGTCAACAAAGCCTTTGTCCGGATTGACCCGCGGCGTTGTCTCATTGCTAAACGTTCCAATAATTGCCTTTTCCAGTATTTCCTCTTCAAGTTGTTCCGGCTTCAACGCACAAAATACCTGCAATGAACGGAGGGGCGACGGGTCGCGGAAGGTCGAAAATGACAGGGTTTGGTTCAGGGCGTTATTGAGCATATTCACCCCGTAAGCTCCCCCCTGCATACGGACGCGCTCCCATAAATCCCCCGTTGAAAGGTGGTGGCTGTAGACCGATTCGGCAATACTTTCCCGCGTACCGTAGGGGGACGATTGGGCTGTTGCGGCAGAAAACGCAATCTGTAAGGAAGAAAGAGAAAAGACTGCAGGAAGACGGTAGGTGCTTAAAGGAAAAGAGACCTGCTTCCGCGGGCGCGGAGGACCGAACTGTCCAAACGTGCTGGCAATGAGTGCGCTCGTTGTGTCCAATGTTGGACCGGAACCGGTTATAGACGCAATCATGCCGGATTTTGTCGTCAGTATCGTGCTGATCTGTTTCAGTTTACTGCTCACGACAGCACTGTCAGTTTCAGCAAGCTTATGGATAAACTGAACTTGGCTCAAACCGTCCCACAATTCATGGATAGTATTCGTACGCGAAAAACCAACGCTTGAACGTACTGAAGCAAAAAAGCTCCCCCAACTCACAACCGACGAATCGAGATCGTTCTTTGTTTCTATTATCAGATCATGAATCCGCTTCAGCTCGGAAAAGTTGCGATCAGTCAGTGCGCGGAACACGAGGCCGAGCGCGTCGCTCACTTTACTGTCTAATACCTTCAAACGCAGGTGCAGCCATTCACGGTCTATAATGTCGAATATTCCTGAAGGAGTTGCTACTGTATGCGCGGCTCCCGGAACCGGAGAACCCCGTACGGTTGATACGTGAAAGTCAGCGGCACATTGAGCAAAAAGAGCAGAGACTTGTCCGTAATCAAGATTAGAAAACCCAAGCCCGCAGAGGGTTCGGGCAAAAAAAGGAAGCCATACATAATCATCCGGATCAAGGAGATCAACTGGAAGAGCAATATCAATATACGTGATACCGTTGGTATACAAATTGTGGACAAGGAGCGGAACACCCCCCGCATCGTACAGCTTCCGGGGAACTGATTCGATCTCGGCTTTGAGATCATGCCGTGACAGGTGCGGAATCGTTGCAAGCTCTTCAGGCGTATCCGAAGCCGCTTGCAGGTCTGCTAACCGTTGTGCCTTTTCCCGAATCACTGCCCGTTCACTGTCCGTTAACGATTGTTCGTACGTATGCAGTTTTTCAGCCCACACGTGCTCTTTCTTTTCAAGAAATCCTTCTTCTGGAACAACAGACAGGAGCAGCCGGTGCGGATTATTTAAAAGATACTGTTGGATAAGCGACTCAAAATACTGGGGATCGCGGGCATACCGTGCTTTGACTGCATTAAAATGCGGGTCAAAGAGGAAGGTTTCCCACGGCTTTGTCCCATACAACCACCCGCACAGTATATTGCGAAGCTGCACAAGCGAATAGGGCCCATGACTTCGTTTGATTTCTTTGTGTTCAAATTCAAGGGTCAAAAACGCAGATTCTATAGCTTGAGGCTCAATCTTTTCGTCAACGAGTTTTTGTAATGTTGCAAGAATCAAGTTTTGTACGGTATCTGCCGGAACTGAAACCCCCCGAAGCCCAACAGCAAACGATGTTTCACGCATCTCTCCATTCTGTCCGGAAGCTGGAAAAATATCTTCTCCCATCCCTGACTCGATCAGCGCGCGCATCAAGGGAGACCCGTCATGCCCTAATAATATTTTGACGAGTATATCCAAAGAAAGTGTTTCTACTTCGTCCGTTGAATCGCCGCAGAGCCACGAAAGTACCACAGTCGGCTTTGCTGACGGTCCCGCAGCGCAGGGAACAACGAGCGTGCGCGGTTCTTTCCACCGGGGAGCTTTCGTGATAATCGGACGCGGTTGTCCGGCTTGAAGGCCGGACAGTACGTTTTTCTCTAAGAAATCAAGCTGCTGATCGCTTGGAATATTTCCAATTAACACGATCTTGCAGTTAGCGGGAACATACTGTTCCCGGTGAAAGTCTTTTAATTGTTCCCACGTTAGATCAGGAATGTGATCGGGGTTTCCACCGGAATCATACGCATAGATCGTGTCGGTCAATAATCCTCGCGATGCCCAATCGGCAGCAATACTGTCAAGAGAAGAATACTCCCCTTTCATTTCATTAAATACAACACCAAGCCGAGAAAGAGTATGAGATTCACCGGTATATTCAACCCGATGTCCTTCTTGCATAAATGTCCATTCCGTTAAGAGCGGGTGGAACACCGCGTCTGCATACACAGCCATAAGATTAAAGTAATCAGTACTGTTCGTGGAGCTTGCGGGATACACCGTTTTGTCGGGAAAGGTCCACGCATTGATATAGGTTTTTAAGCTTCCATGCCCTAATACGGCAAAGGTATCTTTAACCGGATACTGTGCTGAGCCGCACAGAACCGAATGTTCAAGAATATGTGCAACGCCGGTTGAATCGTGCGGCACCGTGGTAAAAATAAAGGCAAAAAGATTTTCTTTATCGGTATTGAGAATATGGAAAACTTCTAGTCCTGTTTTTTTGTGCTTAAACCATAGGCCTTGTGCTTCCGGTAATTCTTTCGTTTCAATCAAGCTAAAATGCTCATTCATGGCTAACTCCTTGTCAAAAGTATAGTGAAGAAGCGGGATTAAGGGCAGCCCTTAAACAGCTTGATCTCTCATCAAAAAAAAGATAGTGTTTAATGATGAATATGTTCGTTTCTTTAATTGTAATACTATTAAGTGTATCTTGTGCTGCACAGCGAGCACAGAAACCAACCCAACCGGTTACGAATATTCCGGAAGCCTCCTCTGTATCAGCGATCGTTGATGATGCTTTAAAACCTGTTGCGCTTGTGCATGTGTCCGATAAGAGTGAAGTCATTACGGTCGGAAGTCTTCAGAATGAAGTTGAACGGCGGGCTGGAATAAGTACGCTCAGTGATATTAAATTGCTTGCAAAAGTTGCTGAACAAGATGCTTCGCTTGCATCCACCGTTGATCAACAGTTGGCTCAAGCACGGTCGAGCATAGCACAGCAATTGGGGCGGGGACCTACTGAAGCTGAATTCGATCAAGCTGTCCGGGCAAATACCGGAATGACTGTGCGTGCCTATAGGGATCAAGTGTTGGCTCAACTGTATCTTCAAAACCGTGCGCAAACACAGTTGCAAGCTATTCAAGAATATACTCCGGAACAGATCGGTGCTGTGTATGAAGCGAGAAAATCTGAGTTTGTGCGGCCGCAAACAGTGCGTCTCTCGTTAATTTCCGTTCCTTTTGGAGGAGCAGCTTCAGACAAGTCCGCCGCTCGGGTACTAGCTGACCGTTTAAGTGCTAGTATTGGATTTGACGCGGGAAACTTTGACGAAACAGTGCTTATGGCTCAAGTTCCCAATGCTGGTTATGAAGCCGGCGACGCAGGATTTATTCCCCGGAACGAACAAGCTTACCAATTATTTGGGGTGCCTTTTATAGAAACAGTGTTCCGCCTTTCGCAGGGAGAAGTGTCTCCCGTGATTGAGGGTACTTCCAGTTTTTACATTGCTAAAATAACCGGAAAATATGAGCAAACGTTTCTTGAAATCGATGATCTTATACAACTCAATCCGCCGACGACAGTGTATGATTACATTCGGACAAACTCATTGCAGCAACAAGCACAACCGATTTTAATACAAGCACGTCAAGAAGTAGTGAAAGAATTAAAGCAGAATACGCAACTGTATCAACAGTGTCTTGATGAAGTACGGGCAGATATCCGTGCTTCGGCTCCTCAGTGGACAGAAATACTCAATGGATTAATTGATGAAATACTATTGGTACAAGCGGCTGAACGCGACAAAATCACCGTGAGTACTGCAGAAATAGAACAACAAATACAGCAATTTCGTGCTGCGATGACCGTTCAATTCGGACGGACTCCAACAGACGCGGAATTTCTTACCGCAGTTGAATCTGAAATCGGTTTAGATTTGGCAGCATTTTCTGAACAGATTCGGAGACAAATTCTTAGTCAGAAATATATTACGTCTAAACGTCAAACATATTCAAATCCGAGCGAACAAGAAATTCTTGATATGTATAATGCAAACCGAACAACATTTATACGTCCGCAAACGATTAAATATAACGCAATCATTGGTACAACGAGAGAATCAATACAGCAATTAATTGCTGAAATAGGAAAAGATGTGCTGAAATTTGATTCAGCACTCCAACGGCTGGTAAATACTGGTACGTATACTATTCAAGAAGGAGCGCTTTTGGCTCAAACGTCTCAGGCTACTCAAATATTTGATCAACAATCACTGAATACTATTTTTAGTTTATGGGTACATGAAGTTTCTCCGCTGTTGAGCGGTCCACTGGGATACGCCATTATTAAAATTACTGAGGTATACGATCAAAAATTTCTTGATTTGAATGAACCAGTACAATTAGGAAACGCGGTAACGGTTAAAGAGTATATTAAAAGTACCCTCAGTCAAAGCACCGCTTCGTATGAGCAAACACGTCGCAATCTTATTGATGAGTTAAGAAAGGATGAACGTGCATACCGTATATATACGGAAAATATACCGAGGAATTGATAGTCTCTTTTTAAGAAAGGAATATGTATGAAACAAATAATGTACGGAACACTTTTTTTATTGATACCGGTACTGTTATTTAGCCAAGTAGACAATCGTCCTGCAGCAACGGTTCGGTTAATACGGAGTGAAACTATTACAGTGCAGCAATTAAAAACGGCGGTTGAAAGCAGTCAACGTGCTATTGGACGGCCGTTGAACAGAACGGAACAGCGCCAATTATTGGATACTATGATCGATCAGAAATTAGTACTCCAGGCGTCTGAGCGCGACCGTGTTACTGTGACAGAAACAGAAATAAATCAAGCCATACAACAGTTACGGGATAATCTTGCCGCTCAATTAGGCCGCCAACCAACTGAACCTGAATTTTCTTCGGCGATCCGTTCTCAAACAGGCTTAGAGATTCCAGCGTTTCGTGAACAAATTCGTCAACAGATGGTTATACAAAAATATGTTGTTGCAAAAAAAGATGCGCTTCTTAGAACATACCAAGACCCAACAGATTCCGATATTCTCAATGCGTATAATTTAACTAAATCTCAATTTGTCCGTCCGGATACGATTCGTTTGTCTATGATTCTTGTTCCGATCGGTTCAAATCAAACAGAGAAAAATCAAGCACGTACTGTTGCAGATCGGTTGCAGCGTGACATTGGAACAAGTTCTTCGAAGTTTGACGAAGCTCTCCTTAAAGCCCAATCTCCTTCTTCGGGTTACCAAGCGGGTGATATGGGGTATATTCCGCGTACTCCTGAAGCCCAAGCTCTGTACGGTTCAGAATTTATTAACACTGCTTTTAATTTGAGACAAGGAGAAGTATCACGAAGGATTGAAACGCCGGCTGGTTACCATATTATCAAAGTAACCGAAAGTTATAGCCAGAAAGCACTGGGTCTCGATGACATTATTCAGTTGGGAACACGGGTAACAGTACGGCAATATATACGGGAAGGACTTGCACAGGAACGCCAACAACTGCTCCTTGATAGAGCGATACAAGAGGTTATTAACGACCTGCGTTTAGGGAATCCTTTTCAAGTGTATGAAAATAATTTGACGTGGTAAAAAGACGGTATGAACATACGTCATAAAGGACGGTTATTAGCCATTCAAGCGTTGTACGCATGGGAAATTAAACGCTGTCCGGTTGAAGATGTGATAAATTTTGATTGGGAAGATAGCATGCATGCAACTGTGCAAACATTTGCACAGTTGCTGGTTGCTGGTACCTTAGAAAAAATTGAATCTATTGATAGTATGATTCAGCGTCATTTAGAACACTGGACTTTTTCACGGTTGAATAAAATTGATCTTGCAATATTGCGGGTAGGTACCTATGAGCTGCTCTATCAAACAGATAATAAAGCTTCGATAGTTATCAGCGAAGCCATTTCACTTGCAGTTGATTTTGGTACTGAAGAGTCGTTTCGATTTGTCAACGGTGTCCTTGATAGCATACGGAAAACGACGATAGTTGAACAGTTATGAAATTTATGAAAAAGATATTTCCGATACTGTGTATAAGTGGCGTGATACTTGCCATTCCGCTCTTAGCATTGATGCTGTATTTATCAATACAAAAAAATAAAACTGCCCCGGTTACCGATTCTTTTTACCGTGAATTGCAAAAGTATGACGAGCAGGTTAATCCTTCAACGGCTGTCCGTCTTCTTAATGCACTGGAACGCAAAGCTTTTGGACTTGAGGCACGGCTTTCTGTTCTCAAACGGAGACGGATTCGCGCCCAACAAAGTCAAAATCAACAGAAAGCCTACTATGAATCAGCACAAAAAGCGGTGCAAGATTTTCCCGGCTCTGACACAATTGCGCTCATCGCTTCAGACGCACTCCTTATGCTCAATGCAGAGCTTTCGGATACGGTGCGTGCAGCATTGATAAGCAGAGCAGACAGTATCCGCGAACTTCCTCAAGCTTTTGATCTGTATGCGCTTGCAGGTGCTTTGAGTCGTCCGGAACAGGTGCTGGAAATTCCTAAAAGAAGCTGGAAATCAGAGCGATTAAGTCCTGCAATGGAGCGTAATATACTGATACTTCAAGTATTAAGCGGGGATATTCACCGTGCAGCACAGTATTTAAATGATGTGATTCCTACGACTGTTTCTTCTCAGACAATCAATCTTGCTGCAACATTTTTCTATGATTATGACGATCCTGCCCGCGCTGGAGCTTTACTTTCGGGTAGTACAAACGAAGAAAATACGGAACTTCAAGCAGACGCACTGTATTTGTCTGGATACACGGAAAGTGCTCAAAATTTGTGGTCAACGTTGACGTCTGCAGCAAACGCCGATGTTCGGTTTCGGAGCAGCTACAATGTAGCCGCTACTACGAACAGTAAAGCGGAAGCTTTGGCTCTATTGGAAATACTCAATGCCGACCAACGCAATACGGATCATCATATATATACAACTATACTGTATTCACGGTTTCTTGAACCTCAATCGGCTCTTGAAATGCTCAATAAAGCATACCAACAATCGAATGCTCCGCTTATTAATCTTGAGCTCATCAAACGTCAGCAAGGATTAGTACCCATCGATAAGTCCATTGCAGATACATGGATTATGCTTGAAAAGTATCCCGGTAATGAATCGCTGTACCAATGGGCAGCGTTTTATTTTGATTATCAGCATGCCCCGCGCGAATTGAACATTCTTATAAAACAAGCTTCCTATCAAGGTTTGACCGGTTCGTGGATAGCTGTTTACCAAGGAATATTGGCATTGCGTACAAACGATCTTGATAGAGCTGAACAATATTTCAACAATGTTCCTGAAGATCAAGCTCCTTATCAAGTTATAGCTAACAAAGCACGAATTTTAGAAGCTCGCCGCTCGTTTAACGCTGCACTCAACCTTTATGAGCCGATTAGCCAGCAGTTAAACGGTACAACGCATGGAGCAAAATTATACTATAGGATGAGCCGCTGTTTGCGTGCGCTTAATCGTGAAGAAGAGTACCGTGCTGCATTAATAGCTGCAGTCCGGAATGACCCGAATTTACTGTTTGCACGGGTTGAATTACAACAGCTTGGAATCCCGATTTCAGCAATTATTTCTCCTAACTAGAGGTTACTTATGGATGATCCACATACAAAACCAAAACCAATCCCTTTTGAGCCGCAATACTATTATTCACGCGAACACCGTTTACAGAGAGCTTCTCCGACAGTGCGAGCATTGAATGATAAAACGGTTAAGCTTCCCAATGTTTTCAATACATTGACGGGTACTCGTTCCAATCGGTTTTTACTTATAACTATCGTCGTGCTTTGTGTTTTCATTTCAGTTATGAATCGGATGATCCACTCTGTAGGAAGTTATCAACTTGGGGCGTTTTCGATTACGGTAACCGGACGGTTTACCAAAGACGGGACAACACATCTTGAGATCAACACTGTCGTCCGTAACGCTGAAGCATCAAGCGAAATCATTAACTGTGCGGTTGCGCCGGTTGGCTATGAAGGAGAACCGTTTAAAGAGCAATTTTTATTTTCCACAGAAGAAAAAGAAGAACAGTTTTCCCTTGACGTACCGTTTAAAGCTCCCCAATTATATGTCGTTTTTCAAAATGAATCCGACGCATTTGTTTCACTAAAAGTCAACTGTCATTGACGTTATGGAACACCGTCCGCTTTTTACGCTCGAAGATATTTCAAAAAAATTTCCTAACGGTGTTGAAGCAGTATCTCATATAAGCACAAAGATTTATGAAGGAGAATGTCTCTTAATTGCCGGATCCAATGGGTCGGGGAAAACGGTATTAATACACATGCTTGCCGGGCTTCTTGAACCAAGCGGCGGAACTATTACATTTCGGGGACAGACCTTGAAAAAAGGAATTCAACAGCTTCGGCGTGAAGTCGGCTTAGTGTTTCAGGAAGCTGACGTACAGATAATTGGGGATACAGTGAGTGAAGATGTGGCTGTTGGTCCGAAAAATTTACGGTATTCAAAAGCTGAAATTGCAACCCGGAGTGAAGCAGCGTTGCACGCAGTAGGTTTAAGTGACAAAAAGGATTTTTTACCGCGCCATTTATCCGGCGGAGAAAAACGCCGTTTAGCTATCGCAGGAGTTCTTGCAATGGGAGCTGAAATAATTATTATGGATGAACCGTTTGCAAATCTTGATTGGCCGGGTGTTATACAGGTTCTTGAAGTGATACAAACGCTTAAAGAAACGAATAAAACAGTGATTATTTTAACACATGAATTGGAAAAGGTACTTGCGTTTGCCGAACGGTTACTCATTGTACACAAAGGAACACTGTGTGCTGATGGAAGCCCTGAACAGGTACTCAACGCTCTCAAACCGCTCTGGGGGGTTCGTGACCCGCGGGTTAGCTACACAGTGGTGCAAGATTGCTCATGGCTTATGACTTAACCCCCTACTGTTATCAGCATGGAACAACCGTTATTCACAAGCTCAACGTAAAGATTAAACTCGTTGCTTTTGGCATACTTTCGTTTGCGTCACTGTGGTCATGGTACAGTCTAGCCGTCACCGTGTTGATCCTCTCTGGCGTTTCACTGGCAGCACGGCTGAAGATACGCAATGTAGTCCGCGGAGCAAAGCCGTTACTGTTGCTGATGCTCTGCGTTACCGTCTACCGTTCTTTCCATATACAGCCGTTGTATTGCGACCTTGAGGCGCTCGGTGATTCGATATTTTCTTTGTTAAGTCTTATGACATCATTTTGCGCCGGATCCCTGCTCTTCTCTACAACAACTGCCGGTGCATTAAGAGACTGTTTCGGATCGTCTACAGTCAGTTTAAGCATTGCGTTAATGCTTAATGTTATCCCGCGTTTTTTTGAAATGTGGGAAAACAGCACCCGTGCATATCAAGCACGCGGGGGAAAGATCGGCGTTCTTATGCTCATACCTCTACTACCGTTAGTACTCGAACGGTTAATTAACGGTGCTGTAAAAACGGCGCTTGCACTTGAAACACGATGCTACTATAATAACACCTATGAATGCTATTCTAGATCAGATAGAAAAGATCGGAATCGTTCCGGTCATTAAAATTGATAATGCAGACAGAGCAATACGGTTGGTTAAATCACTTATCACCGGCGGACTTCCTTGTGCGGAAATTACCTTTAGAACCTCTCAAGCCGAAGATTCAATACGTCGGATAAAGGAATCAGGTTTAAATGTTTTGCTCGGAGCTGGTACTGTGTTATCCATTGCTCAAGTCGACCGTGCTCTTGAAGCAGGTGCTCAATTTATTGTAACGCCAAGTTTTAATCCCAAAGTGGTGCAGTACTGTCTTAACAGGGGAATTACTATCATACCTGGATGTTCAAAACCGTCTGATGTTGAACAAGCTACGTTAGACTTTGGACTAGAGGTTGTGAAGTTTTTCCCTGCTGAACAGTCGGGTGGACTCGAATATGTAAAAGCTATCGCCGGACCATATAACACGTTGAAATTTCTCCCAACCGGGGGAATCAATGTGAATAATGTCGGTTCGTACCTTCGGTTCAAAAGAATTCTTGCGTGCGGGGGTTCATGGATGGCAAAAGATTCCCTGATCAATGACGGTGAATTTGATAGAATTACCGCACTTTGCCGGGAAGCTGTGCTGAAAATGCTTGATTTTTCCGTTATTCATCTTGGCATTAATACGTCTCAAGAAGAAGAAGTATCGCTCGCTGCCCGCTGTTTTTCTTCATATTTTGGTTTTCCCATCAAGGAACGGAGTGCCTCAGTATTTACCGGAAGTTCCATCGAGATAATGAAAAGTAAAGGACTTGGCACCCATGGACATATTGCTATCAGTACGAACAGTGTCAAACGGGCAATGGCGTTGCTGGAGCGTCAAGGGGTTGTATTCGATATGGACAGTGCGCGGGTAGACGCAGACGGTGATATTAACTTTATCTATTTAAAGGACGAAATCGCCGGTTTTGCCGTTCATTTGTTAGAGAGAACCTAAGATGAAAACGATTGTCACCTTTGGAGAATTAATGTTAAGACTGGCACCGCCCGGTTACCTGCGTTTTGTGCAGACAGATTCATTTCTGGCAACACCGGGCGGAGGCGAAGCTAATGTTGCAGTATCCTTAGCTCAGTTTGGTTTGGACGCAACGTTTGTGTCTAAAATCCCCGCGCATGAGATTGGACAGATAGCAGTACAAGCGCTTCGGCGTTTTGGGGTTAATACCGAGGCGATTGTACGGGGCGGTTCACGGTTAGGGATATACTTTTTAGAAAAAGGCGCTTCACAGCGTCCTTCAAAAGTTATTTACGACCGGGCAAACTCAGCGATTGCAACAGCAGATCCGCATGATTTTGATTGGGAACGTATTCTTGAACATGCCCGGTGGTTTCATTTTACCGGAATAACGCCTGCCATTTCTGATTCTGCTGCACAGATTACCAAAGAAGCGTGTCAAACTGCACAGAAAAAGGGAATCCCCATTTCTTGTGATCTTAATTACCGGAAAAATCTATGGTCGCGCGAGAAAGCCCAAGCGGTTATGGGGGAACTTGTCCCGTTTGTTGACCTGTGCATTGCCAATGAAGAGGACGCTTTCGATGTATTCGGCATACAAGCTCCTCATTCTGACGTCACCGCAGGAACTATTAACCGTGAAGGCTATCAATTCGTTGCACAAACACTTGCGAAACGGTTCGGCTTTAAAAAAGTTGCAATAACCTTGCGTGAGTCAATCACCGCTAACGATAATAAGTGGGCTGCGTTACTGTATGACGGTGTTGACACATACTATTCAAAAAAGTATCCCGTACACATCGTTGATCGGGTTGGCGGCGGCGACAGTTTTGGAGCGGGACTGATCTATGGCTTTGTCGAGGGACTTTCTTCAGCCGAAACGCTTGAATTTGCTGTTGCTGCAAGCTGCCTTAAGCATACGGTTGAAGGTGATTTTAATATTGTTTCAGTGTCTGAAGTGCAAAAGCTTGCACATGGAGATGCTTCCGGGCGCGTACAACGTTAAGAAACACTCCAAGAGGCGATACTAGCTCATCTGGATAGAGCGGCTGCCTTCGGAGCAGCAGGTAGGGGGTTCGAGTCCCTCGTGTCGCAGAGGTTTATCATAAAGGCGGGCTATATGTCCCGCCTTTTTTTAAGAGGTCTGTCCCCTTGAGAGTTTGTCTCTTTCGGGGTCTGTCCCTGTTAGCTGTCCCCAAATCAAGGTCTGTCCCCAAGTCAGGGAGTGGCGACCTCCCTTACTAGGGAACGATGACTTCCCTTACTAGGGAACGACGACTTCCCTTACTAGGGAGCGACGACTTCCCTTACTAGGGAAAGGTGACCTTCCTTATAGGACAGAGACTCTCTGCATTAGAGGACAGAGAGTCTCTGCATTAGTGGACAGAGAGTCTCTGCATTAGAGGACAGAGAGTCTCTGCATTAGAGGACAGAGGGTCTCTGCATTAGAGGACAGAGAGTCTCTGCATTAGCAGACAGAGAGTCTCTGCATTAGCGGACAGAGAGTCTCTGCATTAGCGGACAGAGAGTCTCTGTATTATGGCACAGAGAGCTCCTGTTGTCGGGTCTGTCCCTTTGTGAAGTCTGTCTCCCTTGAGGTCTGTCCCCAAAAAGTCCCCTTCGCTTGAATCAAAATCAGCGAAGCACCCTGTTAACTGGTATATGGCATGCAAGAACAGAGGAGATACTTCTCATAGTGATACTTATCACGTCACCTCAGAGAAATGGACGGGAAATAGAACTCCAGAGTCCGCATACCAAAACCCTTTTTGTACAAGTTATCGCTGAAACGCACCGAAAATATGCCTTCAAACTATGGAATTTCTGTATTATGGATAATCTCATATCCATTTCCTTATAACGCCGGAAAAAGACGTCAATCTTTCCCTGATTGTGAAATGGATAAAGATGGTCTTTGCTATCCGGTGGAATAAGCTGCACAAGGTGACCGGGCATCCATGGGGAGACGGGTTTCACGCACGGGTGATTGAAGGGAGAGAGGATTTTCTCAGAGTATTCCGGTATATCAACCAGAATCCAGTGAAAGCCGGGTTAGTGACTCAAGCGAAAGAATGGATATTCGGTGGTTTATATCATTATCTCAATAATATTGTTCATATCGTGACAACCTTCTCAGACTTACTTGTTAAGGTATTCACAGAAGCGGAGAGCTAAGCGGAGGTCTGTCCCCAAGTTTCGGACATTCCCTAAGAGTCTTAAGGCATTCCGTAGCAGTCTTAAGGTATTCCGTAGCAGTCTTAAGGCATTCCGTAGCAGTCTTAAGGCATTCCGTAGCAGTCTTAAGGCATTCCGTAGCAGTCTTATGACATTCCCGAAAGGTCTTATGACACTCCCGAAGGGTCTTCGGACATTCCCGAAGGGTCTTCGGACATTCCCGAAGGGTCTTCGGACATTCCCGAAAGGTCTTCGGACATTCCCGAAAGGTCTTCGGACGTTCCCGAAGGGTCTTCGGACACTCCCGAAAGGTCTTCGGACATTCCCGAAAGGTCTTCGGACATTCCCGAAAGGTCTTCGGACATTCCCGAAGGGTCTTCGGACGTTCCCCAGAGGTCTTATGATATTCCCGAAAAGCTTAAGCAGTATATATTTCGCTAAAAGTACCGGCTTCTAAGCGGTATATGCAGTGCGCTTTGGCGGCAATCTTTTCGTCATGCGTTACTACGATCAGCGTTTTTTTCCACCGTTCTGCTTCAGAATACAGAAGCTCTGCAACAACATTGCTCGTATATGCGTCCAAATTGCCGGTCGGCTCGTCGGCTAAAATTAAATCCGGATTATTTACCAACGCCCGCGCAACAGCAATGCGCTGCCGTTCTCCGCCGGAAAGTTGCGAGGGAAAATGCTGCAAGCGGTCGCTTAATTGTACGTCCTCAAGCAGTACCCGCGCCCGCTCAAGAGCTTCTTTTTTTTTCATACCGGCAATATAGGCAGGAATCATAACGTTTTCGAGGGCAGTAAAATCCTTGAGGAGATAATGAAATTGAAAGATAAACCCAAGATGTTTGCTCCGGTAATCAGACAAAGCTTTTTCGGACAGTACGCTGATATCCGCACCGTTGACCGATACCACACCGGCGTCGCAGCGGTCAAGACCGCCGATAATATTTAATAATGTGCTTTTCCCGCTTCCGCTTCCGCCCATCACTGCAACGGATACCCCATGCGGAATACACAAATTTATGTCCTTAAGAATAACAAGCGTTTCTGCACTGGATATATACCGTTTGACGACATGCTCAACCCTTAATACTTCGTTACTCATCCCTTAATACCTCTGCCGGTCTCATTTTTGTTGTCTTTCGTGAAGCGAACCATGCAGCAATTAACGCAGAACAGAGACCAAAGGTGCAAATAAGTACGACTTCATGCGGAATGATTCGTGACGGAATCTCTTTAATATAAAACACTGTGGGAGAAAAAATGCTAAAATCAGCAGTACCCGCCCGCATAATCCGGTTGACTATGTGGATAAAGGTATTGGCAATAGTTTCTAGCAGGGAAAAGAATGCACTGATATTTGAGGCAATCAGCAACCCGCCGCTCAAACCTATCAATGTGCCAAGTCCGCCGACGACAAAACTGTCGGAGACGAATATAAAACGGATTGCGAGTTCTCCCCCGCCGACTGCCTTGAGTAAGCCGATCTCCTCCCGTCTTTCCATAACATTCCGCCGTTGCGCTTGAAAAATGTTGAGGGCTACCACAACAAAGATCAATCCGACCAGCACAAACATCAGGAGTTTTTCGGTTCTCAGCGCACCGAAAAAAGCTTTGTTATAATCCCGCCACGACGTTACTGTTCCCCCGCTGTCTGTCACAATGTCCCGTATCCGCGGTACGTAGGAATCACCGAGCCACCGATTGTGCAATTTGATTCCCAACACTAACAGTCCGCCGCCGAGCGTTGAAGCGCTTTCGATATTAATAAAGCCCCACCCCAGATCGTATTCATAAAAATCGGTCCGAAAAATCCCGCGCACGGTGAACACGGTATCTTCTGCTGCAATCTCTTCACTGAGAATACCGGAAATGGATATAAGAGTCACTTCGTCACCGATACGAACGCCGAGCCTTCGTGCAAGTTCTGCCCCCAGGAGTACCGATTGCTCTTCTTTTAAATCAAAAGACCCGCTTTCAAAGCGGATTTTATCCCGCATTCCCGCATCTTGAGAAAGGGCGTTGAAAGGGACGCCCCGAAGGATAGCAACTTCTTGAGAATCATGCTTTCCGCGTACCAGCCCTTGAAATTCTTTGAACGGCACGATTGCCGTCACGCCGGGAATCGTTGCAATCTGTTGGATAGTGTCTAGCAGCTTCTGCTCGTTTTCCGCTGAATCTCCTTCAACGCGCACATGATAAGACGATAATTCCAGGATACTTTCGATGAATCCCATTTGAAAGCCGTTCATGACCGCAATAATGACGATCAGTGCAAGGACTCCTACCGCAATGCCGATGATTGCAAGAATCGTTGTCGGAGCATTTTTCTGTTTCCGCGACACATACCGTCGGGCAATAAATCCAATCCAACGCAGGCTGCGGAGCATTTAATGGCTCCCTACAGAGACTTTTGATGCCATTACCGTGTGAGCTACCGGTTTCGGCTTTTCAATTGCGGCGAGCTTTTTGTCATGGCGGCTGTTGAGCAGTGAGTACATAGTCGGCGTCACAAATAAGGTCATAATCGACGACACCGTCAAGCCGCCGACAAAGGTTTTTCCAATCGGCTGAATCGTATCAACGCCCGCGCCGGGAAAAAATGCAATGGGAATCATCCCCAGAATAGTCGTCAAGCTTGTCATTAAAATCGGTCTGAGGCGGTTTCTTCCCGCTTCAAGACAGGCGTCATACACGGTGAACCCCCGCGCACAGAGCATATTCGTGTAATCAACGAAGACAATACCGTTGTTGACGACGACTCCTACGAGGGCAACGACACCAACGGCAGAAAACATAGACATAGCTTCGTTGCCGATCTTATAGATCCAAATAACACCGATAAAGAGCAACGGAATCGAAAAGAAAATGATCAACGGATCAACAAACGATTCAAATTGACTTGCCATCAAGCCGAAAACCATGAAAATAGCTACGGCAATAATGATAATAAAGCGCCGGTTATACTGTTCAATCTCTTGAGCTTCTCCTAAATACCGCACGGTGACCCCTTCACGCGGCACAAGGAATTGTTTTACGGTGTTTTCCAACCGCTGCTGCATTTCAGTTGCGGCAATGCCCGGCGGCAGTGAGCCGGTAATGCGGACGACCCGCTCTTGATTCTCCCGGCGGATTGCTGTTGGAGCTTGGCCTTCAGAAATGTGTGCAACATTTGAAAGGGGAACCCGCTGTCCGGAACGCCCCATGACAAAAATGGCGTCCAAGTTTGCCAACCCTTTGCGGTCTTCTTTTTGCAGTTGTACTTGAACGTTAATCACCCGATCCCCTTGGGAAATCGTTGTTGCAGTTGTACCGTCCATTGCCGTACGAATTTCACTGGCAATGCTTGCAACCGAGATACCCAAGGCAGAAGCGCGCTCACGGTCAATGTCAATCTGCAACTGCGGCGCTCCATTCGTTAAATTAATCGTTGGATCTTCGATTTCAGGTAACTGCCGAAGCATAATGCTTTGAATTTCATCGGCAACTTCCATAATAGCCGTGGTGTCTCGTGACGTAACCGTTATTTCCACGGCAGACGACGTACTCATAGAACGCCCTGCTTGAAACGAAATACGGACACCCGGCACAGTGTTAATAAACGGCGTTAAGGCAGCAATGATTGCTGAAGGAGTAGCGATCTGCTCTGCCAGCGGCGGTAAGGTTACTTGAATATTTCCTTGATTCGTGCCGCTTTGCCGTACGGTAAGAATAATATTCCGTATTCCCGCTTCGTCAACAGTGTTACGAATGATCTTTTCCCATTCCCATAAGAGCGAATCAACTACTTCAATAGTTGTTCCTTGAGGAAAAGAAAAATTAAGACTCACTGTATCGTCCGTACGAGTCCGGAGAAACATATTCATACCAATGCCGGAAAACTGTAAACATGAATATCCAAGGATAGCCAGTACGAATAATAGCACAACGAGCCGGTGCTTGAGACAGTAGCCGACACTTTTACTGTATGCATTGTCTAACCGGTTAAAAAAGTTTTCCATACTGTCGTCAACAGCTTTTAAGAAACGATTTTTTAAAGGTTTTTGTTTTCGGGTGTCTAACTTAAGGATTGAACCGCACAGTGCGGGAACTAAGGTGAGTGCAACGACGAGCGAACAAATTAACGAAATGATCACAGTGAATATCAGATCGCTAAACAGTTGTCCGAGCATCTCCAAATCGTTTTTGTATATGATCAGCGGAATAAATACACAGAGTGTTGTCGTTGTTGAAGTGATAATAGCGCGGGTCATTTCTTGACTGCCGAGGATTGCAGCGATCTCCGGTTTTGCGCCGCGGACTCTATAGTTGTGAATGTTATCCAAAATAACGATAGAGGCGTCAACGGTCATACCAAGTCCCAGCACTAATCCGGTCATAGTAAGAAGGTTTAAGGTAAAGCCGAAAACCGACATAAACATCAAGGTTAATAGAATCGAAATAGGAATGGAAAGACCAATAATAAAGGTTCCCTTAATATTTCTCAAGAAAATAAATAACACGAGCATTGCAAGGAGCGCACCCTGAATGGCGTTTGAGTATACCTGATTGAGTGTTGCGCTGATCATCGTCGTATTATCCGTGAGCACATCAAGCGTAATACCGGTGGGTAAGGTTGCATTGATATCTCCAAGAGAATCCCGTACTCTTTGGGCAACTTGCACTTGATTACTGCTGCTTTCGCTCGTTACTTGAATGTATACCCCGCTCTGCCCATTGACGTACACGCGCGTTGCGTTGTCATTGTACGCAACCTGCACCTGAGCAATATCTTCCATACGAACCGGTTGGGTTCGTCCGTTTGTCGTAACATTCTTAATGACGAGCCGTTTGATTTGGTCAACGCTTACCAACTCCTGACGGGTCATCAATTGGAATTGCTGTTCACCGCGGAGAAGACTGCCCCCGCTGGATAAGATGTTTTGCCCCCTCAAGGCACTGCTGACCTCGTTGAGTGTTAAGTTGAACGCAGCAAGCCGATTCAATGAAACATCGATCTGTACGATCTGACTCGTGCCGCCGGTTACTTCTGCAGAAGCAACGCCTTCAATACGTTCAATGAGCGCTTGTACTTCGTTTTCGGCAAAAAGTCTTAACTGGTCGGGAGCATAGTTTCCACGGATCACCAGACGCATAATCGGCATAGCAGACATATCAAAACGCCGCACAGTTGGAGTGCCGGTCCCATCAGGAAGCGAGTTTGCAAGACGGCTGACAGTCGTTTGAACAGTAGACATAGCTTTGTCCATATCAGTACCGTACGCAAAATTAAGGTTGATATTACTGCTCCCAAAAGAAGAATTAGAGGTCATATCAACCAGTCCGCTGGAAGAAGCAAGCGCCCGTTCCAATGGAGCCGTTACGTTTTGCTCAACGTCTGCCGGTCCTGATCCGGAAAAACTGGTGTATACCGATAATACCGGTCCGGTAGTTGAAGGAAACAGATCAACTGCTATCCGGGGTACAATAGAAATAGCAACGCCAACAGCTAAAGCATATAACACCGTTATAGTGACGGGACGCTTAACCGAATAGCCAGAAATATTCATAAAAACTCCTACGGTACATAGAACAACCCATACAACTGTAGAGGTTACACCCTGTATTATACGGTATAGGCTTTTGCCGTCAAGATACCATGAGCCATTGAAGGAGCGCTAAGTACCTTCAGTCACAATCCTTTGGGCTTGTCCCAGAGGGCATTGAAACGTATACTTTTGCTATGGCAGCATACATTATACGGAGATTACTTTTAATTATTCCCACACTGTTGGCAATTATTACTATTAATTTTTTTATTATACAGATTGCTCCCGGCGGTCCGGTTGATCAGGCGATAGCAACTATGCAAGGCTTTGGTTCAAATACCAGTGTGCAACGGATCAGTGGGGGAGGCGGCGGTGAAGGAACTGAGCAAAAAGTGGAATCTTCAAGATACCGTGGTTCACGGGGTTTGGATCCTGAAGTGATCGCCGAAATTGAACGATTGTACGGTTTTGATAAGCCGATTCTCCAACGGTATGGACGTATGCTTAAAAACTATATCACGTTTGATTTTGGCAACAGTCTTTTCCGTGCGCGGTCAGTGCTTGATTTGATCACAGAGCGGATGCCCGTTTCTATTTCATTAGGATTGTGGTCAACATTAATTATTTATCTCGTGTCTATTCCCTTAGGTATACGAAAAGCAGTCAAAAACGGTACAAAATTTGATACATGGACCAGTGCCGTCATTGTTATCGGAAACGCAATTCCTTCTTTTTTATTCGCGGTACTGTTAATCGTACTGTTTGCCGGCGGAAGTTTTATAAAGATATTCCCTTTGCGCGGATTGTTTTCCACAGATCTAAACAGTATGAATCTTCTTCAAAAGATTGGAGATTATTTTTGGCATCTGACCCTTCCCATTATTGCAATGATTATCGGCGGTTTTGCGTCGCTTACCATGCTCACTAAGAATTCATTTTTAGACGAAATCAATAAACAGTATGTTATGACTGCCCGTGCAAAAGGCTTAACGGAGAAAAAGATTTTAATGGGGCATGTATTCCGTAATGCCATGCTCATTATCATTGCAGGATTTCCTGCTGCGTTTATTTCTATGTTTTTTACCGGTTCCGTTTTAATTGAAGTTATCTTTTCACTGGACGGTCTCGGATTACTCGGTTTTGAATCCACTATGCAGCGAGATTATCCGGTTATCTTTGCTACGTTGTATATATTTACGTTAATGGGCTTGTTACTGTCGTTATTAAGCGATTTAATGTATACTATTATTGACCCGCGAATAGATTTTGAAGCACGATGATATTATTCTTTTTTGTGAGGGGTTACATGTATGGAAACAACTACATTCGTTGTATGGAACGATAGCTATTCAGTTGGAATTCAAGCAATAGACGAACAACATCAGAAATTGATTGAAATGACAAATAATTTATATAACGCATGTTTGCAGGGAGAGGGAACCTCAAAGCAATATTTCCAAGCGGTTATTCGTGAAGCTGTTGATTATATCAATTTTCATTTCACTGCTGAGGAACAAATTATGGAACGGTTACGGTACCCTGACCTTAATAAACATAAAGAGGAACACAAAGAATTTGTACGAAAAGTCCTTGAAGAAGTTCAATTATTTGAAGAAGGAAAGTATTTTGTTGCAAATAATTTTGTCCGATTTCTGGGAAGTTGGATTTTAACGCACATCGCTGTGTCTGATAAACAGTACAGTAATTTTATTGACAATTTGCAAGAACAAGATAAAATAAAAAACCGGAACTATAAAAAATCTGACCCGGAGGAAGACGATGGAAACACAGCGGACTGATATTTTAGTTGAATGGGACGAACGGTTTTCCGTTGGAATCGATGCTATGGATAATCAGCATAAAAAATTATTCGAATTAACCAATAATTTATATGCTGCATGCTTGAAAGGTAAAGATGCAGTGAATAAATATTTTTACGAAGTAATCCATGAAACCGTTGATTATATTCGTTTTCATTTTACTGCTGAAGAACGTATTCTGGAACAGATTCAATACCCTCGGTTGGTTGAGCATAGAAAAGAACATGAAGCTTTTGTGCAGCGAGTACTGAACGATGTAAAAGAGTTTGAGGACGGAAGGGCATTTGTACCCAATGCCTTTGTCCGGTTTCTCAAAGATTGGATTCTTACCCATATTGCGGTATCCGATAGAGAAGGATACGCTAAATATATCGAAGAACTCAAGAAAAAAGGGTATGTATAGTCAGTCTTTAAACCATTAAAGGAGATCCTTAAGATGTATCGCGACAGCATCGATAAATTCCCATGCATTGAGCGATTGTTCCGGTGCCGGTTGCGCTAACCGTGCTAAATCTCCGGTCATACTTCCGGACTCCACCGTGTGCATGCTTGCTGTTTCTAATGTTGCAGCAAAATGAGAAAGTTTCCGGTCGTTATCCAGTTCTGCCCGTTTAGCGAGTGCGCCTGTCCATGCAAAAATGAGTGCCATAGGATTTGTACTCGTTTTTTCTCCTTTAAGATAACGGTAATAATGTTGCTGCACAGTTCCATGCGCAGCTTCATATTCAAACACTCCGGACGGAGATACCAGAACGCTGGTCATCATCGCTAAACTGCCGCATGCACTTGCAATCATATCACTCATAACATCACCGTCATAATTTTTACATGCCCACAAAAACCCTCCCTCGCCTTTAATAACTCGTGCAACCGCATCATCAATCAACGTATAAAAGTAATTAATTTTCGCATTCGAACATTTTTCTTTAAATTCATGCTCATATACATCATTGAACAGTTCTTTAAACCGTCCGTCGTAGGTTTTTGAGATAGTATCTTTTGTTGCAAACCAGACGGGAATTTTTTCTGCAATTGCGTACAAAAAACAAGAACGTGCGAAGCTTCGTATTGATTCGTCAAGATTATGAATCCCTTGAACAACACCGCTTCCCGGCATGTCTGCCACGAGCGCGCGCTTTTCAACCCCGTCAGCATTCGTGTACACTAATTCTACTTTTCCCGGATCTGGAATAAACATTTCAACATTTTTATACACATCTCCATACGCATGGCGGCCAATGACAATCGGCGCTTTCCATGTGTTAACCGACGGTTGTATCAGCGAAACAGTGATCGGTTTCCTGAACACTGTCCCGTCCAAAATGGCTCTAATCGTTGCATTTGGACTGGGATGTAAATGTTTCAAATTATATTCTGCTTTCCGCGCAGCATTCGAGGTGATCGTCGCGCATTTTACTCCGACGCCAAGCGTTTGAATCGCATGCGCTGCTTCAACTGTAACCTTATCATCGGTAATGTCCCGATTCACTAACGACAGATCAAAATATTCAGTTTTAAGATCAATAAACGGTTTGATCAACCGATCCTTGACTAATGCCCATAACACCCGGGTCATCTCGTCGCCGTCAAGTTCAACAATGGGATTTTTCATACAATCGGCATACCCACTTGTGGGTGCCTCCTCCTTTTTTATTAAGTCCGCTATAAATCCGTCTCTGCGGTTTAATATAACCGGCGCCCTGCCCCTTCGCAAATTCTCCTTGTTTTTTGCCAGTATGCGCCTTCAATCTTTCGTAGTATAGCGAACTCCCCTTTGATAGGCAAGACGTAACCACTTCCTCCGGTTACAATTACTCATGACTATGAAACATATACTTCTTTTTGTGTGGCAATTGCCGCAGCATATTCTTGGCTTATTGCTCCGTTGTCTGTGCGCTGGCCGGTGCCGGGCGGTCAAACGGAAAGGTGCTGCCGTTGTCTTTTTCATCGAGCATTTTTGGGGAGGAATTTGTCTCGGCGCGTATATTTTTATCGACTATACGCTGATCAATGATCAGAGAATACTGACCCATGAATACGGGCATTTTCTACAATCTCGCATGCTTGGACCGCTCTATCTCCTCATAGTCGGTGTGCCAAGTATCACTATGAATATTTTTTGCAGAATTCTTGGACCGCAGTCCCGTTTTTCCGCACGGTATTATCAAAGATTTCCGGAAAATTGGGCAGATAAACTGGGAAACATGGCTGAAGAGCGCAAGCTATTCTGATCAAAACCTTCAGAGGTCTGTCCCCAACACAGGGGTCTGTCCCCTTAGCCGAAGTCTGCGGTAAAAACTTTAGCGAGTAAGTCTGAGAAGGTTGTCACAATATGCCGGATATTGTGAAGATAATGGTATAAACCGCCGAATATCCATTCTTTAGCCTGTTCTACCAGTCCTGCTTTCACCGGATTTTGATTAATATACCGAAATACTCTCAGAAAATCCTCTCTATTCTCTATCATCCGTGCGTGAAATCTATCTCCCCACAAGTGTCCTGTCACTCCGTGCAGCTTGTTCCACCGGATAGCGAAGACCATCTTTATCCACTTCATAATCACAGAAAGGCTAACGTCTTTCCCTGGTGTTATGAGGAAATGAATATGGTTATCCATAATACAGAAATTCCACAGCTTAAAGTCATACTTTTGATGTGCTTCAGCGATAATCTGTATAATAAGAGCTTTGATAATGGGATTTTTGAGTTCCATTAACCGTCTATTTACTTCTGAGGTGACATGATGAGTACCATAAGTATCTCCTCTAATTTTTCTTGCCATATCAAGTTAACGGGGTGTATAGCTAGTTTTGATTCAAAGTTTTTATTCAGAGGTCTGTCCCCATAGGTCTGTCGTTCAGGGGTCTGTCCCCCAATGAGGTCTGTCCCCCAATGAGGTCTGTCCCCAAGAAGTCTGTCCCTCTTGAGGTCTACCCCCAAGAAATCTACAAAGGTCTCCCCCAAAGGTCTGTCTACCCAAAGGTCTGTCCCCCAATGAGGTCTGTCCCCTAAAGGTCTGTCTCCATTGTCAGAAATCTGTCCTTCTGATCAGAGGTCTGCCCCAGAGGTCTGTCCCCGTTTGTCAGAAATCTATCGTTCAATTCAGAGGTCTGTCCCCATTGTCAAGAATCTGTCCTTCTGATTCAGAGGTCTGCCCATTGTCAAAGGGGTTTGATACGATGCTATCAAGGACTTTGAGACGAAGCTGTGAAGGACCTTGATACGAAGCTATCAAGGTGTTTGTCCTTCTGATCAGGGATCTGTCCCTGTTCCTGTTCAAAAGCTATACTGTAACCCGAAGCCGAATTGAATATCTGCGGTTGATCTGCCGTAAATATTATCTTTGTGAGCAACAAATGCAAGGTCTGTGTAACCGTACACAGAAAGATTTTTCCAAAAATTCCATGAACCCGATAAGGACAGTGCGGTGAGTACTGAAGCGGCCGTACGAAGTGCAACGGCTTCGTCTGCATGATTTTCTGTGTCGTGCGAAGTGGTCGAAGCACTCAAGTCACGCGGAGTATTCGTGCTGTTTTGTGCATAGACCTCCTGCCACGTTGTCCATTTATCGTGCGTACCGTGTATGAGTACCATTAAGTTCGCTTGAATATTCCATACCCCGATACGGTTATAACCCCCGCGGGCGTTGAACACGATAGCGTCCCCGCCGTAGCGGTAACCTAAAAATTCTTCAACATACCGTTCTTCCAAGTCGTTAGTGACATAACGGTTCGCAACGACATATGTTAAACCAACTGTTCCCCGTTGTTGCCCGCTATCTCCATAGTATCGAAGGTAGAGATAAGGATCCGTCAATGCCCATTCAAACGAAGCGCTGAACATACCGTTCCACACGGGAAAAGCCGTTTGGACTCCAAGCATATAAGCTAAGGCGCTGGGGTATGTGGTTTCACCCTGCTCATTGGGCGCAGCAAATTCGTCAACAGCAAGCTGTCCATAGATATTGAGCAACGGAATCGGTGAAAAATCAGCTTCAACCGTGATCAGAGAATTTGTCGTCTTTCTCCGTGACAAGTTATGCATAAAAAAGACCGGATTAAAAACTTCCGGAGCAAAACTGTCTTCCGTTTGATAGATAAGCCCTTCAGTGAGCGCAATATTAAGGGTATTTTTCAGCGTCCGCCACTCCACACGGTGGGCAATAAAAAGATTATACCCATCTGTCCCGCCTCCCCGAGAATTCCGAGCAATATTCCACACAGTTTGTTCGCGGTCAAAATATTCAAAGGGGGATTGAAAAGCAGAAATATTAAATGTGTATTTTAAATTATCACGGTATACCGAAGCACGCGCAGTATTATGGTATTGAATATGATCGCCGACCATAAAATTGCCGGTTACCCCCGGTCCCCACGAGAGCCGGTCGCGCCCAACCTGAACATTCCACCCGTTTCCTCCGACAGCAACAAATGCCCGGTAGGGAAAATTCATACTGAAATCATTTAATGTTGCAGGCGGAATGAAGACAAGGTTAGAAGCAAAAGAGGCTGCTCCAAAAAAGGTAGAACCGGCGTATGGTCCCCGACCGTCTTTCGTGCTAACAGTGGTATTATATACCGTGTTGGCTGCTTGTAATTCAAAAAAGCTGTACGTGGACGGGAGAATCCACGTTTCACTCTGCAACGCAAAAAACGGCGCAGCCGTATTGATTGGACGGACAAAATCGTCGGGCAAGACAAAATATTCAGTATTACTGTGACCATGCATTTCAAGGTTAAGCTCACCCGAAAATTTAAAAGCCGGGTTATCTGTCGTTAATTCGTCGTACACAACGTCATATATGCGCTGTTCATTATGTTTAAGTTTCGATTGGTCAAGGCGATTGAGCATTAACAGTAACTCATGTTCACTCCACGGTCCGGTTGTCGAAGGGAGAGCTAAGCCTTGAGCGATATAGAGCGACTTAATAGCTTGATAGATTTCACTGTCAACGGGGACGATTTTTTGGCGGTTTTGTGCAGAAAGATTAAACGTTAGGCAGAATAATACCGTAACAAAGAACAATAACTGTGCAGATTTTCTTGTTTTTCTTGTTTCTCTAGTTTCCTGTTTCCTGTTTCCTGTTTCCTGTTTCCTGTTTCCTGTTTTTCATTTTATCAGGTTTCTCCTCTTTTGTCAAGATTATAGCCATACTGTTGGCTACTCTACATACACTGTAGTACTTTTTAGGGAAAATCCCCATATCTCCTTTAAATAATCAGCTCTCAAAAGATCTGTCCCCCGAAGGATCTTAAGGTATTCCGTAAGGGTCTTAAGGTATTCCGTAAGGGTCTTAAGGCATTCCGTAAGAGTCTTAAGGCATTCCGTAAGAGTCTTAAGGCATTCCGTAAGAGTCTTAAGGTATTCCCGAAAGGTCTTCGGACATTCCCGAAAGGTCTTCGGACATTCCCGAAAGGTCTTCGGACATTCCCGAAGGGTCTTCGGACATTCCCGAAAGGTCTTCGGACATTCCCGAAAGGTCTTCGGACATTC